>NZ_AYLO01000090.1 GCF_000496735.2 Methyloglobulus morosus KoM1
CTTGTGAAGTATTAAGTTTCCGTTCGCCTTGAGCCTGTCGAAAGGCGGTGTGTGCTTCGACAAGCTCAGCACGAACGGTTCGGACATTAAAAGGCCGAATCAATAATGGAAAATTAAGTGGCTGATGTTAATCATATTACCTACCGCCTAGATAATCAGGATTAGGATTTTACTATCCCAAGCACTTTTTCAACCGCACGATCAATAAATTAAAGCTATAACACAAATCACTTATGCCTATACAGACTACTGATATCCCTGACGTAATTATTATAGAACCCAAGGTTTTTGGCGATGAACGGGGGTTTTTTTACGAAAGCTTTAATGCCCGAAGTTTTGCTGAACAAACTGGCATAAAGACAAATTTTGTGCAAGACAACCACTCCAAATCCGCCAAAGGCGTGTTACGGGGATTGCATTACCAAATCCAGCAGCCGCAAGGTAAATTAGTACGGGTAGTGGCGGGTGAAGTTTTCGATGTCGCCGTCGATATTCGTAAACTATCGCCAACCTTTGGGCATTGGGTCGGTGTGATACTTTCAGCCGAGAACAAACGCCAGTTGTGGATACCGGAAGGCTTTGCCCACGGTTTTTTGGTGCTCAGCGATAGTGCGGAATTTCTCTATAAGACAACGGATTACTATGCGCCTGAGTTTGAGCGCAGCCTACTCTGGAATGATCCCGCTATCGATATTCAATGGCCGATTACGGGCGAACCCACCTTGTCCAATAAAGATAAGGTGGCCAAGTTGCTGAGCGAAGCCGAGGTGTTTGCATGAGAATCTTGCTGACAGGCGGTACTGGGCAAGTGGGGTGGGAGTTGGCGAGGACATTGATGCCGCTGGGTGAAGTCATAGCGGTTGATCGCAGTCAAGCCGACCTTTCTGATTTAAACACGTTAAAGGGCATCGTCGAACAACACCAACCCCATGTCATCGTTAATCCCGCGGCTTACACGGCAGTCGATAAGGCCGAATCAGAATCGGAATTGGCGTTTCTGGTCAATGCCGAAGCACCCAGGGTTTTGGCTGAGGAAGCCAACAAGATCGGCGCATTGCTGGTTCATTATTCGACCGACTACGTATTCGACGGTAGCAAAAACACGCCGTATACAGAAAACGATGCCACCCATCCGATAAATGTCTACGGGCAGAGTAAATTAGCCGGTGAACAGGCCATCCAATCGGCGGGCGGTGATTACCTTATCTTGCGGACATCCTGGGTTTATGCCAGCCGAGGCAGCAATTTTTTGCGGACAATCATGCGGTTGGCAGCAGAACGGGAAGAGCTCAAGATTGTTGCCGACCAAATCGGCACACCGACCTGGGCGCGATTAATCGCCGAAGTCACGGTACATGTTGTCCGGCAGTCGGTATTTGAGCAGCAAAGCGGTATCTTTAATTCCAATGCCTACCATTTGACCGCATCCGGGGAAACCTCCTGGCATGGTTTCGCGCAGAAGATTGTCGATATAGTCAGGGAGCAGGGTAAGGCGGAGCTGAAAAACCAAGTAATCCATCCGATACCGACGACAGACTACCCGCTCCCCGCGAAACGCCCTGCGAATTCCCGCTTATCGAATGAAAGACTGGAACAACAGTTTGGTTTAGTGATGCCGTCATGGGATAATGCGCTCAGGCTTTGTATGCAAGAATTAAGCTAATGGCTTAATTTTTATCGACCTTCTCTATTCTAGTTAGTTAGTCGCCATCAGTTCAACCAGTCAGCGAGACCATTCAAGACATGAAAATATTGATTACCGGCGGGGCCGGATTTATCGGATCTGCGCTAATTCGTCATGTGATAGGAAATACCGAACACAGTGTCGTCAATCTCGATAAACTCACTTATGCGGGCAATCTTGAGTCGCTGAAATCGATAGAAGCCAACCCGCGTTATCAGTTTGTCCAAGCCGATATTTGCGATGCGGTGTCAGTCAATGCCATCCTGCAACAGCACCAACCCGATGCCATCATGCACTTGGCGGCGGAATCGCATGTTGACCGTTCAATAGACGGCCCGGCGGCCTTTATCGAAACCAATGTCGTCGGCACTTATATTCTGGTTGAAGCGGCGCGTAATTATTGGCACGCCTTGGCTGACGATAAAAAAGCCCAATTCCGTTTTCATCATATTTCTACGGATGAAGTCTATGGCGATTTACCGAACGATGGTTCCTTATTTACAGAGCAAACCCCCTATTCGCCGAGTTCACCTTATTCCGCATCCAAGGCCAGTTCCGACCATATTGTCCGCGCATGGCATCGTACCTATAAGTTTCCGGTTGTGGTAACTAATTGCTCCAACAATTACGGGCCTTACCATTTTCCTGAAAAGCTCATTCCGCTGGTCATCCTTAACGCGCTTGATGGCAAGCCGTTGCCGGTTTATGGCGACGGCAAGCAGATAAGGGACTGGCTATTCGTGGACGACCATGCCAGGGCGTTGCTTACTGTGGTGGAAACAGGCAAGATCGGTGAAACTTACAATATCGGCGGACATAACGAACAAGAAAACATTTATGTCGTGCGGTCAATTTGCAACATTCTTGAGGAACTGCATCCGCAGAAGCCCAACGGTATCAACCATTACCAAGATTTGATTACCTTTGTGAAAGACCGCCCAGGGCACGATTTGCGTTATGCGATTGATGCCGGGAAAATCGCTAATGAACTTGGCTGGACACCCAAGGAAACCTTTGAAACGGGATTGAAGAAAACCGTTCAGTGGTATCTCGATAACCTGGAGTGGTGTCGACATGTCCAAGACGGCAGCTACCGCCGCGAACGGCTTGGACTAGGAGAATAAAAATGAATTGGAAAGGCATCATTCTCGCTGGCGGGGCTGGCACAAGGCTGCACCCCATCACCAAAGCGGTATCGAAGCAATTGCTTCCCGTTTACGATAAGCCCATGATTTATTACCCCTTATCCGTTCTGATGTTGGCAGGGATACAGGAAACCCTGATAATCACCACGCCTGAGGACCAGGTCAGTTTCAAAAACCTGCTGGGCGACGGCTCGGATTACGGCATTAAAATTGAATACGCCGTTCAGCCTAAGCCCGAGGGCCTTGCCCAAGCCTTCCTGATTGGTGAACAATTTATCGGTGACAGTAATTGTTGCCTCGTATTGGGAGACAATATCTTCTTTGGACAGCATTTTTCCGACAACTTAAAACGTGCATTAAGCCGGAATGAAGGGGCAACTGTCTTTGGCTATAAGGTCAAGGATGCCGAACGCTTCGGTGTGGTTGAGTTTGACGAAAACAACCGGGCAATTTCCATTGAAGAAAAACCGACCGAACCTAAATCAAACTATGCCGTGACTGGACTTTATTTTTACGACAATCAAGTGATTGATATTGCAAAAAAAATAAAGCCTTCCCATCGTGGTGAGCTGGAAATTACCGCCGTCAATGAAGTCTATCTTCACCAACAACAATTAAATGTCGAAATCTTAGGCCGTGGCTTTGCCTGGCTGGATACCGGCACGCACGACAGCTTGATAGAAGCGGGACAATTTGTGCAAACCGTTGAACATCGACAAGGTTTCAAAATCGCTTGTTTGGAAGAAATTGCGTTTAAACGGGGTTGGTTAAGCCATGTGGAATTGATTAAACGCGCCGAAGCCCTGGCTAAAACCTCTTACGGCGAGTATTTGCTTGAAATTACAGCCGACTAATAGAATGTTCTTTAAGCTGAAAATGCGAATATCCTGGGACGACAGATGAGGAACTCCTGCCGAGGATTCAGGCCACAGGGATTAAAGTGGGGTTAGCCTTATATAGGCTACGCGAGGACGTTATCAGCAATCTTCCCACCCTATAATCAAGGCATAAAGCCATACCCGCTGCTGGCATTCAATAAATGTTAGCGCAAATTAAGGATAATATTGTCGCCAAAAATCATTTTGATTCGGTGGAATTAGTGACAGAAAGCCGTCTTATGTGCAAAAATTGAACTTGATAACCGTTAAAAATTGAAATGAAAATAGATTTCGCCAACCTTCAACACCAATATCAGCTTTACAAAAATGAGATTGATACCGCAATTAATGCGGTATTAAGCAAATCGAACTACATTATGGGCGAAGAATGCGATTTGCTGGAAAGGGAACTAGAGGCATTCACGGAAGCCAAGCACGCAATTGTTTGTTCAAGCGGCACAGATGCCTTACTGCTCGCCATGATGGCGTTGGACATCCAGCCTGGCGATGAGATTATCACCACACCATTTACTTTTATAGCCACCGCAGAAACCGTCGCGTTAATGAAAGCCACGCCTGTGTTCGTGGATAGTCAGGAAGACACTTACAACATTGACCCCAATAAAATCGAAGCCGCCATGACGCCAAAAACCAAGGCCATCATGCCGGTTTCGCTTTACGGGCAACCGCCGGACCTGGATGAAATCAAGGCTATTGCCGATAAGCACAATCTTAAAGTCATTATCGACGGCGCACAAAGCTTTGGCGCCACTTACCAAGGCAAAACCGACAGTGCCTTGGGCGACATTAGCTGCACCAGCTTTTTCCCGGCCAAACCGTTGGGTTGTTACGGGGATGGCGGCGCAGTTTTTACCCATGATGACGCGTTGGCGGCAAAAATGCGTATGCTACGCATACATGGGCAAGAACAGCGTTATCTCCATAAATACATCGGCATGGGCGGACGTTTGGATACCTTGCAAGCCGCCGTGTTGCGGGCAAAACTGCCGCATTACCGAAAAGAAATTGAGATGCGGCAGCAAGTAGCCCAATCATACAGCAGCAAACTGGCAAATACGCCAGAAATTGTGTTGCCTAAAATCAAACCGGATCGCACCAGCGTGTGGGCGCAATACACCCTACGTTCCCCACAAAGGACCTTATTGCAAGAAAAGCTTCAAAAAGCCGGAATCCCAACCGCAATCCATTATCCAAAACCACTGCATTTACAGGAATGTTTTGAGTATTTGGGCAATAAAGCGGGCGATTTCCCCATTGCCGAAAAAGCGGCTAACGAAGTCATAAGCTTAGCGATGAATGCCTTTTTAACGGAAAACGAGCTGGATTTTATCGTCGAATGCGTCAGGGCTTAATCGTAAAGGCCATCGAGTTGAGCCAGGAAATCCGTATTGCCCGATTGTTGGATTTATCATCCCAATCTACGGCCCTTGAGTTAATTCAAGCACCCATTGAACGAAATACAAATCCAGAGTTGTCATAGAAAAAGCTGTAAATGAATAATCACTCCATAACCATCAATCCTCACGCTGCCCAGCCTACATCTCTTTTGTCGTTAGGGAAAAGTTTTTGGCGCAATCGTCAACTCATCGTACAGATGACCAAAAGGGAAGTCATCGGACGATACAAAGGTTCGGCCATGGGTTTGGCTTGGTCGTTCTTCAACCCCGTCTTTATGCTGATTGTGTACACCTTTGTGTTCTCAGAGATTTTTAAAGCCCGTTGGGGCGGTGTGGGCGGTGAGGAAAGCAAAGCACAATTCGCCGTCGTGCTGTTTGTCGGCATGATCGTGCTAAGCCTGTTTAGCGAAGTCATCAACCGTGCGCCTGGGTTGATCCTTTCCAACGTCAATTACGTTAAAAAAGTGATCTTCCCGATTGAAATTTTGCCCGTCATTGCCATGGGGGCGGCACTCTTCCATAGCTTTATCAGCCTTAGTGTGCTGTTAGCCGCGTTCGCGCTCTTTAATAGTTACTTGCATTGGACGGTGGTTTTCTTTCCGCTAGTCTTGTTGCCGCTGGTTATCCTTACGCTTGGACTGGCGTGGATACTGGCATCCCTAGGCGTATTTATCCGCGACGTGGGGCAAACTATCGGCTTGGTTACTACCGTGCTTATGTTCCTTTCCCCCGTTTTTTACCCGATTACCGCCGTACCCGAAAGGTTTCGCCCCTTCATAATGGCCAATCCGCTCACCTTCATTATAGAACAAGCGCGAGATGTCCTGGTTTGGGGACATACGCCAAACTGGCTAGGATTGGGGATTTACACCCTTGCCGCCAGTATTGTCGCTTGGATAGGCTATTTCTGGTTCCAAAAAACCAGAAAGGGATTTGCCGATGTCCTCTGAAGAAATCGCCATCAAGGTCGAAAATCTCAGCAAGTGCTACCAAATTTACGACAGGCCGAATGACAGGCTCAGGCAATTCGTATTACCTCGGTTACAACGCTTGTTGGGAAGAAAACCCAAACAATACTTTCGTGGATTTTGGGCGCTCAACAATGTTTCGTTCGAAATAAAAAAAGGCGAAACAGTCGGCATCATTGGCCGCAACGGCAGCGGGAAATCGACCTTGTTGCAACTGATCTGCGGTACGCTTAACCCTACAAGTGGCAGTGTACAGACCAATGGCCGCATCGCCGCCTTGCTGGAGTTGGGTTCTGGGTTTAACCCCGAATTCACGGGGCGCGAGAATATCTATCTAAATGCTTCGGTGTTAGGTTTGAGCAAAAAGGAAATCGACGACCGTTTTGATGACATCGTTGCTTTTGCAGACGTAGGCGATTTTATCGAGCAACCCGTAAAAACCTATTCCAGTGGGATGGTGGTACGGGTCGCCTTTGCCGTGATTGCCCATGTGGATGCGGATATTTTGGTGATTGATGAAGCGTTGTCTGTCGGTGACGCTGTATTTCAGCAGAAATGTATGCGCTTCCTGCGCAAATTCATGGAGCAAGGGACAGTGTTATTCGTCAGTCATGATAGTGGAAGTATTGTAAATCTCTGTCAACATGCAATCTGGCTTAATAAGGGTACGGTTTCTAAGGCAGGCATTACAAAACAAGTGGTAGAGGCTTATACACAATTTACTTTACAAGAAATTTATGGCGATGATGTTCGCTTAACATCTGTTAATAACATTAAGAGTACAAGTCAAGAAAAGGAAAAGAGCCAAGTCGCCGATGTTACTTTTGACAAAGAAACCTCAATCGCTTATTTCACTCAGCTTAACAAGTCTGGCGGATGGGAGACTGGTAAAGCAAAAATTTTGTCCGTGCGCCTAATGAATAATGATGGGCAAGTTATACCAATGTTGCATGGTGGTGAGTTGGTTAATCTGGAAATTATAGCTATAGCCAATGAAAGTGTTTACAGCCCCATACTGGGGTGGTTTGTTAATGATCGGTTGGGGCAACCATTATTTGGCGAACACACTTACACCTACGTAAATCCGCCAATGCTAGTTAATGCTGGAGAACAAATTAAAGCGGTATTTCAATTTCAAATGCCTTTGTTGCCCAACGGTGAATACGCAATGACAGTTTCTATCGCTGAAGGCGATCCCTTTGAACACACTCAGCATCATTGGCTACATGATGTTGTAGTCTTTAAGGTTGTATCAAATAAACTGCGTTATGGGCTCGTAGGCATTGCATTTCAATCAGTTTCGTTCAACAAAATTTAACAAACGAGGAATAATAATTGAATACGTCCAATAAAACCGATTACATGGAAGACGCACTTTTGAAGCCTCTCGGCGAGGTTCTCCAAATCATTCAATCAAGGCTTGTAACAGACTCAACATATTTTGGGATTCAGTGTCTACGTAGTCCTATGGATTTTTGGATATATCAAGAGATAATCTTTATGTTGAAGCCAGATGTAATTGTGGAAGTTGGTAACTATTGCGGAGGTAGCGCTCTTTCTTTAGCGCATTTATGCGACCAAATTGGCAAGGGGTTTGTTATCGGCGTTGATATTGATCACTCACGCCTTGATCAAAAAGCAAAGAATCATCCACGAATATCTTTTATTACTGGGGATGCATGCGAAGTTTTTGATGAGGTAGTTGCAAAATGTGGTAAAGCTGAGACTGTTATGGTAATCGAAGATAGTTCTCATGAATATCAAAATACCTTAAATGTCTTAATGAAATATTCGCAACTTGTGACTGTTGGGAGCTACCTAATTGTTGAAGATAGCATCTGTCACCATGGCCTTGATGTAGGTCCAAACCCAGGTCCTTATGAAGCTATCATTGACTTCATAGACAGCAACCAGAATTTCTATATTGACAGAGAAAAAGAGGCTTTTCTTATAACATGGAACCCTAAAGGGTATCTAAAAAGAGGAAATTGATATGCATCAAAGTTCAATCGAAAAAATGAACGCATTTCGTGATAAGTATCTGTCTGCAAAAATCAATGACCCTCTTCGAATACTAGATTTGGGAAGCCAAGATGTAAATGGCTGTTATCGTTCATTGTTTTCAGAACTGGTTTGGGATTATGTCGGGATAGATATGGCTGCTGGAAATAATGTTGATATAGTTTTGAATACACCTTATGTTTGGCGAGAGGTTGCCAGTGAATCTGCGGATGTTGTGATTTCAGGTCAAGCATTTGAGCATATCCAGTATTTCTGGATAACAATGCTGGAAGTGGCGCGCGTGCTTAAACCAGGTGGCATATGTTGTATTATTGCCCCATCCAGTGGGCCTGAGCATCGTTACCCGATGGATTGTTGGCGTTTTTATCCTGACGGTATGGTTTCGCTTGCGCATTTTGCGCAAATGGAAGTCATTGAGGCGGTGACCCAATGGCAAGACCTCGGTTATGACGATAGTGATTGCTGGCACGATTCGATGCTTGTCTGCCGTAAGCCAGATAAGGGAATTTGGTGGAATAAGAAGAGTAGTCTGAAACGTTGGCTTCAGCATTGGACGACTACGATAGGTATGAGGTAAATTTGATTTGTACCCTGAGCATTTCTTTAATTCCATTCCACAAGCATTAGAAACTATGACATGATTCAAAACAGATTAATTAAAATAGCTTCATTTGTTCCGAACTTACTTCAATCCCCCAGCGCTTGGTTTGGGCATTTGCCATTTGCAGCGTGGGTGATCCAAGAGGTTTCTCCAAAAATATTTGTCGAGCTAGGCACTCATTACGGGCATTCATATTTTTCATTTTGCCAATCGGTCGCCGAGACGGGGCTTTCAACTAAATGTTATGCCGTTGATACATGGCAGGGTGACGAACAAGCAGGGCAATACACCGATGAGATTTTCGGTGGCGTGCATATGCACAACGAAAAACATTATGCTAAGTCCTCTCGTTTGTTGCGGATGACTTTTGATGATGCGGCATCGTATTTTTCGGATAAATCGATAGACTTATTGCACATTGATGGTTTGCACACTTACGAAGCAGTTTCCCACGATTTTGAAACCTGGTTACCTAAATTGGCACCTGGTGCTGTTGTAATGTTTCACGACACCAATGTCCGCGAGCGCAGCTTTGGTGTGTGGAAACTCTGGGAAGAACTTCAAGCCCGTTATCCGAATAACCTGGAGTTTGTCCATTCACATGGGCTTGGTGTTTTACAGTTAAATGATATACCAGAAAATAATCAACTCTCATGGTTAAAACCCGATACCCCAGAAAAAAGGCAAGTAATAGATTACTTTACCTCTTTAGGCTTGAGGCAACTCGAGCGGTATGAGTTGTCAGTACTAAAGCAAGATGTTTCTAATTTAAATCAACACATTGCTAATCTTAATCAACACATTGTTAATCTTAATCAACACATTGTTAATCTCAATCAAACTGTTTCCGTTCAAATCGCTAATTTTAACCAAACTGTTGCCGAATACGATAGCAACATTGCCAACCTCCAGCAAAGACTAACAAAGCGTAATCAGTTAGTTGCAAAATTATATGCCTCAACCAGTTGGCGAATTACGAGTCCAATCCGTTTTGTCGGACACCAGATAATGCGCGTCAAACGCGTCATAAAACTACTTGGACCTGCCGTAAAACTAAGCGGCGGCATGACAAATGCAACCATGAAAGCGATTAAGCTATTCCAGACAGAAGGATTAGCAGGCATCAAACGTGGTTTCAGGTTAGCCGCTCAATCGCAACGACCTATTCAAAAGGCAGCTTCCGATGAATCGGGTAGAAACAATTACGCTGAGTGGATACGGCTTTATGATACGTTGACTGATGAAATTCGCGCTATATTGCGCAAACGCGTTGATGAGATGCCGAATAAGCCGCTTATATCGGTAGTCATGCCTGTCTACAACCCAAAGCCCGGATGGCTAATAGAGGTAATAGAGTCGGTACGCAGCCAAATTTATCCACATTGGGAATTTTGTATCGCCGATGATGCGTCTACTGACAGCGCTATCCGCCCTATTTTGGAACGCTATGCCAAAGAAGATCAGCGTATCAAGGTTGTGTACCGCGAACAAAATGGACACATTTCAGCCGCTACCAACAGCGCCCTTGAATTGGTTACCGGAGAATGGGTCGCCTTGTTAGACCATGATGACTTATTAAGTGAACATGCCTTATTTTGGGTGGCAGATGCCATTTGCCAAAATCCAGATGTCCGCCTGATTTATTCTGATGAAGACAAAGTTGATGAATTAGGCAGAAGGTTCGCCCCACATTTTAAAAGCGACTGGAATGTGGATTTATTTTATTCATACAATATGATCTCGCACCTTGGGATTTATCATACAGACCATCTCAAGGTATTGGGTGGTTTTAGGGTAGGTTTTGAAGGTGCACAAGATTATGATTTAGCCTTACGTTATATTGAAAGAATCAAACCTGAACAAATTTATCATATACCTAGAGTCCTTTATCATTGGCGCGTGCATGCCGAGAGCACCGCGCAATCAACTGCTTCAAAACCTTATGCGATGCTAGCGGGGGTAAGAGCGTTGAATGAGAACTTTCAGAGGCAACAGATAAATGCTAAAGCTGAGTTGATTGCCCATTGGTATCGAATTCACTACTCATTACCCGATAATCCACCGTTAGTCAGTTTAGTTATTCCTACCAGGAACGGTTTGCAACTGCTTCAACAATGTGTTGTAAGTATTCTTGATAAAACGACTTACCCTAAATATGAAATACTGATTGTCGATAACGGTTCAGATGATCCTGCGACTCTTCAGTATCTAAACGAACTAAAACTTGAATCACGCATAAGGGTAGTTCGCGATGCCCGTCCTTTCAATTATTCTGCGCTGAATAATGCTGCCGTAAAATTAGCACGGGGCGAGATAATCGGATTACTCAACAATGATCTGGAAGTTATCTCCCCCGAGTGGCTGACAGAGATGGTCAGTATCGCCTTGCAGCCTAGTGTAGGCGCAGTGGGCGCCAGATTGTGGTATCCCAACAATACATTGCAACATGGTGGTGTAGTTTTAGGCGTCGGTGGCGTAGCGGGACATTCGCACAAACACCTGCCAAAGAGAAAGATTGGTTATATGGGTCGTGCAAGTATCATCCAGAGTTTTTCAGCAGTAACAGGCGCTTGCATGGTAATTCGTAAGGCGATTTACGAAGAAGTTAATGGTTTAAATGAAACTGAACTTGAGGTTGCCTTCAATGATGTCGATTTTTGCCTACGCGTAAGGGAAGCGGGTTATCGCAACATTTGGACTCCTTATGCTGAGTTGTATCACCATGAGTCTGCAACGCGTGGTGACGAGGACACGCTAGAAAAACAGAAGAGATTTTCCAAAGAAGTGCAGTACATGAATGACAACTGGGATGGTTTTTTAGTGAATGATCCGGCGTATAGCCCTAACTTGACTTTGAAATATGAAGATTTTAGTTATGCTTGGCCGCCCAGGGTAGAAATATTGACTTCACAGGCAGAAGAAACCGTGTCGGTTTTGAATAGACAAGAAAAGGCTTTATTCATGATTGACAAAAATGGTTTGGGTTTAGAAATTGGCCCCAGCCATAACCCGATGGCTCCCAAAAAACGAGGATTTAATGTTCAAGTTCTGGACCATATCTCAGCAGATGAGTTGCGTACAAAGTACAAAGACCACGAAGTAGTACTGGAAAATATTGAAGAAGTCGATTTTGTTTGGCACGGAGAGCCGCTCCATGAATCAGTGGGGCAGGAGGAGTGTTATGACTGGATCATTGCCAGTCATGTTATTGAGCACACTCCGGATATGATTACATTTCTTAAAGAATGTGAGCGATTGCTGAAACCCAATGGGGTTCTATCCTTGGTAATTCCAGATAAACGCTATTGTTTCGATTATTTCAACCCTGTTACATGGACAGGTGAACTGCTTGATGCCTATGAGCAAAGAAGGAAGCGGCCGAGCCCTGGAAAGGTTTTTGAGCATTATGCCGGCGCTTCGAAGCGTAATGGTCATATTGCTTGGGGGCAAGGTGATACAGATACAGGAACATTTTCACTGTTGCACAACATCGATCAAGCGCGCGACGAGTGGGAAATGGCAAGAACTACTACTGAATATATGGATGTTCATAATTGGCGGTTTACGCCCAGCAGTTTTCGTTTGATTTTGGCTGATCTCCAAACTCTTGGTCTGACAGGGCTGTCTGTAGCCAA
Source organism: Methyloglobulus morosus KoM1 (assembly GCF_000496735.2). GTDB lineage: Bacteria > Pseudomonadota > Gammaproteobacteria > Methylococcales > Methylomonadaceae > Methyloglobulus > Methyloglobulus morosus. Next base: position 12,352 of record NZ_AYLO01000090.1, read on the forward strand.
AGAATTTGATACAGTAGGTTGTGAATTTCATGTTACTTTGCGGAAAACTACCCCAGCCATTTCCTCAAATCGTTTGGAATTGCTAAATGCAGCTAGCACAGACGGTTTTGGAGTTTAAGGCGTAGTGGTTCTGAGCGTAGGGTCACTCCGTGGGTTGTGAAATTAATTTGCCGTTTGGCGAGAAGTTTGTGAATGCCTAAAATCTTTCGATTTCAATCACTATTAGCGTTTCTGTTTTTTTTAATTTATCTAATGCTGGGTTCGACTCAGTCCATTGCTGAACCTAAGCAAGTGCCCCAATCAGAAATTCAAGGTTATGTCGATTCGTTTGTCGCAGATGGAGATAAAATTGTTGCGCAAGGTTGGGTAGCGGCACAAAATTCTGGGAACAAAATCGTATCGCTTTCTGTTTGGCTTGGCAATACCATGATTTACGAAGGAGATTTTAAACAATTTGAACGTCCAGATGTTGTTAAATCAATGGGTCGTAGTGATTGGCTTAAATCTGGTTGGCGTATTAATACGAAATTGCCTAGTAATTTAAAAGTGGGTGAATATTCCGTCAAGGTGTTGGCGAAACTTGATAATGGCATTGAGAAGGGATTAGTTTTAAATCACCAGGTTAATCAGGTTGTCGTTAATGGAGGTTTGCATCATTCTCGCCTAGTTGTCGAGGGTACAAGGTATATTTTAATCGTCATGCTAACCTTGCTTGGCATAGGATATTTACAGGCAGATCGTTTAGCAGGGCTGCTTTCTTCTAAAACCAATAAGCTGATTAAGCCACCTGTATTGTTTGGCTTCACTTTACTCCTTTGCTTTGGGGTTTTGATTTGTTTGGGGATTACTGGATCATCATTCAAAGTTGGGCTTGAGCATACTCCTTTCGTACATTCAGATGTGAAGAATGTTTGGGGCGAAGATCGGCCTATTCGCTCTGATGAGTGGGTGGTGGCTACGCCTTGGGCAATTGCCCAATATAATCATCGCCCACAATTCCCGGTGGTTAATGCAAATATTGGCGAAGATGGTCAAAACATGCTTGTTTTTCAACTGCCAGGAGTACCGGTAGCGCATATTTCATCAATAGCTAAACCAGCCACTTGGGGTTTTTTTATCTTCGACCTGAAAAGGGCGTTATCTTGGTATTGGTGTTTTCCAATATTCGCTTGCTTGTTTGCACTCTGGGGTGTTGTTGGTTTACTTTTGCCCGGTAACTGGAAATCGAGCTTTTTAATCGCTTTGTGGTTTAGTGTATCGCCTTATGTGGCCGTTTGGTCTAATTGGCCTGCATACGCCGTATTTTTTCCAAGCCTTGCATTCATATCCGCCATCGGAATTTTGCGATCAAAAAGTAAATATCATCAATTGGCTTTAGGTTGTGTTTTAGGGTTAGCTATGGCTGGCTTCGTTTTAATTCTCTACCCGCCTTGGCAAATACCTTTGGCGTATTTATTTATTGCGTTATCCATAGCTATTGTAGTTCGTGATAAGCTATACAATAATTTTAACAAATTCAGCCTATTATCTTACGGCTTTGCAATTTTACTTGCGAGCTTTCTCCTGTGGGAATGGTGGTTAGATGCATGTCTGGCTGTTAAAACACTTCTTTCCACAATATATCCCGGACAAAGAAGCATGGTTTTGGGAGGAAGCGTTTCGTTATCAGATTTACTACGCGGGTTCACTAACATAGTTACATTGTATAAAATAGAGGGCGATTATAGCAATCAGTGTGAAATAGCGTCTTTTGCCTACATGCTATTACCGCTAATCTTATTACTTGTTATTCGGGGATTCCAAAATGCAATTGGTGCCATTGAGATAGCTCTTGCAATATCAATAGCCATAATTTTATATTTTTCGTTCATTGGCCTGCCTGCTGAAGCGGCTCAGTTTTCGCTATGGGGACGTGTCCCACCCCAAAGGGCAGATATAGCTTTGGGGCTATCTTACATAATTCTAAGTGGAATGCTGCTTTCATCTAGCCTCAAGACCATTCAAGATACAGTACCAATCAAGATATTGGTTTTTGGGGTTGCTATGTTATGGTCGATCATAGTCCTGCGTAGTGTTGCACACCTTCCTGAAGGCGTACTCTCAGGCTTCTCACCTGGAGTGCTTGCTGGGCTGTTTATTGTTATTGCAGTTGCTGGTTATTGGTTGGCTATGGGTAAATTTAAGGAGTTCATCTACCTTAATTTGGCATTGTCAGTGGCAACGATAGGACCTTTTAACCCAATTAGAATAGCACCTCATAGTGTTGCTGCTGTAATACCTATTCATAGTTTCAAAGAAAAGAAAGCAAGTCATGATTCAAGCCAGCGGATACTAGTGCTTGAAACACAAATCCCAGCAATGTATCTATTGGCTAGTGGACTTTCTGTAGTGAATGGTGTATTCAATTATCCCCAGAATTCTTTGTGGGGGCGGCTAGATGTTAATCGCACAGAGTCGGACAAATACAATCGATATCAACACCTTGTTTTTTCAGGCGGTGTTGTTGGGAACATAGATAAATATCGTATTGAGTCTCCCTCAGCAGTTGTGGTTCAGGTCATGATTGATCTAGAACTCTTTGATTTCCGTAAGACCGGCGCTGGGTTTCTGGTAGCTCCTGAACGCGACGAAAGGGCGTTGCGAAATAATCCTGCTTTGACCTACATAAAGAATCAGAAGGGATGGTCATGGTTTCAGGTTTTAGGAGCCTAAATGCCAATTAAAACGGAACTACATTCAAGCAAAGTGGGTGACACTTTAAGTAAAACTATCGCAATTACTGGTGCTGCGGGTGCATTGGGGCAATCTTTGGTAGTCTATCTAAAATCAATAGGATGTGCTGTTAGAATCCTTGTCACACCGAACGATAATGTTACCCAGTTGAAAGACTTAGTCGATCATCTGGTAGTCGGTTCCGTTGAAGACGAGAGGTGCTGTGATGAGCTTTTACAAAATGCAGATGCGGTCATTAATTGTGCGGCTCTACTTCCGTCGTCATTGCATCTGGGCGAACAAAAGTTTTTATCGGTGAATGTAGACGGAGCTATGAATATACTACGTGCGGCAGAAAGGCAGGGAGTCATCCGAGCAGTTTTTCTTTCTACAATAGGTGTTATTGATCATACGCTAAAGCGAACCATGCACGATCTTTTTGATTACAGAACTCAGTTTTTAGATTCCTACAGCCTTTCGAAGATCGAGTTGGAGAAGCGCCTTTTACTACAAGTACCAAAAACCCCTGTTAAGATTCTCATCGTGAGACCGGCATTTATCTACGGACCAAAATCGGTGGGTTTATGGAAGCCAATCCTGGATCAGATAAAGTCAGGGATCTTTAAGATACTCGGAAACGGGGAAGCATTGTTCCCAGTGGTGTTTGAGGATGATCTAGCTCAGTACATCTCGCAACTGCTTTTTGACGAAGAGGCCTTCGGAAAGAGTTCGGTTGTTATTACGGCCGGCCCTCATCAATTGTCAACAAAACTCTTGTTCGATACAATCGCGGAGGTATTACGTTGTCGCCAACCAAGCAAGGTTTCAGTCCGATTAGCTTATTTTTGCGCGAGCATTGCAGATCGAATGCCTAAATGGATGCGCTTCGGCCCCCTTGCGCTCCTAACCAGGAGACGGGTAAAAGAGTATTCTGTTGGTTATGACCTTAGTCATATTTTGAACGAATCCAGCTTTGGGTTTGACGGAAGAACACCCCTTCGGCAAGGAATAGAGCGGATGGTAAAAGCCTACAATGAAGAAGGATTTAGTACATGAGCTTTTTTGATGGCCAGATCCTTGTTACGGGTGCAAATGGCCATATCGGCACGAATCTAGTGCACGAACTTTTGGCTGAAAATGAATCTGTTCGCATATTGGTCAGGAGCGGCTCAAATACAGATGCTTTCAAGGATCTTCCAGTCGAAGTGGTGCGAGGGGAAGTCTGCTCGCAGGATGATTTCATGCGTGCGACTAAAGGAATTCGCTATGTTTTTCATCTAGCGTCACCAACGACAATTACTCCGGATTTGCCAAAAGTTATTAAAACTGGTATTCGTAATTTGCTTGGGGCATGCAAAAAGAACAACGTCGAAAAAGTTGTTTATACAAGTTCTGCGGTCACCATTGGCTTTTCTGCATCAAAAAAGCGGTTGATGAGCGAAGAAGATACTGACACTTTTATTCCAGCCAGCCCCTACCATGTGGCAAAATATAATGCCGAAAAGGAACTTTTGAGCTTGTCGGATCATTTGCCGTTTTCCCTAGTTACTGTTAATCCGACGACTGTGATTGGTCGCTTCGACTCAAAGATTACTCCGAGCACTATGCCTGCTCACCTTGCACGAAAAGCGGGGCTTAAAGTTTGGTTTGATTCCGGCATTACCGTTGCGCCAGTTCGTAACGTTGCAATTGGTCATATCCAAGCGATGAAGTTTGGAAAACGGAACAACCGCTATATTTTAGGTGGAGAAAATCTTCTTATTAGGGAGTATTTTTCTCTAATTAATTCATTAAATCATCGGAAAGGCCCATTTGTTAAACTCCCTAACATTTTGATGTACGGAGCTGGTGCTGCGTTTAGTATGGCTCAAGCACTCGGTTACAATGATGTGCCTTTTGACTATAGTCGAATCCGGGCACTGATTGGAAAATATGGATTTTACTCCTCTATAAAAGCAACTAACGAACTAGGTTACGAACTTGGATCTGCTGAGTCTGCAATATCGGACTATTACACATGGTTAAATCAAACTGAAAGGTAATCAATGGAATCAATACAATCTGAAGTGAATAAGAAAAAAAATGAAGATTTCTTCTTAAATCATCTCGATTCTTACAGAGATATGGTCAGCGATCTTGATACTTATAAGAATATTTTTCTCACTGTCAATGAAGAAGTAAATGGGGTCGATAGCCTGATCGATATTGGCAACGGTGGGGTTTTTGCTTATACGCCCTCGCTAGTAAACAAAATCACTGCGGTCGATTTGTTTCTTGATTCTTTAGATGCTTCGAAGTACCCATCAAATGTCCTGCTCAAGCAAGGAAACGCATTGGAACTTTCGGAACCTGATGATCACTATGATGCAGTATTAGTCGTTATGTTGATTCACCACCTTGTGGGTCGTAATGTTTTGGAAACGGAACAAAATCTCGGTAAGTGCCTTGGAGAATGTTACAGAGTTTTAAAGCCAGGTGGTAAACTTATTATTGTTGAGTCCTGCATACCGAGTTGGTTTTATTTCTTTGAAAAGCGGTTATTCCCAATTGCAAACTTTTTGATCTCAAAGTACATAACGCATCCCATGGCGTTTCAGTATCCACAAATAATGATTACAAAGGAAATCCAAAAACTTTTTGGTGCATGTGAGACAAAAGAAATTCCTAAAGGTCGGTATGTCATTCAACTTGGTTGGAAGGTACGATCGTTCCTGACGCCAGTGCAACCTTATTTGTTTACTACAAGAAAGATTCATTAGAGGTTTACCGCTATTTGAATCCACAGGTTATAGCCACGCTCAACGCAAAAACTACTTTTAATGACCACTACTATTTCGAATATCCCAAATGTCTAAAATTTCTAATAGAGAACATGTACAGTTATCTTTGGTAGTCCCCGTGTATAAAGAGCAAGATAACATAAAGCCATTTCTTGCACGAGCTGAAGCTGTTTTTGATTCGATGAAGATAAGTTATGAAATAATTTTTACTCTAGATCCATCTCCAGATAGAACCGAAGAAATTATCCTTGAAGAGATAAATCGTAACCCAAATCTGAAACTAATGGTATTTTCGCGTAGATTTGGCCAACCTGCAGCGACTATGGCTGGTATATTGAGCTGCTCAGGAAATACATGCGTTGTGATAGATGTTGATCTCCAGGATCAACCAGAACTCATTGAACAGTTATACGCCAAATTGAGAGAAGGTTACGAAGTAGTTTATGCCAAACGTCGTTCCCGCAAAGGAGAAACGCTAGTTAAGCGTGTCATTTCCCATTTTGGATATTCACTAATTAACAAATTCAGCGACGTTCAGATTCCGCGTAACACAGGGGACTTCCGTATTATGACGCGGCGGGTTATTGAGGAATTACGTAGGCTGAACGAAAGCCACGGTTTTCTTCGTGGACTAGTGGCATACGTTGGGTTCAAGCAAGCATTTATTGAATATGATCGTGATGAAAGATTTGCTGGAAAAGGTAACTACAATAGGTTGACTGGATCGCTCAAGATAGGTCTTAATGGCCTGATTAGTTTTAGTTCCAAACCTTTATTCGTGATGTCGATTAGCGGATTCATTTTGGCTGGATTAAGTTTTTTGCTAGGAGCGTGGTATGTGTTACAGAAGCTTATCGGTATCGAATTAACTCCGGGACTTTCCACGACTGTCTTGGTCGTGAGTTTCTTCGCTGGTGTGCAGTTGCTGGGTCTTGGACTGATTGGGGAATATGTCGGTCGAATTTACGATGAAGTGAAGCAGAGGCCAATGTATATTGTAGATCGGCAGATAAACTTTGGAGAGCGGGAGTGATGCTGCCTTTTACTTTGCCTCCGCCTCTAGGGTGTTCTGTTCCTCCTAAGTGGGATGGTAAGAATTTTGTGATTGGTGATAAGTGTGCGCCAGTACTTGAATACAGTGAAAACTTTGCGGGCTGGTCGGATGATTTGACTGCATTGCATGAAGAAGCTGCGAGAGATAACCACCCTATTGATCTTGCTTCCCGAAATGACGCGGTACGTCAAGTTGAAAAATTCGGGCGCACCGTAGGCTCTGTCATTATGGAGATAGGGTGTTCCTCCGGTTTTCTGATTCGTGATTTAGTAAAAATTTTTCCAGAAGCAGTTGTTTTGGGTGCTGACGTGGTAAAAGAGCCTCTCTACCAACTGGCTAAATCGTTACCGAGTGTCCCATTAATTCGCTTTGATCTACTGAAATGCCCCTTGCCAGATCAGAGTATCGACGTATTGATTATGCTCAATGTTCTGGAGCATATCGAAAATGATGGTATGGCATTAAACAAAGTATTTAAGCTTTTAAAGCCTGGGGGTGTATTAATTATCGAGGTGCCATCAGGCCCAAGCCTTTACGACGCATATGATGAAGAGTTACACCATTTTAGGAGATATTCAGCAGTGGAATTGCGTCAAAAATTAATAAAATCAGGATTTCATATTTGTAGGGAATCACACCTAGGGTTTTTGCTATATCCAGCGTTTGCGGTTGTAAAGCTACTGAATAAGACATTATTACAAAATAAAAACAAAGCTGTTGTCCGTAATCAGGTCAGGAAAACGTCTAATAGTAATATCATGTTGTGGGCTTTGGAATTTGAAACTAAATATCTAAATAGACTGCGTTTGCCGTTTGGAATTCGTGTTCTCATGTCTGCGCAAAGACCTGTCTAATTTTCAAATAAATAGAATTAGTGTCTATAGTAATAACTTTTTTTAAGTTTGGTGCTGTTGGCGCACTAACGGCAGGAATTTATTTTTCAGTCATGTGGGTTGTCCAAGCATATTTAAAATTCAGTTATTTAATAGCCGTTAGTGCAGCTTATTTCATTTCTACAATCTTTCATTTCTATGCACACAGGCATTTTACCTTTAACGCGGTGAATAATAAGCAAAGTCATCAAGCAATAAGATATCTTCTGGTATCGGCTATTAACTACCTTTTAACCATTTTTGTAGTCACTGTTTGTGTTGAATTGTTTGGATTATCACCTTATATCGGTGTGTGTTATTCTGTGTTCGTAACAGTTATTACTGGTTTCATATTGTCTAGATACTGGACTTTCAAATCTTAGGTGAAGCGTTGTGGCGAATTTAATTGTGACCGGTTGTGCCGGTTTTATTGGAAGTACCCTCGTCGATCGTCTCTTGGCTGACGGTCATCAAGTGACGGGTGTTGACAATTTTTCTACAGGTCAAAGGCGGTTTCTTGAAGGTGCGTTAGCGCATCAGAATTTTAAGCTCGTTGAAATCGACCTGCTTGATCTTGACGCATTGAAGTTGGCATTTGCCGGTGGCGAGGCGGTTTTTCACCTTTCGGCCAATGCCGATGTCCGTTTCGGTACTGAGCATCCACGTAAGGATCTGGAGCAGAATACGATTGCCACTTACAACGTATTAGAGGCCATGCGGAAAAACGGTATCAAGAAAATTGCTTTTTCATCGACAGGTTCGGTCTATGGCGAAGCGGAGGTTGTACCGACACCGGAAGATGGGCCATTTCCTATTCAAACCTCGCTCTACGGTGCTTCAAAGGCGGCGGGAGAAGGCCTGATTGCGGCATATTGCGAAGGCTTTGGCTTTCAATCCTGGATTTTTCGTTTCGTTTCCATTCTTGGGGAGCGTTATACCCACGGCCATGTTTTTGACTTTTACCAGAAATTGAAGGCCGATCCGTCACGATTGCCAGTGCTCGGCAATGGCAGGCAGAGGAAGTCTTACCTTTATGTCCAGGACTGTATCGACGCCATCTTGCTGGCTATGGAAAAAGCTACCGACAAGGTCAATATTTTCAACCTGGGTGTTGATGGTTACTGTGAAGTCAATGACTCTATCGGCTGGATTTGTGAAGAGTTGGGGGTTAAGCCGCAACTGGAATATTCGGGTGGTGACCGCGGTTGGATTGGAGACAATCCATTTATTTTTCTGGAGACGAAGAAGATTCAATCGTTGGGGTGGAAGCCGAAGTTTGGTATTCGTGACGGGGTAATCAAGACGGTGGAGTATTTGCGCGAAAATGAATGGGTATTCGAGGCAAGGGACTGATGAAAGTCTGTATATACGGCCTCTGGCATTTGGGTTCGGTAACTGCCGCTTGTTTGGCATCGGTTGGTCATGATGTTGTAGGCCTGGATGCGGATCAAAACACTATTGATGGCCTGAAACAAGGTAAAGCACCGCTTTTTGAACCTGGACTTGACGATCTTCTACAGTCAGGGATTGCCAAAGGGAAGCTGCACTTTACAACTGAAACGGCAGTTGCGGTCGCCGATGCAGAAGTATTGTGGGTGACGTTTGATACGCCTGTCGATGATGATGACGTGGCAGATGTGGATTTTGTCCTAAGCCAGATCAAGGATGTATTGCCCTTATTGGTGGATGGAACAGTGGTTTTGGTGTCTTCCCAAATGCCTGTGGGCTCTATCCGCAATCTTGAAGCGTTTGTTCGCGAGAATATGGCAAATAAGCGGATCAGCTTTGCGTGTTCACCAGAGAACCTGCGTTTGGGCAAAGCATTGGATGTATTTTTAAAACCGGATCGGATTGTAGTCGGTGTTCGTTCGCATGATACGCGGCGTAAGTTGGAAACGCTGTTGTTGCCGATTACGGACAGGATTGAATGGATGTCTGTTGAGTCGGCGGAGATGACTAAACATGCGATTAATGCTTTTCTGGCAACTTCAGTGACTTTTGCAAACGAGATTGCTTCGATTTGTGAGTTGGTCGGTGCAGATGCCAAAGAGGTTGAACGTGGGTTAAAGACCGAAACGCGCATCGGTCCGAAGGCTTACCTGTCGCCTGGCGGACCATTTGCCGGGGGGACTTTGGCTCGTGATATTGAGTTCTTGGGAGTGGCCGGCAGGGCGAAACAGTTAGTGACGCCACTCCTATCATCGGTACAAAAGAGCAATAATGAACACAAAAATTGGGTAAGGCGTAAATTGCATGAAAATTTTCCGGAGTTGAAGGGAATTACCGTTGCCATCTGGGGGCTGACTTATAAGCCCGGTACAGATACACTGCGCCGCTCTCTTGCCGTGGAACTTTGTGATTGGCTGGTCGAACAAGGGGCTATTGTGCATGTGTATGACCCCGTCGTTCGAGTGTTACCCGAATATTGGCCTGGCAGCGTGGTTTCCTATGCACAGCCTCTTGATGCAGTGAACCAGGCAGACGTACTGGTTGTAGGCACTGAATGGCAGGAATTTCGCCAAGCAGCAGAGGGATTGCTGTCTGTGGCAAGCCCTGATCTTGTCGTGATTGATGCCAACCGACATCTTCAAACAGCGGTGTTGCCTTTAGGGTTGAAATACCTTGCCGTGGGTACTCTTTCTGTAAACGAGGTTTGAGATGCAAAAGGTATTATCAGGTAAGGTGGCAATCATTACTGGCGCTAATCAAGGTTTTGGCCTAGAAGTCGCTAGAAAATATGTGTTGGCGGGCGCTGATGTAATGTTGTGCGCGCGAAATACAGCTTTGCTGAGGGATGCGCAGGACGACCTCGTCAAATTGGCAGAAACTGACCAAAAAATTTTTGCAAAAGCGGCCGATGTTTCGGTTGAGTACGATGTACAGGCTCTGGTTAGCGAAACGATTTCTCAGCTTGGTGGTTGTGACATCCTTGTTAATAACGCGGGCATCTATGGCCCCAAAGGTGAGATCGAAGAAGTCGATTGGTCTGAATGGATCAAGGCAATTGAGATTAATGTTTATGGCTCGATCTTGATGTGCCGGGCAATTTTGCCGCACTTCAAGGCGCAGGGCTACGGGAAAATAATTCAACTGTCAGGTGGCGGGGCTACCAACCCGATACCCCGTATAAGTGCATATGCAGTATCCAAAGCAGCGATTGTAAGGTTTGCCGAGACACTCGCCGAAGAGGTGCGGGGTACGGGCATTGATGTAAATGCCATTGCACCCGGAGCATTAAATACCCGTATGCTTGATGAAGTGCTAGAAGCCGGACCGGAAAAAGTTGGTCAGGATTTCTATGAGCGCTCGCTAAAGCAAAAAGAGTCAGGCGGCATTCCGCTGAGTCGAGGCGCTGATTTGGCTTTATTTTTGGCATCTTCGGCAAGTGACGGCATCACGGGCAAGCTCATCAGTGCGGTTTGGGATGACTGGGAACACTGGCCGGAACATCGGGATGAATTGTCCACTAGCGACGTTTATACGCTCCGCCGCATTACTGGACGTGATCGAGGGTTTGCTTGGGGCGATAAGTGAGCGATCTTGATACGACTTTGAGAATCGGGATTGTCGGTTGTGGCCTGATTGGGCAAAAAAGGGCAAAAGCACTGGGAACTGGTGGGCGGTTGGTGGCTTGTGCCGATATAGATGTAGGGCGTGCCGAGAATTTAGCAAAAGGTTTCGGCGCTAAGGTTTTCGGCGACTGGCGTGACCTAGTTTGCTTACTAGAAGTCGATGTTGTCGTGATAGCTACCTTGCATGATTCACTTGCCGCAATTACGCTTGCTGCCGTTGAAGCCGGGAAACATGTCCTCGTCGAAAAACCTGCAGCCCGGTCAGCTAAAGAGCTAGAACCAGTGATCGCTGCCGCCGAGAAAAAAGGGGTGAAAGTCCGTGTCGGGTTCAATCATCGCTATCACCGTTCCCTGCGCAAGGCGAAGGAAATCTTTGATTCCGGTGCGCTAGGCGAGTTGATGTTCATCCGTGGTCGATACGGTCATGGCGGACGTATCGGATATGATAAGGAATGGCGGGCTAAACCTGAACTTTCTGGTGGCGGTGAGTTGATTGACCAAGGGCCTCACCTGATTGATCTGTCGCGTTGGTTTCTAGGCGACTTCAGCGAGGTGCAGGGGTTTGCCCATACTTACTATTGGGACATGCCTGTCGATGACAATGGCTTCATGCTCCTTAAGACAGAAAAAAAACAAACGGCTTTTTTGCATGCATCCTGCACGGAATGGAAAAATCTTTTCTCGATGGAGATATACGGTCGGGACGGCAAGCTGGATTTGTCTGGGCTGGGGGGCAGTTACGGCGTAGAGAAGCTTACTTGGTACAAGATGTTACCGGAAATGGGGCCACCGGATACCATCTCTTGGGAATATCCCATGGGGGATGATTCGTGGGTGGTCGAGATGGCTGAGTTCTATGATGATATTCGACTTAATCGAAGCCCTGCAGCCGGACTGGGCGATGCTTATGCAGCGCTGAAAATTATTGAACAAATTTATAAGGAGTCTGGTTATGATCATAGCGCGTAGTCCTTTACGCATTACCTTGGGTGGCGGCGGCACCGACTTACCCTCCTATTACCGTGAGCATGAAGGTTTTCTGGTTTCAGCGGCCATCGACAAATATGTCTATGTGAATGTGATGCGCCCGTTTACTCCGGGTATCTACCTTAAATATTCGCAACTGGAACATGTTGATCACATTGCCGATGTCAAACATCCCATCATTCGCGAAGCCTTACGCTTGCTTGATTTCAAGACACCGCAGGTTGAAATCACTACCCTGGCAGATATTCCTGCCGGGACGGGTCTTGGTTCGTCCGGTAGCTTTACTACGGCGTTGTTGAAGGCGCTTTATGCGCATCGCCGCCGGCATCTGCACCAAGAGGAATTGGCGGAACTTGCCTGTCATATCGAAATAGACCGCCTAGGCGAGCCTGTTGGCAAGCAGGATCAATATGCGGCGGCTGTCGGAGGCGTGACCTGTTTCACTTTTCACAAGGATGACAGGGTCACGGCAAGACCCCTGAATATAAGTATGGATACCTTTTTTGATCTGGAAGATAATTTACTGCTTTTCTTCACCGGATATTCCCGCAGCGCGGGTAGTATCTTGAAAGATCAGAACGTACGTACCAAGACCAGCGATGATGAAATGCTCAAAAACCTCCATTATGTGAAGGAACTGGGCTATCAGAGTATGGAAGTGCTTGAAAAAGGCGATACCCCGGCTTTCGGTGAAATTATGCACAAGCATTGGCTGCATAAAAAGCAACGCTCTAGTGGCATGAGTAACCCCCAGATTGATTTATGGTATGACTTAGCCATGAATAATGGTGCGATAGGCGGTAAGCTGGTTGGTGCGGGTGGTGGTGGATTCCTTATGTTCATGGCGAAGGACCGTAACAAGTTAAGGCATGCAATGAGTTCGGCTGGACTGGAAGAAGTACGGTTTCGTTTTGATTTTGAAGGCAGCAAAGTGGTGTTGTCGTCTTAATGTTGACCGTCGCAATTTTGGCCGGTGGTTTGGCTACGCGGCTGCGTCCTATTACAGAGACTATCCCGAAAGCTTTGGTTGATGTGGCAGGGCGGCCTTTTATTGAATGGCAACTCGATTATCTACATCAGCAGGGTATTGGGCATGTTGTATTGTGCATCAGCTATCTTGGCGAGCAGATTGAGGAAGTGATTGGCGATGGACGGCGGTTTGGGCTTAGGGTTGATTACTCCTATGATGGTGCCCGTTTGCTAGGTACTGGCGGGGCGCTCAGAAAGGCGTTGCCCATGCTAGGTGACTCGTTTTTCGTCTTTTACGGTGATTCATATTTGCCTATCAGTTTCGTTGATGTCGAGGTAAATTTCTTGGCACAAGGTCAGCCAGCACTAATGACAGTGCTTAAAAACGGCGACCGCTGGGATAGGAGTAACGTGCTTTTCAGCGGGGGTAAGTTGGTTGAGTACAATAAATATTCCCCCTCCAAAGATATGGACTATATCGATTATGGGCTTGGTGTGTTGTCATCGGAATTATTGTTGGCCTATCCTAAAGACCAGCCGTTTGACCTCGCTGAAGTTTATCAGCGACTATCCCAAGAAGGGCGGTTAGCGGGTTATGAAGTGTTTGAACGATTTTATGAAATCGGCTCCATTGAGGGCCTGAAAGAGACAGAAGCATATCTAACTAAAGGCATTGATAAATGAATTATTCACAACAACATGTTAATGAGGCCATCGCTATCCTCAATACATTAAACGTAGACGCTATCGAAAAGATGGCAGAATTGTTGGCAACCGTTAAGCAAAATCAAGGTCGGCTCTTTTTCCTGGGTGTAGGCGGTAGCGCAGGCAACTGTTCTCACGCAGTGAACGATTTTCGTAAGATAGTGGGCATTGAGTCTTATGCGCCTACCGATAATGTGTCGGAATTGACCGCCCGAACGAACGATGAAGGTTGGCAGACCATCTTTGTCGAATGGTTAAAGACCAGTCGTTTAGGTGAAAAAGATGCCCTGTTCATCTTATCTGTGGGGGGCGGTAATTTGGAAAAGAACATCAGTCCGAATCTTGTAGAAGCCCTAAAATATGCCAAGGCGGTCGGTGCTAAAATAACGGGTATTGTTGGGCGCGACGGTGGTTACACAGCGAAAGTGGCCGATGTCTGCGCTATCGTCCCAACGGTAAACGCTGAGACAATTACCCCTCATTCGGAAGCATTCCAGGCTGTGATTTGGCACCTGTTGGTGTCGCACCCCAAGCTCAAGGCCAATGAGACCAAATGGGAGTCGGCGGTTAAGTGAGTTTAGCCACTACCCCGAAGGCACGCGCTATTTTCCTGGATCGGGATGGTGTTTTGAATCGTGCGTTGGTGAGGGAGGGTAAGCCTTATCCGCCTCGCGATCTGGCGGAAATAGAAATTTTGCCCAAAGTTCCAGAGGCATTGTTGGCATTGAAAGAAGCGGGATTTATCCTGATTACTGTATCCAACCAACCTGACGTGGCGCGCGGCACTTTGAGACGTGACACCGTTGATTCGATTAATGCCTATCTCGGCGAACGGATGGCTATGGACCGATTCATCATGTGTTATCACGACAGCAGTGACGAATGCCCATGCCGCAAACCTAAGCCGGGAATGCTGCTAGAAGGCGCTCTTGAATTTAACATTGACTTAAGTAGAAGCTACATGATCGGTGACCGTTGGAGAGATGTGGAAGCGGGTAAAAATGCCGGTTGCAAGACGGTTTTTATCGACTATGGCTATGATGAAAGGCAACCAGAATCATGCGATTTTGTTACAAGGTCTTTATTTGAGGCCGCTCAAATAATTTTATCAACGGAGAAAGGCCGTGAAGACTGTTGAACAGCTTAATATTAAAATCTTCGCAGATGGAGCAGACAAAGAAGGGATGCTCGATATGTATGCAAAGCCCTTTATTAAGGGTTTAACGACAAATCCAACCCTGATGAACAAAGCGGGGATAAGAAACTATAAATCGTTCGCCTTGGAAATCTTGTCAGAAATTAAAGATAAGCCCATATCATTTGAAGTTTTTTCTGACGACTTTATTGACATGGAGCGGCAGGCGGAAGTGATTGCCAGTTGGGGCGACAATGTCTATGTCAAATTACCGGTCACCAATACCAAGCGGCAAACCTGTTATGCACTCGTTGAAAAACTGGCTTCGCAGAAAGTTAAGTTGAACATAACCGCAATCATGACATTAGCCCAAGTGCGTGATGTAGTTGCTGCGCTTAGCCCTGATGTCCCCAGTTATGTATCGGTATTTGCCGGTCGCATTGCAGATACCGCGCGCGACCCTGTCCCCTTGATGGCGGCAGCGGTTGACCTGCTTAAAGCATCGCCTGCTGCTGAACTTATTTGGGCAAGCCCGAGAGAACTTTTAAATATATTCCAGGCGGATGCTATTGGATGCCAGGTCATAACTGTCACCAATGACATACTAAAAAAGCTTTCCCTGGTTGGATATGACCTTGATGACTACTCTTTGGATACGGTCAAGATGTTTTATAGCGATGCGCGGGCGGCGGGATTCAGGTTATAGTTTCAACGTACGTCAACAATTGGATTTCGCCTTAAAAAGGTTATTCCATTCATCTTGTCATAATTGCAATAAATTTTAAAACTATCGAATTGTATAATGAAAATTCGTAATGCCTTTTTTAGGATTGCGAAACGACTAGGGTTTTTAAATTTAAAGCCCGCCGTTTTTATGCACCTTCAAAAAACAGCCGGTACTTCCATAGTGGATATTGCAAGACAGTTCTATGGTAACGACAATGTGATCAGCCATGGTGCTTATCTACGGGACGCTAATGGCCTGCTGTCTAGTGAAAAGTTTTTCCAGATGGATCACACGCAAGGTAGATTGGCATCAATCCAATTTATATCGGGTCATTTTGGCTATGATTTTGCCAAACAATTTATGGGAAGCCACTATTCTTTTACTTTTTTACGGAATCCGGTTGAGCGGGTTTTATCATTTTATTATTTTTGTAGGATACGTGACCCTAATCAATTTAAGCATTACGAGTTGGCTCAACGCCTATCATTGGATGAGTTTCTGGAATTAGGTTTCACTGATCCCGACATTAAGGCGCGTATATGGAATCACCAAGTCTGCCAGATTGCTACTGGCTGGGGCAGTTCTAGCGGCGTTGTCCTGAAAGATGAAGAATTATTGGCTTTGGCAATACAACACCTTGATGATTTTTCTTATATCGGGTTTACCGAAACGTATGGGAAAGATCAAGATAAAATCCTAAAAGATATAGGGATAACAATACCTGTAGGCAAGCACAAAAGCAATGCCAATCCAGGACGGCCTTTATTTGACGGTCTCCCGCAATCTTCAAAAAACTTATTGTTGGGCTTAACTGAGCTTGACCGGATACTCTATGAGAAAGCTTGGTCAAAGCGAAATTTACTAAACTGAGCCAAGTTATTTTCGGGCTTATTTGGCAATATTGTAATCAGTGCAAGATTATTAAAGTGCAGCAATGAATTTCACGCGTTCAAGTCTCCGATGAGCATAAATACTCTTCTAGATATCACAAGTTTCTCGCCTAAATTTCAGCGATTCTCCAAGGATAAAACAGCGCATTTACCTTTTGCTGCCTGGGTAATTCGTGAAAGCTCACCGAAGATATTTGTTGAACTGGGCACTTACAGGGGAGACTCCTATTTCTCGTTTTGTCAATCAGTTGACGAAGCTAGTCTTTTAACGCAATGTTATGCTATTGGTGCATGGCAGGATGACGAACATTCACGGGAATATTCTGATGAAATATTCGCTGCCGTACATGTGCACAATGAAGAATACTATGCCGGGTTCTCGCAATTGCTGCGAATGGGTAATGATGATGCTTTAGCCTTTTTTTCGGATGAATCGATAGGTCTGCTGCATATTACTGGATCACAAACTTACGAAGCGGTTTCACATAGTTTTAAAGCGTGGCTACCTAAATTAACGGCTGATGCTGTTGTTATGTTCCGAAATATCAAAGCCGATGAATCTAGTTGTGGTGCCGGGAGGTTCTGGAAGGAACTACAAACGCATTACCCAAACAATCTAGAATTTGTTCATTCCAGCGGGCTAGGCGTTTTCCAGCTAAACGACACACCAACTGATAAGAAAGTTACATGGCTAGATCCCAATTCAAAAGAAAAGCAACGGTTAGTTAATTATTTTGTTGTGTTAGATTCAAGGTTAAACGAAAGTTATGAGCTTGGTTTGCTGCAGGCTCATATTGCCGAAAGCAATGAAAAAATCGCTAGCCTCACGCAGGCTGTAGCTGAACGCGACTTGGCATTAGCGGAGCGCGACCAAATTGTGGCAGTCGAAGCGGGACAAATCGAATTTCTCAAGCTGACGATTAAGGAGCTGTACAAAGAAATAAAGCATATCACCCAAAGCAAATCCTGGAAGTTAACTCGGCCATTGCGAATCATTCGAAGAAAATGGGGTAATCATCCACTGGATCACGGAGACGGCTATTGTTTGCCTTTGCAATATTTTGACGATTTAAAGCAAAGTGTGGGCTTAACTCTGAGTTCGGCTCATAGTGTTCAAAACAATCCCGAATATGTTCCTTTGTTTAAAGGGAAACCATTCAAAAGTAAACCCGCCAAGCTTATTTGTTTCTACCACCCGCAATTTCACACTGCGTCAGGCAATGCGAAATTACGCGGTGAAAGTTGCCCAGAATGGTCGAAGGTTTGTTCGGCAGAGCCCCAATTCGTGGATCATTATCAACCACATATTCCCAGTGAATTAGGCTATTACAACCTGATTGATCCAGGGGTTCAGCGTCGACAAATCGAACTCGCTAAGTTATATGGAATTGAGGGCTTTTGTTTCTACTTCCATTGGCGTAGCGGAAATTCCCTACTGGAAACTCCCATCCAAAATTATCTGAAGGACGATAGCCTCGATTTGCCGTTTTGTTTATGTTGGGTCAATGATTATCGGAGTCTACAAGGAGATGGATTGGATAGCGATGTCCTGATACCTCAACGCCATGCGTTGGATGATGCCATTGCTTTCATCCAGCATGTTTCACTTTATATGCGAGATCCCCGCTACATTCGAATCGATAATAAACCATTATTGCTGGTTAAATGCCCCAACTTACTACCGTTGACTAAAGAAACTGCTGGCCGATGGCGGCAGTGGTGTAAGGATCAAGGGATAGGGAAAATTTATCTGGCATACACGCAGTCGCTAGAAACAGGAAATCCTACCGATTATGGTTTCGACGCGGCTATCGAATTCCCGCCTATTGATATGATTCAGCAAAATAGGGCAGACAAAGTTCAACCATTAGGTGACAATTTTGCTTGTACTGTTTATGACTATAACCAGTACGTTGATCGTAGCCGTAGTTACGGGAAACCGAACTATACCTTGTTTCGGGCTATATGCCCTTCATGGGATACTACTTCTCTGTATAACAATAAAAGTACGGTGCTATTGGGCAGTTCACCTCTGGGCTATCAGGAATGGTTGTTCAACGCAATTAGCGAAACATTTGAGTGTTTTGATAATCAAGATGAACGCCTTATTTTTATTAATGCCTGGAACGGCTGGGATGAGGGTGCGCATCTCGAACCCGACCAGCGTTATGGCTACGCCTATCTGGAGGCAACTCGTATGGCACTTGCACGGAAAGCTGCAATAGCCAGTCAACAAGTGCTGAATGACAAAAACTCAGTAGCGGTCGTGATTCATGCTTTTTATGAAGATGTTTTTGATGAAATGTTGGAGTATTTAAAAAACATCCATTCAGTCTACTTAAAACTCTATGTAACGGTACCAATCGAGCTGATTGAATCGATGCAAAGAAAGCTCCAGCGGCAACAACACAACTTTTATGCACTACCCGTTAGCAATCGAGGCCGTGACATACTCCCCTTTATCAAAATTATGCCAGAAGTATTGAAAGGAGGGCATGATTTGTTGATTAAGATCCATACTAAAAAATCGACACACCGTGAAGATGGCGATTTATGGCGAAAAGATATTTTTGAAAAGTTGCTTAGCGAATCTGCCATTAGGGTAAATTCCAACTATTTGGTTAAAAATCGAGATATTGGCATACTTGGGCCTACCGAGCATATAGTTCCAATGAACTCATATTTGGGTTCAAATGCGGTTCGAGTGTCACAACTTGCAGCCAGAATGGGCGTTGATAGCAATACTTTGGAACAATTGAATTTTGTGGCGGGTAGTATGTTTATGGCCCGTACAAAGGCCATCATCCCTTTAATGAATATGGCTTTATCAGAAACTGATTTTGAAGCCGAGGCAAAACAAGTTGATGGGACATTGGCACATGCTTTGGAGAGATTATTCTCTGTTAGTGCTTGCGCAGCAAAGCTAACAACTAGCTGCCCGGATAATTTAGTCACAGAAAGCTATAAGTTCGTAAATAGACAAAGTGTTTAAAATTATCTTTCTGGTGTTATTGTGTATGCTCAGTTTATGGCATGAATGGCTAGAAAAATGATGGCAAAAAAGAAAGCAATTATCCACATTGGTGGGCATAAGACAGGTACCAGCGCAATCCAGGCATTTTGCGTTTTAAATGCAGACAGTTTACGACAAATGGATATTATTTATCCGTTGGAGTTAGTATCGCATATAGACCGAATCGGTGGTCAAGCGCATCATGGTTTGGTTAATTTGTTTATGGATGCTACAACATTTTGGAAACATATTAATTTGCGCCCCAAAGGTATAACGGATGCAGATATTGTTTCCTATTTAAAATCGTTACCCAGAGATAAAAATATCCTGTTTTCATCTGAAAATCTGATGTGGTTTGATCTTGAGTCCATAAAAGCTTTTAAGGAAATGCTGTCTGGATTTGATGTACATGTTGTATTGTACGTAAGACGCCAAGATGACGCATTGCAGGCACTTTATCAAACTGTCGTTGTTTCTATTGGCGAGACCCAAAAATTTAATGACTATACGAGCAGTGTTGTAAAGGAAGTTGTCAAATACGATAAAATTGCTGAAAACTGGCAATCTATTGTCGATGTCGGGAAGGTGATGGTTCGGGTATACGAGCCGGATCAACTATATTGTCGGGATACAGTGTCGGATTTTTTCCAATTATTAGCAGAAATTTTGCAAATACAAGTTGATATTTCTAGTTGGAAGCACGCTTCAGGAACAATAAATCGGGGCTTGCCCGCGCATATCACAGGGCTGATCCGCTATCATAATACCTTAGTGACTAGGAAAGTCGTGGTTCCAGCCATTCGATTGATGGCGAAGTGGCTCTATAAAAACTCTAGAGGATCTTATGAAATATTATCGCCATCGGAGAGAAGAAGGTTGCTTGAAAGTTTTGCAATATCCAACGAGAACTTAGCCAGAAAGTTTTTGGGCAGGGAAGATGGCGTGCTTTTTTACGATTTAGCCATCAAACAAACAGAGGCTGAGTGGAACCAAAAGTATAACGGCAACGGGAGCCTTTTGATGCTATTGGTACGCGATATAATTTCTAAATTCAGAGTCACCAAGCCGACTTAGGATTAGCCCATTATTTTTAACCGCTTGCAGCCCAACATTAGCCAACAGGAAACGCATAGTATTAATTGATAGCAACTGGTTTGAACATCCGGCAAACGCAGGCTAGCTACTACGGCGTCAACAAATTGCCATTCTTACAATATCTTTAGGAAGGGTAGATCAGGGTATCCTTAATAGTAAGGGCAATTTGTTTGGAAATTCTCGCTTCAGTTACCGTAAACACTTGCATATTTATAGGTAACTTAAGTAAAGAATGGGTTACATACCAGCCAAATAATTAAATAAGATCAAAAATCATACAATAAAACATGAACCCTATCCATAACAGTCAGCACACCAAATTAATAGCAATGTATTTCCCCCAATTTCATGCAATTCCAGAGAATGATGCTTGGTGGGGAAAAGGGTTTACCGACTGGGATAATGTAAAAACAGGGCAAGCCCAGTTTGAGGGCCACTATCAGCCCCGTATACCCTTGAATAACAATTACTACGATCAATCCAAGCTGGAAACCTTGCTCTGGCAGATTGATTTAGCGAAAGAGCATGGTGTTTATGGTTTCTGTCATTACCATTACTGGTTTGACGGCAGGCAACTTCTTGAAACCCCGACCAACACAATGCTGCAAAATAAGGCCATTGATTTTCCGTTTTGTTTATCCTGGGCCAATGAGACATGGTCAAGACGATGGGACGGTAGAGATCATCATATCTTAATCAAGCAAACCCATCCGCCCACAAAGGAAAGCTGGAAACGGCATTACGATTACCTGATCAAAGCATGGCAAGACCCAAGAGCAATCAAGGTGGATGGAAAGCCAGTTTTTGTGATATACCGACCTCTAAAAGTGGACAAAATAAACGAGATGCTGAACTACTGGCGCGAACTTGCAGTTAAAGACGGATTGCCTGGGTTGTATTTTATATTTCAAAAGGGTTATGAGCTGCCAACACGGCATTGTTTGGAATCATTTGATGCGGCTTTTCAGTTTCAGCCTTTTGAAGCAGTTTACTCGCCTGCGCTTAATGAGCAATCTTTCCGCAACTGGCCGCTTTACAAAATGTTTAGATTGATGCCGGAGTACATTCAAGAGGTTTTTCGTAGTTTACGGACGAATTACGTTCGAAGAAAACTCCGTTTTCATGATTATGACCGCGTGTGGCAGCAGATTGTCGAAATACGTCCAGACGAAACATTAACCACCTACCCCGGCGCTTTTGTCGATTGGGATAACTCAGCCCGATACAAAGATCGGGCGATCCTGTTTAGGGGGGCTTCTCCCGAAAGTTTTAAAAAATGGTTCGGCAAATTGGCAGAAACGATGCCGCAACGCAACTTGCCGGAAAATTTTATATTCCTTAATGCCTGGAATGAGTGGAGCGAAGGGACTTATTTGGAGCCGGATGAAAGATATGGTTATCAATATCTTGAAGCGGTTAAGCACGTTTTAGGTTAGTCCAAAATGGAAAATTACGAACATTATTTTTCCCATTTGAATAGCATTAGCTTGCTAGGCCTTATTTACAAGCGCTACTACGCTTCGCGGGTCCTATATCATCAAGCAATAAATTTTGGGAATAAAATTGCCGAAATTGGTTCGGGCACTGGGAATGGGGTGCTTGGGGCTTATCCAAGCCAAGTGGTTGGTTTTGAAATCAATCCGTTAGCGGTTGAGTTTTGCAAAAATAAAAATTTGGCGGTTCGCCAGATTAATGAAAACAATCATTACCCCGCCGAAGATGGCGAGTTTGATGTCTGTAT
This sequence comes from Methyloglobulus morosus KoM1, assembly GCF_000496735.2. Taxonomy (GTDB): domain Bacteria; phylum Pseudomonadota; class Gammaproteobacteria; order Methylococcales; family Methylomonadaceae; genus Methyloglobulus; species Methyloglobulus morosus. The sequence continues at coordinate 34,604 of NZ_AYLO01000090.1, forward strand.
CCTCGATAATGTACTGGAACATATCGCAGAGCCTGCTTCCTTACTTCAGGAATGTACGCGAATTACCCATGATAAAGGTGGGCTTATTATTGCGGTGCCGGGGGATAAAGGTTTTGCATTCGATCCCGACCATAAAAAGCACTACCGTGAAGCTGAATTGAAAGACTTAAATCCAGGGTGGCGACTGATAAAAACATTCTCATTGCCCTTCATTTTTAAGAGCCAATGGTTATCGCGCTTAATCTCACAATACTGCTTGGTGGCGGTTTATAAAAAATCTTAAACATTAGCTGAACCTGTGTAAGTTAATACCCGAATGAAAAATGACGCAACAAAAGTTGCTGTTTTAATGGCGGTGAAAAACGGCATAGACTATTTGCCGCAGCAAATCGATTCCATTCTCAACCAAAAACAATGCGAAATTGCGTTGATAGTTTCAGATGACTTTTCAACCGACGGCAGTGCAGAATTTCTCCACAAGTACGCAACAGAAAAAAGCAACTTAACCGTATTGCCCCGTACCGTTAGCTTCGGTTCTGCGGCAAAGAATTTTTATCGGTTAATCATGGAAGCGGATATGGACGGGTTCGACTTTTTTGCTTTTTCCGATCAAGACGATCTATGGCTACCCGATAAATTAACGCGACACACTCAACTGGCACGGGAACACCATGCCGATGGTGTCTCCTCCAATGTCGTGGCTTTTTGGCCTGATGGGCGTGAAAGGCTATTGGATAAAGCACAGCCACAACGCGAATTGGATTATTTGTTTGAATCGGCAGGGCCGGGTTGTACTTACTTAATGACACCTTGGCTGTTCGACAAATTAAGGGCGCAGTTGCTGGAAGAAAATAGCCGCGCAAAAGAAACGGCGCTGCACGATTGGTTAGCTTATGCGGTTTGTCGGGCTTACGGACATAAGTGGATCATCGATAACCAGCCCACTGTAAAATACCGCCAACACCAAACGAATGTGTTCGGCGCTAATGTTGGACTTAGCGCTAAGTGGGCAAGATTACAAAAGCTTAAACAGCATTGGTACAGAAATGAGGTCATCAAAATAGCCAAAGTTTGCCATAAAATTTCCACCCATCCTGGCATTGAAACGCTAATCGGTTTGCTTGAAAATAAGGATAGGTCTTCCCGAATCAAGCTGTTTTTTTATGCAGCAAAAGCTAGGCGAAAGATGTTGGATAGGTTTTTGCTGGCTTTTGCCCTGTTGACAGGACTGTTTTGAAAAAAATACTGGTTACGGGCGCCAACGGATTTTTAGGCAAGGCCGTATCACAAAAGCTTATACAAGATGGGTTTGATGTTATATGTGCTGTAAGAAAGCCTTTTGTACTGGATGGTGCGAGCATTATAAAAGTTTCAGGTTTAGATGGGCAGACGGATTGGTCTGAAAGTCTGGGTGGTGTTGAGTGCGTCATACATGCCTCCGCGCGCGTACACATAATGAAAGAAACGGGGGATTCGCCTTACGAAGAATTTCATAAAGTGAATGTCATTGGCACTTTGAATCTTGCGCAACAAGCTGTAAAGCATGGCGTAAGGCGATTGATCTTTATAAGCTCCATTGGCGTAAACGGTAACAATAATGTCAGGCCTTTTACAGAAACAGATCGCCCTAACCCACAGGGGCCTTATGCGGTTTCCAAGTATGAAGCGGAACAAAAGCTGACGGCTTTAGCAAAGGAGAGCGGGTTGCAAGTGGTGATTATTCGTCCACCTTTGGTTTATGGGCCTAACGCGCCTGGCAATTTTGGAAGTTTGATGCGGTGGGTTAGGCAAGGTATACCGTTACCGTTCGGTGCCGTCCACAATAAACGTTCGTTAGTCGCATTGAGTAACCTGGTAAGCTTTGTCATCTATTGTGTCGATCATCCAAAAGCGGTGAACGAAATCTTCCTGATCTGTGATGGTGAAGATGTTTCGACGACAGAACTGATAACAAAAACAGCTGAAGCTTTAGGTAAAAAGCCTTTACTCATTCCTGTGCCGGTCGGCCTGATGAAATTTGCGGCGAGATTGATTGGCAAAGAGGAATTGGCAAATCGCCTGTTCGGATCGTTACAGATTGATAGCTCCAAAGCTAAAGCATTACTGGGTTGGAAACCTGCCGTCACAATGGCGCAACAACTACAACAATCGGTAGACGCTAATTTAAATGAAAAGACTGTTTGATTTGTTACTTTCGTTTTTAGCGGCTTTCACCCTTTTAATCCCTATGGGGTTGATAGCCGGATGGGTCAAATTCACATCAAAAGGACCGGTTTTATATTGGTCTGACCGGATCGGGCGGGACAACGAAATTTTTAGGATGCCCAAATTTAGGAGCATGCAAATTGATACGCCAGCGGTCGCTACCCATCTCCTAGACGATCCTGACAAATACCTTACACCGATAGGAAGGTTTTTGCGCAGGACGAGCCTGGACGAACTTCCTCAGCTTTGGAGCATTATTAAGGGCGATATGAGTTTTGTCGGCCCCAGGCCCGCTTTGTTTAACCAAGACGACCTTATTGCGCTGCGTAGCCAACATGGCATCCATCGGTTGCCGCCAGGGTTGACCGGCTGGGCGCAAGTCAACGGCAGGGATGAATTGCCGATACCCCAGAAAGTTAAGTTGGATGAAGAATACTTACAAAGAAAATCTTTTGGTTTTGACCTTTATGTTATATGGTTAACCTTTCTCAAGGTAATTCGGGGTGAGGGTGTCTCTCATTAAAGGCGGGCCATATAAACCTTGCTGCTCATGGGACACACCATGCTTCATAGGGGTCGTTAAATGGGATCTCGATTAGCCCTTTGGTTTATTAGCCTTTCGCGGCGCACAAAAGCTGCGATATTGATCAGTGCAGATATTTTTTTTGCGGTGCTGGCGTTTTGGGCGGCATTTTCCTTGCGCCTGGGTGTGTTTTATGTGCCCAGAGGTGATATATGGTATTTATTTGCCGTTGCCCCTGTACTAGCCATTCCCATTTTTTTAAGGTTGGGGTTATACCGCGCGATTATCCGTTACATAGAAATTAGGGCTTTGTGGACAATTATCCAAGCATGTACGTTCTATGCCCTTATTTTTGCGTTGATTTTATACCAATCCGGTATTAAGGGCATACCAAGGACAGTCACTCCCTTAAATTGGCTCAACATGATAATGCTCGTTGCAAGCAGCCGTTTTTTCGTGCGCTGGTGGTTGGGCGAGATTTACATCAGTTTGAGTGATGCTACCCGACTAGAAAGACGGCACAAAAAAAATGTTGTTATTTATGGTGCGGGTAGCGCAGGTGTCCAACTGGCTGCTGCATTGGATCACGGACATGAATTTAAGCCAGTGGCCTTCATTGATGACGATTCCTTATTGCATCGGCAAAAAGTCAATGGATTGCGCATCTACCCGCTGAGTTCATTAAGCTACTTAATTGAGCGCCACCAGCTTGAACATGTATTGTTGGCAATTCCCTCTGCGACGCGGTCAAAAAAGAGTGAAATTATCCGACTGCTAGAGCCTTATGCAGTCCATGTGATGTCCATGCCCGGCCTGTCTGATATTGCCCAAGGCAAAGTGAAAGTGGATGCGCTTCAGGAAGTTGACATCGCTGATCTTTTAGGTAGGGATTCGGTGCCGCCGGACACGTCGTTGTTATCCGCCAATATTAGCGGCAAAGTCGTCATGGTGACCGGGGCGGGCGGCTCAATAGGGTCCGAACTTTGTCGTCAAATTATTCATTTACAGCCGAAGTCATTAGTCCTGTTTGAAGCCTGCGAATTCGCGCTTTACACAATCGAAAAAGAAATGCAGCAGCTTCGCACAAAAATAAATCCAGAAATTGAAATAGAAATTATTTCGGTGCTCGGCTCAGTGGCGAATGCGGAGCGAATAGAAAGGGTCTGTCGGTCGTTTGCGGTGCAAACTATTTATCATGCCGCAGCCTATAAGCATGTGCCCATGGTTGAGAAAAACCCAGGTGAAGCCATCTGGAATAATGTGTTTGGCACATTGTATTCTGCAAAGGCCGCCATTAGCGCAGAAGTTGAAACTTTTGTGTTAATTTCTACTGATAAGGCGGTAAGGCCAACTAACACGATGGGCGCTACCAAGCGGTTTGCCGAATTGATTTTGCAAGCGCTGAGCTTGGATGCCCATAAGCATAAGACGCGTTTCACTATGGTAAGGTTTGGCAATGTGCTTGATTCTTCCGGTTCCGTCGTGCCGTTGTTCAGGGAGCAGATAGCCCAGGGCGGCCCCGTTACAGTCACCGACGAGCGGGTTATCCGTTACTTTATGACCATACCGGAAGCCGCACAATTAGTGATTCAGGCAGGGGCTATGGGGCAAGGCGGGGACGTTTTTGTTTTAGATATGGGTGACCCTATTCGAATATTAGACTTAGCAAAGCGGATGATTCATTTAAGCGGCCTGGAAATACTGGACGAGAAACATCCTGATGGGGAAATCGAAATTATTTTTGTAGGGTTAAGGCCAGGTGAGAAGCTTTATGAAGAGCTGTTGTTGGGGGATAACGTCTCCCCAACAACACATAAGCGAATTTTGCGTGCGGAAGAACAAGTGATTTCCTGGGCGGAGCTTGAAACATTGCTGCTGACGCTTGAAAAAGCGACCAAGAATGAAGAGTTTGAGCGGGTTAGGGCTGTCCTAAAATACGCGGTTACGGGTTATGTCCCGCAATGCGAAGTTGAAGATTTGCTATGGAAACGCGCCCTTGAGGTTAGCGATTCGTCAAGTGAAAATGAAAGCAAAAAAAATCCTCCCGATGCGTTGCCACAAAGGAAGGAAAGGGATCAAGCAGGGAGTTGAGGAGGTTCTGCTTGTAGGTGCAACACACAATCAATTGACTAATTGGTACGCATCACCATGTTGCTGTAGATGGCTGCACCAGCAAACAGCACGGTTGAAAATATAAACTGACCGGAAATAAAGCTCCAGACTCCAGTCATAAATAGCAGCCCAATCAAGATGTCTTTGTTCAAAGAATTCATCGTTACGCTCCAATAAAGTTAAATAAGGTAGCCAGCATCTCGCCATCTCTATAAGGCTTTTGCTGCTAGGATGGGCGATACTATACAGGGTGAATATTTTGAGACAATATGCAAAATATTAAACGAATTGTTTCTAGTTATTAAACAATAAAAAATGTCAAGTATATTACAGTTTTTTGACACATCTTATTTGCACTAACCCTTGTGAAATTTATAGCCTGCAAGCTGCCGCATTTACTTCACGCAATTTTGTTGCTCAAGCAAAGAAAATACATACCGTCTTTCGTTTGCATGTTCACCGTTTCTTTGACCAGGACAGAATGAATGCGATAATAAGGCCGACTTTATCAAAATAATGCCAGTCCAAGATAAATGATAGAAAACCTAACACCTCAACAGGCCTTTGACCTGCTAAAGCAAAACGCTTCTGCCGTTTTGGTGGATGTCCGTACACAAATGGAACATGCTTATGTCGGACATCCCATCGGTGCTGTCCATATTCCATGGAAAGAAGCCCCTGGTTGGGAAATAAACCTTGATTTTTTAGCCAATGTCAAAAAACTTGTTCCTGATGCCAAGGCACCCGTTTTGCTGCTATGCCGCAGTGGACAACGTTCGTTAAGTGCCGCGGCCGCTTTGGAAGTAGCAGGTTACCAGCGGCTTATCAACATCCTTGATGGCTTTGAAGGCCCTTTGGATGCCAATAAGCATCGAAATAATCTTGCTGGCTGGCGCTATTGCGGATTGCCTTGGGAACAAAGCTAAAGCGGCAATCTGTGTTAAACTACTAAGAATTCTGACTTACTCAAAAAACAGACGGCTATTAGCAGTCCGTCATATCTTTTTCATCTGACCCATTTATCATCAATCGGCTGACTACGCCAGCCGATAATTCCCTATATTAACCTAACGCACACCCTAAAAGTGATTGAAAAACTTAGAAACATTGCCATTATCGCCCATGTAGACCACGGTAAGACCACGCTGGTGGACAAGTTGTTACAACAATCCGGTACGTTTGCCGCTCACACCAAAGTGACCGAACGCATGATGGATTCCAACGATATAGAAAAGGAACGCGGCATCACCATTTTGGCAAAAAATACCGCCCTGGATTGGAATGGCTACCACATCAATATCGTCGATACCCCAGGCCATGCCGATTTCGGCGGCGAAGTCGAACGGGTGTTGTCGATGGTGGATTCCGTTTTGCTGTTGGTCGATGCGGTTGACGGCCCGATGCCGCAAACTCGCTTTGTTACCCAAAAAGCCTTTGCCTTGGGTTTAAATCCCATCGTGGTCATCAATAAAATCGACCGCCCAGGTGCGCGACCTGACTGGGTGGTTGACCAAACTTTTGATTTGTTCGACAACCTGGGCGCAACCGATGAACAATTGGACTTTCCTATCGTTTATGCGTCGGCGATCAATGGTTATGCTGGTTTGGAACACACCATCACCGAAGGCGATATGACTCCCCTATTTGAAACGATAGTTTCAAAAGTCAACCCGCCACCCGTTGATATGGACGGTCCTTTCCAAATGCAGGTGTCCAGTCTGGATTACAACACTTACGTCGGTGTCATTGGTATTGGCCGAATCCAACGCGGCGGCATCAAGCCCAACCAACCCTTGGTTATTGTCAATCGGGAAGGTGTCGAACGTAAGGGCCGCATGTTACAAATCTTTGGTTTTCATGGACTGGAACGCGTGGAAGTACCAGAAGCCCGCGCGGGCGACATTATCGCCTTTGCCGGCATCGAAAATCTGGGTATCTCAGACACCATCTGCCATCCCGATAAGGTAGAAATCATGCCGCCGTTAATGGTAGATGAACCTACCGTGACCATGACATTTCAGGTCAATAACTCGCCCTTTGCCGGACGGGAAGGCAAATATGTCACGACCCGACAAATCCGTGACCGACTCGATAAGGAATTGCAACATAACGTCGCCTTAAGGGTTGAAGATACGGGAGACCCTGATAAATTCAAGGTTTCAGGCCGTGGCGAATTGCATTTGTCCGTGCTGATTGAGAATATGCGCCGCGAAGGTTTTGAAATGGGCGTGTCGCGTCCAGAAGTTATCATTAAAGAAATTGACGGTAAAAAATGCGAACCCTATGAAATGGTCACCATTGAAGTGGAAGAAATCCATCAGGGTACGATCATGGAAAAAATGGGTGAACGTAAGGCCGACCTGACCAATATGCTGCCAGATGGCAAAGGCCGCATTCGTCTGGAATACATGATGCCCTCACGCGGCCTGATTGGCTTCCAAACCGAATTTATGACGGCAACATCAGGATCTGGCTTGCTCTACCATGTTTTCGACCACTATGGCCCGATGAAAGCGGGCGAAGTGGGCAATCGCCTACGCGGCGTGATGGTGTCAATGGTGGCTGGCAAAGCCGTGACCTATTCATTGCACCCGCTACAAGAACGTGGCGAATTGCTGTTAGTCAATGCCGATGAAGTCTACGAAGGCATGCTGGTGGGTTTGCATTCCCGTAGCAATGATCTGTGCGTCAACCCCTGCAAGCCAAAACAATTGACCAACGTCCGCGCATCCGGCACAGATGAAAGCCTGGTGCTGGCACGAATCCAAAAAATGACATTGGAACAGGCGCTGGAATTTATTGCCGAAGATGAGTTGGTTGAGGTTACTCCAAAATCTATTCGCTTACGTAAAAAGCTGTTGACTGAAAATGAGCGTAAGCGGGCGGCAAAATCTTAATCCAGGCAATAAAAAGGCCCCGTCGCGTTGCACGAAGGGGCTAATATCGTCTACTTGATTAGCTTTGGGATCAATCCTTGGCAGCATCCCGTTGGAAATACTTCATCTATCTTCACTTTTGACGACGGTTTGATTATGACAAATAAAGCTAATAAAAAAAGCAGGTAAAAGCGTAACTTAATGTAATCTTACGATTACTTGTGCCCTGTCCGCTATTTAAGCGGTATTTAGGAAGAAAAAGTTTATGGACAGAATTTTGGCTGATTTAATATTTTTATCGGTATAACGGCTGTCACTTGTACTACAATAATCACCGTGAATAAACCCGAAACCCTCACCCAATCCCAGAGAATGGATCAGCGTATTGCTCAGATTGAGCGGAACACCCTCGAAACGCAAATCAAGGTAACAATCAACCTTGATGGAACAGGTAAATCTGCATTTGACACGGGTGTCCCTTTCCTTGAGCACATGCTCGACCAGATTGCCAGGCATGGCTTGATAGATATGGAAGTCGTTGCCAAAGGTGATTTGGAAATTGATGCCCACCATACCGTAGAAGACGTTGGCATTACCTTGGGACAAGCCTTCGCTAAAGCGGTTGGTGACAAAAAAGGGTTAGTCCGCTACGGTCATGCTTATATCCCGCTGGATGAGGCCTTATCCAGGGTTGTCGTGGATTTCTCAGGCCGTCCGGGCTTGGTTTATGGTGTCAACTTCCCACGCTCCACGATTGGCAGTTTCGATGTCGATTTATTTCGTGAATTCTTTCAAGGCTTTGTCAATCATGCAGGCGTTACCTTGCACATCGACAACCTGAAAGGCACGAATGCCCACCATATTGCCGAAACCCTTTTTAAGGCGATGGGGCGTGCTTTGCGGATGGCTGTCGCCATTGACCCCAGGATGGTGGGCATGATGCCGTCAACTAAAGGTAGCCTCTGATTTAACCTGCCCTGATTTTCCTCACATGTCTTCAGTCGCTGTCATTGATTACGGTATGGGTAATCTCCATTCCATTGCAAAAGCCTTGCAGCATGCAAGCCCTGAGAACGAAGTATGCGTCACTTCTTCGCCAGAGGCCATCATGAATGCGGATCGGGTCGTTTTTCCCGGTGTTGGCGCAATACGTGATTGTATGATGGCACTGAATCAGTCGGGACTTGCCGACATCATTAAGGCAGTCGCCCTTACCAAGCCTTTTTTAGGCATTTGCCTGGGCATGCAAGCCTTATTGACCGATAACGAAGAAAATAATCATACCAAGACGCTCAACATTATCCCAGGTCATGTCGTCCGTTTTTCCGAGCCCTTGCTGGATAATGACGGCAAACGCTTGAAAATCCCGCACATGGGCTGGAATCAAGTACATCAAAAACCTCACCCGTTATGGGAAGGGATTCCGCAAGACAGCCGCTTTTATTTTGTCCATAGCTATTACGGAAAACCGGACAAGCCTGCCGTCATTGCCGGAACCAGCGAATATCCGACGGCTTTCGCCTGTGCCCTCGCTCAGGATAATCTATTTGCCGTACAATTCCACCCAGAAAAAAGCCAGGCTGTTGGGTTGCAGTTGTTAAAAAACTTTTTGTATTGGGATGGACGCTTTGATTAACCCCTATTTGACCCTGCTATTTGTTGTTGAGGACTTACTTGTATGTTGTTAATACCCGCAATCGATCTTAAAGAAGGCAAGTGTGTCCGTTTACGGCAAGGCCGGATGGAAGACAACACGGTTTTTTCTGACGATCCGGTTGCCGTGGCCGGTCGGTGGGTAGCGGCAGGTGCCAAGCGCATACATTTGGTCGACCTGGATGGTGCATTCGCTGGCAAACCGCGCAATGCCGATGTCATCCATGCCATTGTGGAGGCTTATCCCGATGTACCTGTGCAGATAGGCGGCGGTATCCGTGATGAAGAAACCATCCAGGCTTACCTCGATGCCGGCGTTGAGTATGTCATTATCGGCACTAAAGCGGTCAATGCACCTCATTTCGTCAAGGATATGGCAATAGAATATCCTCGTCGTATTATCGTCGGGCTGGATGCCAAAGATGGCAAAGTGGCAATCGATGGTTGGTCTAAATTGTCCCGCCACGATGTGATCGATATGGCGCAACACTTTGAAGAAGACGGGGTTGAAGCCATTATCTACACGGACATAAGCCGGGATGGCATGATGCGAGGGGTGAATGTGGAAGCCACGGCAAAATTGGCTCGTGCTATCCGTATTCCCGTCATAGCATCGGGTGGAATTAGTTCATTGGACGATATCAAGGCCTTGGGTGCGATTGTGGATGACGGCGTGATAGGGGCCATTACAGGTAGGGCGATTTACGAAGGGACATTGGATTTTGCCGAAGCCGCCAAACTGGCTGAATCGTTCGCCCTATGAGCCTGGCAAAACGCATCATACCTTGTCTGGATGTGGACAATGGCCGTGTCGTTAAAGGGGTTAAGTTTGTCGATATTCGGGACGCAGGCGATCCGGTCGAAATTGCACGGCGTTATGATAAGGAAGGTGCGGATGAAATCACCTTCCTTGACATAACGGCAACCCATGACAACCGAAACACGATGGTACATGTGGTCGAACAGGTCGCCAGCGAAGTGTTTATTCCGTTGACGGTGGGCGGCGGTATACGTACGTTGGAGGATATACGCCGAATGCTCAATGCAGGCGCGGATAAGGTCAGCATCAACAGTGCCGCCGTGTTTAATCCTGAATTTGTCCGCGAAGCGGCTGAACGCTTTGGTTCACAATGTATTGTTGTCGCAATAGATGCCAAAAAGACCAGCCAGCCGGATGAAACGGGCCGGTGGGAAATTTTTACCCATGGCGGTCGCAAAGGCACAGGCATTGATGCCGTTGAATGGGCAAAAAAGATGGTCGCGTACGGCGCAGGTGAAATCCTATTGACGAGCATGGACAGGGATGGCACGCGCATCGGTTTCGACCTGCCCTTAACCCGTGCCATTAGCGAGGCGGTAGGCGTACCCGTGATCGCATCGGGCGGTGTCGGCAATTTGGATCACTTAGCAGACGGTATTATTGAAGGCAAGGCCGATGCGGTGTTGGCGGCCAGTATTTTCCATTTTGCAGAACATACCATCCGTGAAGCCAAAGAACGCATGGCGGAACGCGGTATCGAGGTACGTCTATGACGGAAGCCTGGCTAGATGAAATTCGATGGACTGACGAAGGCTTAGTCCCGGCAATTGCCCAAGATGCCGAAACCGGCAATATTCTCATGTTTGCCTGGATGAACCGGGAGTCCTTAGCTTTAACGGTAAGCGAAGGCTACGCCGTGTACTGGTCGAGATCGCGCAATAAACTCTGGCGCAAAGGCGAGGAATCAGGGCATCGGCAAAAATTAGCCGGTATTTATCTCGATTGCGATGAAGATGTTATTTTATTGATGGTCGAACAAATGGGTGGCATTGCCTGTCATACAGGAAGGGAAAGCTGTTTTTACCGGCAATTATTGGACGGTAAATGGTTAACAGTAAAGCCCGTTTTAAAAAATCCAAAAACGATCTATCAGAATCATGAGTGAAATATTGCAACAACTGGCGCAAGTTCTTGAGCAGCGCAAGCTGGAACCAACAGAAAAATCCTATGTGGCTGGCCTTTACGCTAAGGGATTGGATACGATACTGAAAAAAATTGGCGAGGAAGCCGCTGAAACCATCATCGCCGGAAAAGGCGGCGACAAGCAACAAATTATATATGAGACTGCCGATCTTTGGTTTCATTGCATGGTGCTGCTCGCCAGCCAAGATCTTAGTCCAGATGATGTGTTAGCGGAACTGCAACGGCGTTTTGGCCTGTCCGGTATTGAAGAAAAATCCAAGCGTAAATCTTAGGTAAACGGTATATGCTATATTTAGCGAGCAAACTTTTCGGGAGCCACAATGGGCATTAGTGTTACAAAATTGTTGATCGTATTGGTGATTATTGTTGTCATATTCGGCACTAAACGACTTAAAAATGTCGGCGGCGACTTAGGTGCGGCCATCAAAAGCTTCCGAAATGCGATGAGTGAAGAGGAAGAAAAAGGGGCCGCAAAACCTAGTGAAGAAAAGCCAATAGACGGTGAAGTGACTTCCAAAAAAGACGATAACGGCTAATGTTTGAAGTAGGCTTTTCCGAAATTTGCATGGTCGCACTGGTTGCATTGCTGGTTATCGGGCCGGAAAAACTACCTAAGGTCGCCCGGATGGCAGGATTTTGGGTTGCCAAATCAAAGCGGATGGTGGCCTCTGTCAAACAAGAAATCCATGAAGAATTTCAGGCGGAAGAACTCCGGCAATCGTTAAAAAACCAAACCGGAATCAGTGAGTTCCAGAAAATTTTGGAAGATACATCGAATGATGTCCATGCCATTAAAAGCGCAATCAGCAAAAAATCGGAAGCCGTCGTCAGCTTGACGCAAACAAACACCGAGCAGGATGAGCGAAAATAATACCGAAGAAGAACTAGAGCAATCCGGGCAAACATTTATTAGCCACCTGATTGAGCTACGTGACCGCTTACTAAAAATAATTGCCTGCGTACTCATCATTTTCTTAGGTTTAACTTTCTACGCCAATCAAATTTACAGTTTCATCGCTGGACCCTTGCTGAAGCACATGCCAGCAAACAGTACGATGATTGCGATTGATGTGGCATCGCCTTTTTTAACCCCATTCAAACTGGCGTTGATCGTCGCCATATTCGCTTCCATTCCCGTTATCCTCTACCAATTCTGGGCGTTTGTCGCGCCGGGTTTGTATAAGCATGAGCGCAAGCTTATCCTGCCCCTATTAATTTCCAGTTCTTTGTTATTTTATGCGGGCGTGGCTTTCGCCTACTTCGTTGTCTTTCCCTTGGTGTTTGGATTTTTGACCGCAGCCGCTCCTGTCGGCGTTGCTGTGATGACCGACATCACCAAATACCTGGATTTTGCCTTGACCATGTTCTTTGCTTTTGGCATCTGTTTCGAAGTGCCAATCTTTACCATCGTCATGGTGTGGACGGGCTTGGTCACGCCCGCGCAATTGGCCGAACAACGTCCTTATGTCATCGTTGGGGCATTTATCATTGGCATGTTCCTGACTCCGCCAGATGCGGTTTCCCAGACTATGTTGGCTATCCCGATGTGGTTGTTATTTGAGATTGGCTTGTTTTTTTCCAGATTATTTACACGTAAGTCAGATCACGAAAACGAAATGTTACAAGCGATTGAGAAAAAGATCGATTAGGGGCCCGTATTTGCTGGATTAGCTAACCATTCCAATACGCCTTCTCCTGCCGTTTTCCCGCAGGCAAAACAAGCAGTCAACAGATAGCCACCGGTCGGTGCTTCCCAATCCAACATTTCACCTGCGCAAAATATGCCGGGTAAATGACGTAGCATTAGGTGCTTATCTAGGGCATCAAAACTTACCCCACCCGCGCTACTGATGGCTTCTTCGATGGGGCGGGTTGCCGTCAGTTTGATGGGCAATGATTTTATGGCCGAACAGAGCTCGATTGGATTGTTCATATCTTCGGCAGACAAAACTTCGCGCAGCAATGCCGCTTTTACACCTTCAATGCCCAAACGTTTACGAAGGTGGTTTGCCATAGACTGTTTGCCACGGGGGTGGGGAAACTTTTCTATCAATGAGGATAATGTTTTATCCGGCGTTAAATCCAGGGTTAAGGTTGCCGTCCCATTGTTTGCGATTTCATCGCGCAAAGGTGCGGAAAGTGCATAAATTAAACCGCCTTCAATGCCAGTATCTGTTATGACGCAATCACCTTGTTGGCGATAATCTTTACAAGTCGCAATGACCGATTTCAAAGGCTGACCAGCAAACCGTTCACGGAAATGGTCCTTCCAAGCCACATCAAAGCCGCAATTTGCGGGTGCTAATCGATTAACTTGAACCCCACGCGCCACTAGCAATTCCACCCAAGCCCCGGTTGAACCAAGTTGTGGCCAACTACCGCCGCCTAAAGCCAGGACGACCGCATCGGTAACGACTTCCTTTTCCCCTTGAGGCGACATAAAGCGTAGGGCTTGCGGATTAGATATGCTCCAACCCAGCCATTGGTGCCGCACATGGAAGGTTACGCCGCTTTGCCGCAATCGGTGCAACCAAGCCCGTAATAACGGTGCGGCTTTCATTTCAGCCGGAAAAATGCGCCCAGATGATCCAATGAAAGTTTCAATCCCCAATTCATGTACCCATGCCCTGAGTGCATGGGCTTCAAAACGGTCCAATATCGGCTTGATGTAAGCACTACGAGAGCCATATCGGGACAAGAACACATCGTAGGGGTCGGAATGCGTTATATTTAGTCCGCCTTTGCCTGCCATCAGGAATTTTCGTCCGACTGATGGCATGGCATCATAGACGTTAACCTTTAAGCCGGCTTGGCTGATTATTTCGGCAGCCATTAATCCGGCGGGGCCACCGCCAATGACGGCAACGGTTTTATCTGAATAAGCGGATGGTTTTGGCATGCTGTTTATGATGCAATTGGCAGGATGCAACGGTCTTTTAATGGAGTACAAAAACCCATGAAACCTGAAAAAGAAAATATCTTCGATAACATTCCGGCAATCATACCGGAAGAGCTGGTTGAAAACTTGCTGGTACGGGAAAATCTTAAAATAGAAAGGATTGTTTCCCAAGGTCACGCCACACCCCGAGGGGAATGGTACGACCAAGCCTGGGATGAATGGGTGCTGTTGCTACAAGGCGAGGCGATACTGTCTTATGAAGACGGCTCTACAATGAATATGAAGAAGGACGATTACGTACGAATTCCCGCCCATGTTAAACACAGGGTTGAGTGGACGCAGCCAGGAGCAAATACGGTCTGGCTGGCGATCCATTTTTTGTCCTCTATGAAGGCATAGGGCTTATTTTTTGGGTGCGGTTGCGGCAGTATTTTTTGGTACTCCTTTATCCGCCCCAGGTACCGGCACAGGGACAGCTTCAGGGATTGGCACGGGCACGGGCGCAGCACTTGCGGCAGCAGGTTTTGCGTGTTTTGCGGCCAGTTTTGCCTGTCTGTTGCCCTCGCCGTACATGGTCATGACGATCATGACGCTGACAGTGGTGATTGCCATCACTATCCAGCGCGTGGGTTTCTTCATAAAAAATAAGGCCCATTTTGGCTTTATCATGCCGACGACGAAAAAAAGCAACGTCAATAAGCCCAAATTCATGGCGTGTAATAACAGCGTGTGTTGGGACATCTTTTATCCTGGTTAACAGTTACAAATTATCGCTACATTATCCTGTAGCCGCGCCTTGTTTTGCAACATAACATGAATTTTGTGGAAGGAAACAGCAAAAGCCCAGACCTTATTGCAGATGACTGCTAAAATCATCCGTGAATGGCAGGATAAGGTCGAGCGTCTGCTTGGCAAAATTTTAGGCTAAATCATCATCAGGAGGGTTTATGAGTGCAGGTATCGTGTTTTTAACATTACTGGTCTTCGCAGTGGTGCTGGTGATTATGAGTGTCAAGTCGGTGAACCAAGGCATGGAGTTTACCGTAGAGCGTTTTGGGCGCTATACCAAAACCTTAACGCCGGGCTTGAACATCATCATGCCCGTTATCGACCGAATCGGCGCAAAAATGATTATGATGGAACAAGTCATGAACGTGCCGTCCCAGGAAATCATCACCAAAGACAATGCAATGGTGACCGTTGATGGCGTGGTGTTCTACCAGGTCATGGATACGCCCAAGGCGGCGTATGAAGTCAGGAATCTCGATGCCGCCATCTTGAACCTGACCATGACCAATATCCGTACCGTCATGGGTTCTATGGATTTGGATGAACTATTGTCCAAACGTGATGAGATCAATGCTCGCTTGTTATCTGTGGTTGATGAGGCGACTGGGCCTTGGGGAATAAAAATCACCCGTATTGAAATCAAGGATATATCGCCCCCTAAAGATCTGGTCGAAGCAATGGGACGGCAGATGAAGGCCGAGCGCTTAAAGCGTGCCTCTATCCTGGAAGCAGAAGGTTTGCGGCAGTCTGAAATACTCCGTGCAGAAGGCGCGCAGCAAGCGACAATCCTGGAAGCCGAAGGCCGCAAGGAAGCCGCCTACCGCGAAGCCGATGCCCGTGAGCGTCTGGCACAAGCCGAAGCCAAAGCGACAGCGATGGTTTCAGAAGCCATCGCAAAGGGGAATATCCAAGCAATCAACTATTTTGTCGCGCAAAAATACATTGAATCGTTAAAAGAAGTCGCCTCGGCAAGCAACAGCAAAATCGTTTTCATGCCGCTGGAAGCAGGCAACATCATCGGCGCATTGGGAGGCATTGCCGAACTGGCAAAAGACGCAATGGCGAAAAAGGGGTAAACCATGGCTGATTTTGTTTTCTGGTACTGGTGGGTGCTGGCGTTTGCATTCCTTATCCTGGAAATGCTCACGCCAGGATTTTTCTTCATGTGGCTGGCGCTTTCCGGCCTTATAACCGGTGCAGTCGTCGGGTTGACCCCTACATTAAGCATCAACATACAGGTGTTCATCTTTTCTGCTTGTGCCATTGTGGCGGTTACCGTCTGGCGGCTCTACGGCAAGAAATACCCTGTCGAAACCGACCAACCCTTGCTCAACAAGCGCGGCGCACAATATATCGGGCGAATTTTCCCTCTGTACGCCGCCATCGAAAACGGCGAAGGCAAAATCAAAGTGGACGACACCATCTGGAAAGTCCAGGGCGAAGACTGCGACATCAGCACCAAAGTCAAGGTGACGGGTATGCGGGGGATGGTGTTGTATGTGGAGAAGGTGGGATAAAACTTAGTAATTCATAAGGGTCGTAAGCTGGGTTGAGGCACGATAACCAGCGTTGGGTATTGGGTTTCCGCTTTGTTCCAACCCAGCTATATGAAACTAGGTGATAGCAATCGCCTTAGCTATCGACCTGTTGTGTATTTAGAGGCGCTACCAACAGGAGAAAGACGATGAATTGGTTTTTGGCGGCGCTTAACAAGTACGCGGATTTTTCTGGACGCGCCCAACGAAGTGAATATTGGTACTTTTATTTATTCTATATCTTGATTTATATCGCATTGGCCATGGTAGGTGGGTGGGTCGGTTCGTTAAGCGATAATTCGGGTGTAGGCATGGGCATACTCATGGGGCTATTCACGCTAGGAATGCTTATGCCTTCCATTGCTGTCGGGGTCAGGCGGCTACATGACACGGACCGGAGCGGCTGGTGGATGCTCATTGGATTAATCCCTATCATTGGGGGAATCGTACTGCTGGAGTTCTGCGTTCAAGATAGCCAACCAACGACCAATCGATTCGGCCCAAATCCGAAAATAACCGCTTAATTTAAACAATGGCTGTATAGGGGGGCTCTGAATAAGCCTACCGTCCTTGGTTAGGCAAGCTCACCGCAAACGGGGTATCAGCTTTACTGTTCGCTTGATATGCCTTCGATAAATTCAGCCTGTAGCCTGGATGAAGCTTTCAGGCTACATTTGCCCTACCTTACTGCCCATCCGGCTTAACAATCGCTTTTGTCGATCCCGTTTCTTTTACATCTGCGGCATCTTTCAGGTAAAACTGCTTTAGGCGGTTGAAGGCCGACCATAAGGTGGTGTCTATCACCAACCTGTCGCCGATGGAAACAATCACGCGGGTCAATTCGGGGATTTTGGTTTTGGTGGAAGTCAGGTAAATGGGCTGCACGTACAGGACGGTTTTGCCCATCGGCAGGATAATCATGCGACCCATTTCTACGGTTGATCCAGCTTGGCCCCAAAGCGTGAAATTGGCAGAGATTTCGGGGTTTTGGTTAATAAGGGCTTCCACCTGGGCGGGGCCGTTCACCTGCACGTCTTTGGCAAATTTATAGACGGTAATGCCGGGTTTGTAATCCTGGTTGCATTTATCTTTGTCCAATACGCCCGCGAGGCCGATCATGCTCAGGTTGTCACGGTTGATTGGGGTCATGGGGTTAATCAGGACGAATTCTTCCTGGTCATTGCAGTTGCCGAAATCCATCGTCTGGTAGTAGGGCATGACGGGGTTGTCGCGCACGGTGGCAAATTGCCAAGTCTCGCCTTGTTCATAAAAGGCTTCTGGCGTTTTTTGATGGTACTTGGCAAAGACTTTCATTTGCAGTTGGTAGAGGTCACGCGGGTAGCGCAAGTGTTGGCGCAGCTCTTCCGGCATTTCCTTCAATGGCTTAAACAATCCTGGGTACGCGTTGCTGTAAGCCTCAATAATGGAATCGGACGGGTCGGAGATATAGAAATCCAAGTCGCCATCATAGGCATCGACAACAACTTTGACGGAGTTGCGGATGTAATTAAAGTTTTGCTTATCCTTAGGGAACTCGAATTCATTAAGCCTGGAGACCGGATACTTGTCCGATAGGGTATAGGCATCCTGAATCCAGTAAAACCGATCCTTCTCCGCGACTAGGTAAGGATCGTTATCCAGGTGCAGGAACGGGGTCAGTTTCTTTACGCGATCCGCAATGTTTCGGTAAATCTTGACCTTACTGTCATTGCCGATATTGGTCGAGAAGAAGATCTTTTCTTCTTTCAGGTAGATCGCCAACAACGCCTTCCTGAACAAGGAATTGATCGGTATCCCACCTTCACCGTGGTAAACCTGGGAAATCCCAAGATCGGTATTTGGGTTACTGCCCGAAATATCGACGATATTCAGCTTGTTCGGCACGATGGCGTAATCATAATGGCCTTCGCCGTAATAGATGTCGGGGTATTTGACTTGCAGCCCCACCGTAGTGGTCATATTCAAGTCGCGCAAATACCAGACCAAGGGCTTATCGGCATCCTGGGCTGCGGATGACATGACCGCACCATAGCCGTGGGTGTAGCGCAGGTGGATGTTCTCCCAATTTTGCGCCTCATCCGGCAATTTGCTGGTGTTGATTTCCCGCGCAGCCAGGTTAACTTGGTGCATGTGATCCAGGATGGGATAGCGGTCTTCATCGACGTTGATGAATTGATAGTACGGCCTGATCTCCTGTAGCTGTTTGTAGCTGCTGATTAGGTGTTCCCTGTCCCAGACCGGGATGTTTTCAAAGCGTTTTTGGCTGCTCCAAGTGGTAATGTCTTCGGCGGCGTTCAGGTTTATCGACAAATCGACCGTTTTGATATTTTTGAGGTCGTAGGCATCCCAGGTCGCATCGATATTTTGCTGAATGAAGGACTTTTCAGTTTTGACGGGATTTGGATCGACAATGTATTTCTGAATAAAATTCGGTATAAATTCAACATGGGGCAATCCCCAGATCACAAGGAATGTCGCCAAAGAGATAAAGAAAGGCGTTTTGTTGCGGTGCATGTCCGAGAATATGTACACCCCTGCCATAACTGCCATCGCGAGGAAAGACACGATGCCCAGCCAGATTAGCGGCAATTGGTAACGGATTTCTATCGTACCCGGCCCGTAAAAGACGGGTTCGTGGGAGTCGGTGTACAGTAAGGAAAACCGTTGCAAAAGGAAGCCCCATACGACAAACATGACGACAAAGCCAATCAAGATACCTAAGTGTATTTTTGCGCCTGGGTGCAACTCCTTGTTTTGGTTGGGCACAAAAATGTGTTCCAGCCAATACAGCACACCTACCATAATAAAGATTAATATCGCCGTGCTTAACAACTCCGGTTGGATTAACTTGTAAATAGGCAGGGATAATAGATAAAAGCTGATGTCATTGCCATAAACCGATTCTGCCACGTTCGAACGGTTGCCAAAAAAGTACAGTAAGGTCGTTTCCCATTGGTTGTAAAAAGGGACTGCGATGAATATGGCTAAAAGCAGGGCAATCGGTGCGTATATTTTCGCCGAACCGTAAAGGAATTTTTCCGAAAATTTCTGGAATTTCACATTCTGGTCAAAATTGCTTAGGACCTCATCCTGCGGGTTCAGTCCCAGGTAACGCGATGCGATCCAGAAATGGAAAAGGAAAATCGTGAAGAAAAATAAAGTGACCCCGCCGGATAGGAAAAACTTGTACAGCAAGCGCAACCAAAAATAATTCTCAAGTTTTATGGATTGGAACCACCATAAATCGACGAATAAATCGAGAAAGATGAAATGGAAGGCAACAAACACGACTATCGAAATGACGATAGACGCAAAAATGACAGCGGGGATAAGGTTTAGGTTCCGCATAAGTTCCTCATGTAAACGGATGGGGCAAAGGTTCGTGTGCCTGGGTTTTTGTATTATATAAAAGTCTGATTGTTATAGCGTTTAACCCAGTCGATGAAAAGCGATTATTTTAGTCTTTGTAAATACTGCGCCAATGACGTACCCAATTTAAGGGCTGAATCCTGCTTGCCATCCTCCAGTAAATGTCCGTCGTCATGAAACGACTTGTCTGCATGGGCGAGCGCAAATTGTTCGGGCAATACGACCATGCCGATGTTTGCCAGCAGCATCCTTAAAAACACTAAGCCCCTCATCCCGCCGAGAGCGCCGGGCGAAGCCGCCATAATCACGGCGATTTTGCCGCGAAAAGCCAGCAGCGGCGTTTCGTCAGCTTCCCGGCGAGATGCCCAGTCGATGGCATTTTTTAGCACTGGGCTGAATGCGCTGTTGTATTCGGGCGAAGCAATCAGGAAGCCGTCGTGGGCAATCAACAGCTCTTTAAAGGCCCGTGCGGGCTTTGGCATTCCTTCCGCCGTTTCAAGATCTTGGTTGAAAATGGGCATAGGGTAAGTCGCCAAGTTGATGATGGTGACTTCCGCGCCCGCTTGCTGTGCACCTTGCGCGGCAATTTTCACCAGCTTTTGGTTGTAGGATTCTTTTCTGGTGCTACCGGAAAAAGCGAGTATTTTAGGCATATCGACGTGTTTATCAGTCTGAATTAGGCAATCGCATCATTTCGTCGGCCTTATCGTAATCAACGCCAACGCTGACGATAAAACTGGTGGCTTCTTCTATGTCCATTTCGGACTTAACCACTTTCGATTTATCGACAATCACAGTAAAACCGGACGTGGGGTTAGGCGAAGTTGGGATAAACAACACAACCTTGTTTTCGTGACGGTTAGTGACATAAGCGGGTACCCAAATGCCGGTTTTCGGGTATTCAACGTAAACAACCTCCTTGGCAATTGTTTGGTCATGGCTGGTAAACAAGGTAATTACTTTTTTGAGAACCCGGTAAATCGTATTGAAAAACGGGATCCTGTCGATAATATGCTCAAAGGCACTGATAACGATGGTGCGGCCTTTTTTGACAATCTCACGGCCTGTCCATACCAGAATAAGAAAGCTGATCAAAAAAAACACGATAGTATAAAGATAGCTATCGGCATACCCATAAACGAAACCAAAGGTATCAATCAACCGGTCTTTCAAAAAAATGATTATTTCCAGGACAATGACGATGGGGATAACCGCAAAAATACCTATCAGGAAATAATTCAGCAGCTTTTGGGTCGGCTCTTTCATTTTTTCTCCACCAAAACAAAGGTTATTCAGGGTTGGTTTATTTTATAGTTCCCACGTTCTACGTGGGAATGCCGCAAGGGACGCTCTGCGTCCCGTACCGCAGGAGCGGTACAAGAAATGTTCCCACGCGGAGCATCACTGCCATTAAGTTAAGCCCTATTTGTCTCAAAAGCACAGTTTTTTCTGCCGTTTATGGAAACTCAGCAACGAGCGGGCCGAACTGTTTTTTCGGGG
>NZ_AYLO01000091.1 GCF_000496735.2 Methyloglobulus morosus KoM1
CTTACTGTCTTTACCTTGGAAAGGACAGCGCTTTTATATTCAATAATGAGGATTTTTTATGATAAGCGTTGAACCCGAATTGGAATAAACATTGGAAACGATGGCAAAGCAAGAACGAATCACACCGAGCGAAATCATTAAACGGCTGCTTAACCAATACCTTAAGCAACAATAAGATTCTGGCTACTTGACTGAAATTGCCGAAATATTGCCTGAACTCAACTACTTCAAGAATAAAGAACCGTTAGCGATACAACAGGCAATGCGTGATGAATGGCATTAAATATCTTTTCTATACCAGGGTACTATGGTGAAAGGTGCGTCAAACACACCAACGCCCAGTCAAATGCAAAAAATCTGCAAGTAATGCAAAATATGCTATATTTTCTTATATAAAATAATGTATAACTGCGATTTTTTTACATGTTAATAGAATTCTCTGTCAGCAATTTTCGTTCTTTTCGTGAAAAGCAAACCTTTTCGATGGTTGCCGCCCCTAGATTGAAGAAAGGTAACAATGTCTTCAAGCCTGCTCTTAAAGGCGAAAAACTCCCTGACTTACTCAAAGTTGCGGCAATCTATGGACCAAATGCATCAGGTAAGAGCAATCTAATTAAGGCGCTTGGCATTGTTAGTGATATTACAAAACGCCAACCCAGCGCACAATCTACGCCATTCCCTGTACCAACGTTTCGTTTTGATCCGCAGCTAACGGATCAACCCTGCCAAATTGAACTGCACTTCGTATGCGCCGAACAACGCTATGAATTTCAGCTAGCATTAACCCAAGAGCGCGTTATCCAAGAGCAACTGATTGCATTTCCAAAAGGAAAAGAAACATTACTATATAAACGTCGTCATTCATCTAGCGGCGATGAATATACCTTTGGTCAGCAACTGGAAGGCGGGAAAGATTTGCATGATCTATGGAAAAAAGCAACCAGTCCCCAAGTGCTATTTCTTGCCCAAGCCGTAGCAAACAGTAGCGAAAACTTAAATCAGTTAAAACCGCCACTACAATGGTTACAGACTGGATTTATGGTCTTTTCTGGCAGTATGGAGGCGCTTAAAATACTTAGCCAGAGACAAGCAGAATCAGACTCCACTTTTGCAAAAGACCTTTCAGCCTTTCTTCAAGAGGTTGATGTCCCCATTACAAATATTCGCTTTGATCAAGTAGAGCCAAATTCGGATGAATCAATTTCAACAAATAAATTGAAATCAATAAGTACAAAACCAAACAGTAGAACATTGCTGACACATCGCACAGCTTTAGGAGAAGCAGAGTTTGATTTTCAAGAAGAATCAGAAGGCACCAAAAATCTCATTGGATTTTGGCTTCCTTGGCATCTACATAGTAAATCAAGGCTAATTCCCAATTTTAATGTCGCATTGGTGGTCGACGAGTTTGATAGTAGCCTACACCCAGAAATTGTTGCATCCTTAGTGGAAAAACATCTTAAATCTCAGTCATCTTCCCAACTAATTTTTACCACGCATGACACACATTTAATGGATACAAAACTGTTACGCCGAGACCAGTTCTGGCTCGCTGAACGCGATACTAACGGTGCGACACAGTTACGCTCAATCCATGATTTTGAGGGACGTGAGAGCGAAGATCTGGAAAAGCGCTATTACGAAGGCCGTTATCGTGGGCTTCCATTCATACGCAAGGCCTAACATGGCGCGTACTCCCGCTTCTTATAATCGATCAAATCCACGTTTTAAACCGCAACCGACAGTATTGGTCATTTGTGAAGACAGTAAATCGGGAAAACATTATTTAGAGGACGCTCGGCTACATTTTCGGGTCAATGTCTTGGTAGAAATTACCCATTGCGGTAAAACTGATCCGTTGAATATTGTTAAAGAGGCATTTAATCGCCAAGGAAAATTCGATCATGTCTTTTGCGTCATCGATAGGGACAATCACCAAAACTTCGATGAAGCGTTAAATTTAGCCAACACCTCTGATAAAATCAAAATAATTGCCTCTTATCCTTGCTTTGAATTCTGGCTGTTAATCCATTTCGTTGGTTACACTCGCAGACCATATACAGCGGCGGGCAATCACTCTGCGGCGGATATACTTATAAGAGACTTGCGCGTTCATCCAGATATGGAAAACTACGATAAAGGTGAAGATAAGAATATTTTTGGATTACTTCTGGGGAATCGATTTACCGAAGCGCGTCGTGTTTCCCCAAGAATTCTCGCCGATGCCATTCAGAGCGAAGAAATGAATCCCAGCACTAAGCTACATGAGCTATTCGATTTCTTTGAAAAGCTATCTTCACCACAAAGCAATCAGCAAGTAACCTAGAGAAACTAATGGATTTCATTTCTCCTCGAACAAAGGTATGTTGGAGGCAATGAAATCAGACTCACCTTATTTGTTTAAATTACTATTGCTTCGCTGTATTCTATAAGAATTACATCGTAAGAACTCAATAATAAAATGGTAACCCGAGCCGCCATCGCCCCCTCATCCTGGAAAAGCTACCTGGAACTGTGCAAGCCCAATGTGGTGGCGGAAATGCTGTTCACGGCAGTGGTCGGGATGTTGTTGGCTGTGCCCGGCATGCCGCCGCTGGATAAGCTGGGCTATGGTTTGCTCGGCATTGCATTGGCGGCGGCCTCTGCGGCGGCGATCAATCACCTTATTGACCAAAAAATTGACGGCGTGCTCAATCCACAACGGCCTTTGCCGCAGCATTATTTGCGATCACCGGATGTTTTCTCTTTCGCCGCCGTTTTGGGTGTCGCATCCATGTTGGTGCTGGTCTTGAAGGTCAATATGCTAACTGCCATCCTCACCTTTGCGTCCTTATTCGGTTATGCCATCGTCTACACGCTTTGGCTAAAACGCGCCACGCCGCAAAATATCGTCATCGGCGGTGCTTTTGGCGCAACGCCGCCGCTGCTGGGCTGGTGCGCTATCACGGGCGAAATCCACCCCCACGCCTTGCTGTTGGCGTTGATTATTTTTGTATGGACACCGCCGCATTTTTGGCCGTTGGCGATTGCCAAGCAAGAACGCTACGCGCTGGTCAACATCCCCATGCTGCCCGTCACGCACGGGGCAGAATTCACCCGTTTGCAGATTTTGCTATACGCCGTCTTGTTGTTGGTGGTGACCTTATTGCCTTATTTGACGGGCATGAGCGGGTTGATCTATCTGTTTGCCGCCTTGCTGTTAGGGGCGGGTTTCATCTATTTTGCCCTGCTAATGCGGCGACATACGGACACCAAAACCGCCATGCGGACATTCTGGTTTTCCATTATCTACATTACACTGCTGTTTGCCGCCTTATTAATTGACCATTACGTCAGAATTGCTTTATGACATTTTCACACCATCTTGCCACCTCAAAATCTGAGCATCCTTTTGCAGAAATCATAAGAATTCTCGGCAAAGGCAAAAAAGGTTCTCGTTCACTGACGCAGGACGAGGCCTATCATGCGATGAAGATGATTATCGCTGGTGAAGTCTTGCCGGAGCAACTTGGGGCATTCCTCATGCTGATGCGCGTCAAAGAGGAAACGCCGGAGGAACTCGCAGGCTTTGTGTTGGCGGCGAGGGAATCTTGCCATCTGACGAGCGATAGCGCGTTGGTCGACCTGGATTGGGCGACGTATGCGGGGAAACGGCGGCATTTGCCCTGGTTTTTGCTGTCGGCTTTGTTATTGGTCGAAAACGGCATTAAAGTGTTTATGCACGGCGCACCAGGGCCGTCAGCCAATCGCTTATATACCGAAAATATGTTGGGTTATCTGGGTTTAGAAGCCGCAACCTCCGCAGAGGAAGCCAAAAAACAGCTTATCGACCAGCATTTCAGTTATTTGTCGCTGGAATATATCTGCCCAAAGCTCCATGAAATCATTGAATTGCGTCCTATTTTAGGTTTGCGTTCACCCGTGCATACTTTGGTAAAATTGCTGAATCCTTTCAATGCCCAATACAGCATACAGGGAATATTCCATCCTTCTTACCGTTCAGTCCACCAACAGGCGGCGGCATTGCTCCAACAACCCCATGCGGCGGTATTGAAAGGCGAAGGCGGCGAGACCGAACGCAATCCCGATATGGATTGTTTGGTACAAAGCGTTCACGACGGTGAAATGATCGACGAAACGTGGCCGGCACTTTTTGCCAATCGCCATGTCAGAGCAGAAAGCCTGGAACCGGAACAACTGGTTTTGCTTTGGCAAGGCAAAATACAGGACGAATTTGCGGAAGCATCGGTGATCGGCACGGCTGCGGTCGCCCTTAAATTGCTGGGTAAGGCGGATAACCAGGCGCAAGCGCATTCCGTCGCGGCGGATTTTTGGTTACAGCGAGACAAGCAACGGATTAATTAACTGACCGTTTTTCGCTTGTTATTTTTTCAGTTATCGGTTTTATTTGCAGTTTTCGAACAAAAGACTTATTTTTATTTACCGGCCTGTTGTGTTTAAATGATAGTAATTTTTGCCGAAAATTGAATAACTACAGGAAATCATGCGTTTATTACAGACTGCCTTGATCGTACTCATCAGTTCTTCATTGATCTTTCACCCCAATGATTCTGGAGCCGCTTCCGGTAAGCATGGCTTAAGTGCACGCAAGGCACGTAGCCACAGCGGCGGCAAAAAACAGGCATCCAGACCCAGCTCCATCGATGTTTGGGATCGTATCCGATTGGGCATAAGAATCCCACGGCCTAGCCCCACGTCCGCCGAACCTTTTCAGGCGGCGGGCCCGAAAAACAGAAATTTGCCTCCCCTTGCACTTGATCATCTAAAAATAAATGACATTATTCGTACTGCTGATGAGGCATTGGCAGGGCTGACCGCCCAAAAAGTGAACAAAATACCGCAAACGGCAACGACTCAGTTATTAGAGAAATTACGCGTAAGACAGGTAATCATTTCACAAAAAAGCCATAGCAAAAACAATACCGTCTTAAGTTCGGAAGAGAAATATACGCCATTAGGGCGATTGAAATTTGCACAAAAGGTACCAGGGTCTTCATTTAATGAACGATTGTCCAAGAAGTTACACTTTGTTCCGAAAGATGGATCAGGATTGGTCAAGGGTGAAAGTTTATTTAAGTCACCTTCAATCCAGCGTATTCGTACCCGCTTGGGACTTCATCCCGAATTATTCAAAGACATCCCTCTCGAGGCAACCGAAACGGTTGAAAATAAATCAAAAGCGAATAAAAAGCTAAATACCGATGCAATAACCCATGCCCAGCAACAAGATGCCATCAAAAATTGCGCCGATTTAAAAAAAGAAGAGATCGCCAGCCTTGCCCAACAGGGCATTTTGCCTGAAGGCTATTCCCAAATGCTGGAACAATGTCGAACCAAACAGGACGCAAACTATGATCGGGTCAGCCAAGAAATCGCTGGATATAGCCAGCGTAAAGGCATCTTATACCAAGCCGCCGAGCGTGCCAGGCCTTTCCTGTATCACATCGTTGACGCGTTGGCCAAAAACAATATGCCTTTGGATTTAGCGTTACTGCCGATTGTGGAAAGCGCGTATCAACCTACTGCGGTATCGCCTAAAAATGCTGCGGGGATATGGCAGTTTATTCCCAGCACTGGTGAAGAATACGGCTTGGAGCAAAATGACGACTACGATGCCAGGCTGGATATTACGGCTTCCACTCAAGCAGCCATCCGGTTTCTTTCTGGCTTGAATGGGCATTTCAAGGGTGATTGGTTGCTGTCATTGGCCGCCTATAATTGCGGGCAAGGCACGGTAGATGCAGCGATCAGCCGCAATCAAGCCGAAGGGCTCGACACCGATTTTTGGTCATTGGATTTGCCTGCCGAAACCATGGAATATGTGCCAAGGTTGCTCGCCTTATCAAGTATTTTTGCAGACCCTGACAGTTATGGGCTGAAGCTGAGACCCATCAAAAATGAGCCTTACTTTATTAAGGTGAATATTGACCGTGAAGCTGACATAAAACAACTGGCAAAAAAAGACTTGCGGACTGTATCACGGCTTGCCGATTTTGATCACGACCAGTTAAGCTTGCTGAACACGGCGTACCTTAAATCGGCCCTCCCTGAGCGTAAACCGTTTACCCTACTTCTGCCGATAAGAAGTGCCAATCTGTTACATCAAAGTTTGGCGTTTATGGCGCAATCGTACAAAGGCGGGAACAATCCATCGACATCCCTATTTTCTGCGTTGACATTGCCTGTTGATCCATCAGGGACGAAAGCCAAGGCACCGCTGCTGTCACTTAGCCTTAATAAAGACCAACTGTGGTTCTTGCCTTCGGGAAAATCAAGGAAACCTGAAGTTAAGCCGAATCCAACACGTGAGGAAAAATTAGCGGCAAAATCCGCAGATGAAGGCAAATGGTCCGTGCATTATCTTGACAAGGGAGAATCATTGAAAGTTGTTGCGGAATCGCACGGAATCACTGAGGAGTTTTTACGTATCGCCAATAAGATAAAATATCGGCAAAATTTACCCTTAGGACAGAAGCTGATGGTTCCGCTTAAACAACTGGCGTATGCCTCCAGCGATAAGGGTCGGACATCTGTCCTCTTTAAAGGCATATAGCTCAAGAAACTCTTGGCAAGTTGTCCTTTCGTGGCTTGAACTCCCTACCCGCAAGCCCACGGCTCAGCACAAACAGAATCAACACCTTACCGTTCGTCATGGGTCTTTCGATAATGACAAGAGAGCCTTGTCGAAGGATTTGTACATGAACTCCTTATATTGACAATGTAACCTTTATGACTACAGGGCCAAAATTAATCCAGAGCAACGCGCGCAAATTTCCGTTTGCCTACTTGGTAAATATGGTTTGACCCTGATGGTATTGCCAATTTTGTATCCGACACTTTTTCCCCGTCAATCTTTACAGCACCTTGGTTAATCATACGGACCGCTTCCGAGGTGCTGCCGGTCAGCCCGGCATCTTTTAATAAATGAGTAATAAAGTAAGTTCCCGCATTTGTTTTCAAGGTGATTTCGCTAATGTCGTCAGGAATGGCCCCGCGTTGAAATTGGGCAATAAAGTTTTGCATGGCTTGTTCTCCTGCGGAGGCCCCCCCATGAAATCGGCTGACAATTTCCTTAGCCAGTTCAAACTTGATGTTTCTGGGATTTTCTGTTCCCAAAGCACATTTTTCCTTGTAATTATTAATCACTGCCGTTTTTTCAAAACTCAATAACTCAAAATACCGCCACATCAAGTCATCTGAAATCGACATAATCTTGCCAAACATATCGTCCGGCGCATCGGCTATACCAATGTAATTATTCAAGGATTTCGACATTTTCTGGACACCATCCAAACCTTCCAATATCGGCATAGTGATGACAATTTGGGGCGATTGTCCATAGACTTCCTGCAACTGGCGACCTACCAGCAAGTTAAATTTTTGGTCGGTGCCGCCCAATTCAACGTCGGCTTTCATGACAACCGAATCATAGCCTTGAATCAGCGGATATAAAAACTCATGAATCGCAATGGGCTGCCCTGCCTTGTATCGCTTGCCAAAATCATCTCGCTCCAACATTCTAGCAACGGTGTGTTTTGCCGCCAGTTGGATCAAATCCGCTGGCGACAAGGCATTCATCCATGTCGAATTAAATACGATCCGGGTTTTATCGGGATCGAGTATCTTAAAAATTTGCTCCTGGTAGGTCTTGGCATTCGCCAGGACTTCTTCTTGCGTCAAGGGCTTGCGGGTGATATTTTTTCCGGTCGGATCGCCGATCATGCCGGTAAAATCGCCTATTAAAAAAAGAATTTCATGACCGTAATCCTGAAATTGCTTAAGTTTGTTAATCAGGACAGTATGGCCCAAGTGCAAATCCGGGGCTGTTGGGTCAAAACCCGCTTTTATCCTGAGCGGGCGACCTTCCCCTAGTTTTTTTACAAACTCATGTTTAACAAGGATTTCTTCAGCCCCCCTTAACAGGTTATCCAATACTTCTTCTTGCAACTTTTCTCTCCATACAGACATATTTTATTGGGGCTATTATAGGTTTAATGGATATGGGTCACGAAAAAAATATTTTGTTCTATGCTTAGATTAATATTAATTTGTTGGTGATTTTTTGAAAACCACTTAAAATTAAGTTATGCAAAACACAGGATATTTATTTTGATTAAAATTCAAATACTTATAGATTCTGCTGTAAAAACCAGACAATTTACAGCGTATTTAATAAGCGCTATTTTGGTTTTTACAACTGCAATCGGCCATGCCGAGTCATCAACCCTTCTTGATAACACCAGTTTTTCCCGCTCACGAATCAAGATATTTAGGGTGAGGCCCGGTGAATCGACCTCCGACATTTTATCGAGGCTCGGTTCGAACGAAGCACTTAAGGTAGTAAGTGCAAACAAAGACAAAACACACATGATGGTTATCACTACTGATAAACCCAAGGAGTTTATCGGATTTTCATCAAGCCCATTGGGGTTATCCAGCCCTTCTCATTTTGGCCGTCGCTTTAATCGCTACACGCATAAATTCAATATGATGAACTTGGTTAGCGTACAAGGTACGATAACCTCGTCCATGGAGGAAGCTGCAAAACAAGCCAAACTGCCAGAGCCGCTGATCGACCAATTGGCCCAGATTTTTGCGTGGGATATTGATTTTGCAACCAATTTACACCCAGGTGACCGCTTTACTGTGGTGTACGAAAAGGGTGGTTTTAACGGAACTGACGACATTGTGGCAACGGAATTCGTCAACCGTGGCAAGGCTTATCGCGCTGTCAGGTACATTGATAAAGAAGGCTACGCCAATTACTACACGCCTGAAGGCAATGCCTTGCAAAAAGCCTTCTTGACCACACCTGTTGACTTTGCCCGCATCAGCTCGCACTTTAGTTCAAGCCGTAGGCATCCCGTACTTAACAGGATACGAGCCCATAAAGGCGTTGATTACGCCGCCAGGACAGGTACGCCCGTCAAGGCAACCGGTAATGGCGAAGTTACTTTCCTAGGCAGGAAAGGTGGCTATGGGCAAGCCATAATACTAAGGCATGGTGACCGTTATGAGACGGTATACGCCCACTTATCGGGATACAAGACAGGATTACGCGAAGGCAGTACCGTCAGGCAAGGAGAGGTTATTGGTTATGTGGGGCAAACGGGATTGGCGACAGGCCCCCATTTACATTACGAATTCCGTATCGATGGCATTCACCAAAATCCTTTGACGGCCCAGGTGTCGAATTCAATCCCTGTAAAAAGCGTCGCTATGGTTGATTTTAAATCACAGATCCAAGATCCTTTGGCTAAACTTAATCTAACCAAGGCCAACTCACTGTTTGCAAAAATCTATAGTCCCTATAACTAGCAGGAAATCCTTGCCACTGGATTTAAAACGTCTCGGAATATTTAGTCCCGAGAAAAAAATGACAAAAAAACCGGACAATGTCCGGTTTTTTGTGCGGCAAACATGCGTCAAACTGAAAACGACGACCCACACCCGCACGTCGTTTTTGCACTTGGGTTACGGATAACAAACTGTGCACCGGACAAATCTTCCTTATAATCCACTTCGGCACCTGTCAAATACTGGATGCTCATAGAGTCAATCAACACGGTAACTCCGCCTTTTTCGACACTGGTGTCGTCTTCGTTAACTTCTTCGTCGAACGTAAAACCATACTGAAAACCTGAGCAGCCGCCGCCGCTGACATAAACCCGCAATTTCAAATTGTCATTGCCTTCCTCGGCAATCAGCTCGCTCACTTTGGATGCCGCGCTGTCAGTAAAAATGATTGGATCAGCCATTATTTTGCCACCTAAAATATATTAATCGATTCCATTATGGGTATAGCCTATCCCTTAGTCAAGGGTTATGGGTACAAGGCCAGTGTTTTCAAGCCATCCAGTTCAGGAAATCCAAACATCAGGTTCATGTTCTGTACCGCCTGCCCTGCTGCGCCTTTGACCAGATTGTCTATGACCGACAGGATCACGATAGTTTGTCCGCCCTGTGGTTGGTGCAGGGAAATCTGGCACTTATTCGATCCTTTGACATTACGCGTGTCTGGGTGGGAACCCGAAGGCAACACATCCACACACGGTTCATAAGCATAACGCTGCTCATATAAAGCCTGGATTTCTTCCAAACTGGCCTTGTTATGACTGACCTGAGCATACAAAGTTGCATGAATGCCGCGAATCATCGGGATTAAATGTGGCACGAAAGTTAAGTTGACGGATGCCCCCGCAGCTAACTTCAATCCTTGGGATATTTCTGGTAAATGGCGATGGCCACTTACGGCGTAGGCTTTAAAGCTTTCGCCCGTTTCGCTCATCAGATAAGCCAATTCCGCCTTGCGCCCTGCCCCACTGACGCCGGATTTCACGTCGGCAATCAACTGCCCCACATCAGCCAAGCCTTTTTCAAGCAAGGGAAGAAAACCGAGCTGGACTGAGGTAGGATAGCAGCCTGGGTTAGCAACCAATCGCGCATTTTTTATCGCTTCACGATTGACTTCCGGCAAGCCATAGATGGCTTCCGGCAGCAACTCCGGGCAAACATGTTCCATTCCATACCACACGCTCCATTCAGCCGCATCCTTCAGCCGGAAATCGGCGGAAAGGTCAATCACCTTAACGCCACGATCCAACAGTGTAAGCGTCATTAGCATGGCCGTGCCATTGGGCGTAGCAAAAAATACGACATCACAGCCAGCCAGCGCTTCAACATCGGGTATAGAAAAAACCACGTCGATTACACCACGCAAACTGGGATAAGCCGCATCGACCCGAGTCCCCGCATCGGCGCGTGACGTAACCACCGCGACTTCAACATTAGGGTGCAACGCCAAAATCCGTAACAGCTCAACCCCCGTATAACCAGTGCCGCCAACGATACCCGCGCGAATCATTCCACTTTACCTATAACTTATATAAAAAATGAGCGTATATAATACCCACAACCCGGTTTTTCCCATACTGAAATGCAAATACCTGACACTATGCGTGCTGCCGAAGTTCATTCGGGCTCTTTAAAGTCAACGGAACGGCCGGTGCCTGTGCCTCAAACAGGCCAAGTATTGATTAAAGTCATGGCTGCCGGAATCAATCGCCCCGATGTCATGCAACGCAAGGGACTGTACCCACCGCCGCCCGGTGCATCTGACATCCCCGGCCTGGAAATTGCCGGAATCGTCGTTGCTTTGGGTGATAACACCAATAATTTAGCTATCGGTGACAAGGTTTGCGCCTTGGTTACAGGCGGCGGTTATGCGGAATATTGCGCTGCTTCTGCCTCATTATGCTTACCCATTCCTGATAATTTATCTTATGTCGAAGCGGCGGGCATACCGGAAACCTTTTTTACTGTTTGGAGCAATGTTTTTGATCGCGGTCACTTACAAAAAGGTGAAACGCTGTTAGTCCACGGTGGAAGCAGCGGTATAGGTACGACGGCGATACAGCTTGCCAAAGCGTTCGGCGCCAAAGTTATCGTAACTGCCGGGTCATTAGCCAAGCGCCAGTTCTGCCTGGATCTCGGTGCAAATAACGCCATTAATTATCGCGAGCAGGATTTTGTCAGTGAAATCAACCAAATAACCCAAGCTGTCGGTGTTGACCT
The DNA here is from genome assembly GCF_000496735.2 of Methyloglobulus morosus KoM1. Classification (GTDB taxonomy): domain Bacteria; phylum Pseudomonadota; class Gammaproteobacteria; order Methylococcales; family Methylomonadaceae; genus Methyloglobulus; species Methyloglobulus morosus. Next base: position 11,596 of record NZ_AYLO01000091.1, read on the forward strand.
TATACTGGATATGATCGGTGGCGATTATTTTCCACGCAACTTGCAATGCCTAGCCGTTGGGGGGCGACTAGTACAAATCGCCGTACAGCAAGGCTCGAGATCGGATATCGACCTCTGGGCCGTGATGCAAAAGCGGCTCACCATCACGGGTTCCACACTCAGGTCAAGGGATGATGCCTTCAAGGCCGACATCGCCGACAAACTGCTTGCTTACGTCTGGCCGTTATTGATTTCAGGCCGCATAAAACCGATAATCCACTCCACCTTTGCCCTAAGCGACGCAGCCTTAGCGCACGAACTCATGGAAAGCAACCAACATATCGGCAAAATTATCCTCAAGGTAAGCACATGACATACACGACCCTCATCTCGGCAACAGACCTCCATCAGCATCTGAACGATCAGGATTATATCGTCATCGACTGCCGATTTTCCCTGGCGGATACTGAAGCCGGCCTCAAAGCCTATCGACACGGACATATAGCAAATGCCCGTTACGCCCACCTGGATAAGGATTTATCTTCCCGCATTACCGATTTCACAGGCCGCCATCCGCTTCCCGACATGAAGGAATTGGTGAAAAAACTAGGCATCTGGGGAATCGGCAACAACAATCAAGTGGTCGTGTATGACGATGCCAGCGGTGCATTTGCCGGACGACTTTGGTGGTTGTTGCGCTGTCTGGGACATGACAAGGTTACCGTGCTGGATGGCGGCTACAAACATTGGCAAAAACTGGGCTTTCCCGTCACCACCACCTTACCTGCCGTTAAACCCAGCGTGTTTAGGGCTTATCCTGGCGGTAACCTAGCGTTAACCGCCCTTGAACTCCAAAATGGCCTGGCGCGGAAATCGATTTGCCTAATTGATGCCAGGACACCTGAACGCTTTCGTGGTGAGCACGAGACTATCGATCCCGTTGCAGGACATATTCCCGGTGCGGTAAACCGCCCTTTCCTATCAAACTTGGATAGTAACGGTTTATTTTTATCTCCAGGGGCACTAAGCCTCCAATTCAAGTCAATTATGGGAGATAAAAACCCAACACACGTTGTCCACATGTGCGGTTCGGGTGTCACCGCCTGTCATAACCTGCTGGCAATGGAAGTTGCAGGGCTGTCAGGCTCTAAGTTATACCCAGGCTCATGGAGTGAATGGATTCGCGACAAAAATAGGTCAGTAACCACAACTCAAGATTGTTACCCTTAATTGCTGCATAAACAATTCCCCAACAGCCATCATTTAGCCTCACCTTTAATAGTAAAGGTACCGTAAAAGCTCGAACGCTATAACAGGCTTTTTTTATAGTATAAAACTGTTATAATTCGCTGCTCTTGGTGGAACGCCCTTTATGGGCAATGGGTTTTCAATTATATAGGGAGTAGCCATGCTTATCTTGACTCGTCGGGTAGGGGAGACACTGATGATTGGTGATGAAGTGACCGTCACCGTCCTTGGAGTTAAAGGGAACCAGGTTCGCATAGGTGTCAACGCACCCAAAGAAGTGTCGGTCCACAGGGAAGAAATATACGAAAGAATCAAAAAGGAACAGACCGACTCGGCAAGTTCCGAAAGATAAACCATATTTGGAGAGATGGCCGAGAGGCTGAAGGCGCTCCCCTGCTAAGGGAGTATGGGTTTTATAGCCCATCGAGGGTTCGAACCCCTCTCTCTCCGCCACGTATTCCAAACGAAATCTAACTGAAACCTGAACTTTGGTTGACAAACATCCAGCTTAACGGGATAATTTGCGGCTCAATAAAGCGCCCGTAGCTCAGCTGGATAGAGTACTCGGCTACGAACCGAGCGGTCGGGAGTTCGAATCTCTCCGGGCGTGCCATTGAAGAAAAAAGTTTTAAAAACGCATTATTCCCCTGTAGCTCAGTCGGTAGAGCGGGTGACTGTTAATCACTAGGTCGGCGGTTCGAGCCCGTCCGGGGGAGCCATATTATTCAATGAGTTACGCTAATTTTTAATTCATATCTTAGACGGTCAATTTTACTGGTCATGGCCAGGTCATGTATAAAATGAAATTTTTATACGCTTCCCCTTCTGTACCCTGCACATAAATCTCAAGATTTTTAACAATTAGCCTGACTGGTTTTATACCAAGAAGTGAATTCTGGGGGCTCTCAGAGTTTTTGGGAATCCCTTGTTCGGTAGATTATATAAATAATGGATGAAACATTTATTACTTGACTGTACTGATTTCGATGAACGCCTTCAAGTCACTGGTACGATATTTAATCTGCCGTCCAATCCGGACATAAGGGATTCGTACTTCGCCGGTTGATCGCCATTTGACCAAAGTTGCAGTCGGTACCGCCAGGAGACTCGATGCACCTTCGGTGTCCGTTAGCGTATCAAGGTCTAAGGACAATTCTTGTTGCTTCATACAATCTCCTCACAGATACTACGCGATTAGGACGTAAGACAGAATCCAATCCTATTAGCCCCTGCCCTTCGATACTATACAACCGAGTTGAGATTAAATTCATAATGGTATTCAGTTCCATTCGTTCTTGGTTTCGATATCAAGAAACAGTTGCCGTATTGAACTATAAGCCAGATGTCAAT
>NZ_AYLO01000092.1 GCF_000496735.2 Methyloglobulus morosus KoM1
CGATGTTATAGATTCGGCCTTTTAATGTCTGAACCGTTCGTGCTGAGCCCTTCGACTAAGCTCAGGAGAGCCTTGTCGAAGCACACGCCGCCTTTCGACAGGCTTGGCGAACGGAAACTTAATACTTCACAAGGCCGAATCAATAATACAGAACCATACCGATGGTTGTTGAGTTTTTATGTACGATAACGTACAGACAACTCCTGAGCATATCGCTAATCTCTAACCAAGTTTTCAGCGCGCTGCGCTTGATCTTATAAAGTGTTTTTTCTTCCCAATTTTAAAGATAAGAAAGTTAACACTATGTCCTTGACGCATTTTTAACGCACACGACACAAAGGAAAATTCCATGAAAACAACAAACGAATACAATCAAAAATTTATAGCCAGTAGAGTTCTTGTGATGACCTGTTTATCGGCTGTTCTTGGCCTGGCGGGTTGCCAAGATGGTTCATCAGAACAGGCCGGGCAAAGGATGAGTAATGCCGCCAAAAATGCCGATAAATCGATTGAAAAAACGGACAAAGTTGCCAAACGACAACTTGAAGGCATGAAGGATTCGTTAGATAAGAATGCCGAACAGGCGAAGGAGAGTATTAATAAATCAACTGAAGCCTCTAAGGAAGTATTGGATAAATCTGAAGATAGGGTTGATGAAAATTCCGAGCAAGCAAAGGACAAAGTTGCGCAAATCAAAGAAAATGTAGAAAAAAAACTTGATGATATTAAAGACTCGACAACTGAGAAATCTGAAACAACGGGTGAATATATTGATGATACAGTCATTACCGCAAAGGTTAAGGCAGCGATTTTGGGGAGTTCCTGGTTGAGCGCATCCCATATCGAAGTGACCACAGACAAAGGAATCGTGAAATTGAGTGGCACGGTCGATTCCGAACAAAATATCGCTAAAGCGATAGAAGTCGCCAGTGGTCAGGCGAATGTAAAAGCAGTGCAAAGTGACCTGATGGTAAGCGTTAACGCATCGAGCAAAAAATAAGGGCTTATTACGGTTTCCGGCCGTTATGGGCATAATGTGGCGGCCAATTATTGATGCTGACCCTCAACAGGTTTGATGAATAAACTGGAACACGGACGTTTCAGCCAAGGCTGGCGCTGAGTTCGATAATTTACAAGCTTAAGCCGGAAGCTGTAGATTCCCTGTTGAAAATTGTCCGACACATCAACTGTCAAAAACCTGAAGCCTAGCTTCTGTTGGAGGGTCTTATGTACTATACCGCACAGACAATATCATGCCTTGTCGCTAAGCTAAAAGGGGTAATTTATCACTTAAGGAGGATTCCATGAATATCGCAATCGAACCCCTACTGGCGCTTGTGGTGGGGATATTAATTTTACTGGTGCCCAGGTTTTTAAATTATTTTGTGGCGGTATATTTGATCGTCGTGGGTGTCCTAGGGCTAATGGGCCATAGCATCAAGTGAGAGTCCCTTCCTAAAGGGAGGACGCATCACATTGTAATAATTTCCAGTTTAATAATTTTTCTTTATCAGGGATACTATTATGTCACTAAGCACAATCTTACTCATCGTTATCATCCTGATGCTTATTGGTGTCATTCCAGCTTGGCCGCATAGCCGGGGATGGGGTTATAGGCCCAGCGGTGGGATCGGGTTAATCCTGATCATCTTAATAATCTTGATCTTGATGGGCAGAATCTAGCTTCTAAGCTAAACAACTTTTTTGTACCTTTGATTTTGATGCTGTGCAAAATAGGTAACGTCTAGTTTACAAAGTAATAAATCGATAACTGTTTAGAAGTCCGAAACTAACCGTTATGACAATCACGATTGAAAATCGTCAGTGTGTCTAGCGGCAACTCCTTTATAGGGTTGGACAGAGGGTTTCGATTAAGCAGCAATCGTATTGCTTTGCGGGATGACGGGCAACCGCATCAAGTACGGGCAGTTCTGGGTGAATGAATACTTGATGATTGATTTTAGGTTAACTAAGTTGCTATTAATTTTTCAACATAAGTCTTGTTAATGATGACAGAATTGCCTGTTACCACGATTGCCCACGCCATTCAACTTGCGGTAGCGCCAGTGTTTTTGTTGACTGGGGTTGCCAGCATTTTATCGGTCTTGACCAACCGTCTAGGCCGCATTATCGATCGGACCAGGCTCTTGTATGGCAGATCCGTGGCAGCCGTTGAAACAGACCAAACAATAAGTGTTGAGCTGAAATCCTTGAAACAGCGCGCCCGGCTTATTCATTTGGCGATTGGCCTATGCACTATTTGTTTGCTTTTGATATGCTCGGTCATTGCGGTGTTGTTCTTAGGTTCATTTGTCGATGTCGACATAGCGGCAGTAATCGCCGCACTATTTGTTGCAGCCATGTTGTGCTTAATTGTTGCGCTGCTTAATTTTATGTGTGAAATTTTTCTGGCGACCGTGCATGTCCGTGCTAGTCGTCCGTAATACAATACCTGTCACATAGGTAAGAAGGACGCCGTCAGGACTGTGTACTAGGCATCGCATTTGAATGCAAGACACAAAAATGGCAAGTGCTCTTGGAATAGTTACAGTGGGCTGCTTTGTGTCAAAGCGTTCAGGTAACAAGCTACTTATTAGCTGCTGGTGACTCCTTGTCGGGTCGCCATCGCTTCAGTCACTTCCTTCCCGATACCACGATAGCCCATAAAGCGGCCAGAAGGCGAAAAAATCGGTTCTCCGCTCACCATTAAATATTGCTGCGAGCCATCGGGTTTAGTTCGGCTGTAGACAAAATCCAGGAATGGTTGTCTAGTTGTTAGGTACTCCTCAAGTATGTCCCGCTCGCACTCGTTCCATGTCCCGCCCTGATAATCCCTTGTTATGGTCAGGTCGTCATTAACACGAATACCAAGCATGTCATACACTGGGCCGAAAATCTTGGTGAAATGCCCGTTCTTATCTTGCTCCCAATGCCAGTCGGAAGACAGCTCAGTTAAGCGGCGGAACCGTGCTTCGCTTTCACGCAGTTCGGCGGTCCGTTCCAGTACCTTCTGCTCCAAAACCTTATTTTGGATCTCAAGCTCCCTGTACAACAGGCGCACTTCCAGCATGTTATGGATGCGCGTCTGTATTTCGACCAAATCAAAGGGTTTGGCTATGAAATCTTTCGCGCCTGCGATGAGTGCACGGAGCTTGTGGCCGGGTTGTGCAGTAATTGCAAGTACCGGAAGGTAGCCGCCCGTTTCGATTTGCTTAAGTCCTTCCATCACCTGGAAGCCATCCAGTCCAGGCATTTGCAGGTCTAGCAACATCAAATCATAGCGGTTTTTGCGATGCAACTCGCAGGCCATATAAGGGTCAGTTGTCGATGCAATACAAGCATAGCCGACATCATGCAGCATTTCTTCCAGCAGTAATACGTTGGACTGTTGGTCGTCAACGATCAGGATACTGGCGTTCAGAATGTCTTGTTCATTAATCATAGGTGTTGTCCGGTTTCATTGGTTTTAATTAATTCCAATTCAGAAGATTTCAGTGCCTCGTTTAAGGCATCCGTAAATTCATCGATTTTGATGGGTTTGGTAAGATAGCGGTAGAAACCCGCCTTCAACCCTTTTTCTATATCATGGGGCATGGCGTTGGCACTGAGGGCAATGACGGGAATGTGCGTTGTTGCCGGATCATGGAGCAGTATTTTTAAAGCGTCCATTCCGCTGATGCCGGGTAGGTTGATGTCCATCAAGATCACATTCGGGAATTGGGTACGCGCAAGCGCAATACCGCGCTTACCATCGCCCGCACTCAGCATACACATATCATGGCGGTCCTCAATTATTTGCTCGACCAGCAGCAGGTTGGCCGGATTGTCTTCCACATAGAGCAGGGTATACAGTGCCGCGTTTTCCTGTGCGTGCTGTGTACGTTTCGTGGGCATTGTATCTTGAACGTCAAGTTGCGGTGCAGCACTGCGGATCAGTTCGATCCAGAATTCGCTGCCCATCCCGACAGTGCTATCCACGCCAATCTTGCCTTTCATTAGCTCGACGAGTTGCTTGGTGACAACTAGGCCGATGCCTGTGCCTTCCACGGTGCCGGTCTCTTGCCCGAGCCGATTGAACGGCTGGAAGAGTTGTGCTAACTGATCCGATGACAATCCCGAACCGCTGTCTTTGATGCTGATGCGTAGGTGTGCTAGGGCATTGGCGGAGCAATTAACTGTTATCGTGCCATCCTCTCGGTTGTATTTGATCGCATTGGAAAGTAGGTTGATCAATACTTGCTTTAAGCGGGTTCGATCAGCATAGACAAACCATGTATCGTCAAGCGGGAGAAAGCTCAGCATAATGCCATGCAGTTGTGCCTGCGGTTCCATCATGTCTCGACATTCGCTTAGGACATCGATTAGCGACACCGATTCCTGGGACAGTGATACTTTGCCGGATTCGATCAACGCAAGATCGAGGATTTCGTTAATCAGCTCCAGCAAATACCAGCCTGCTTTGATAATCTGGTCTATCCTTAGTTTCTGGGTGGATGATGGCGCCGGTTTACTTGCCTCCAGTAATTGGGCAAAGCCAAGGATGGCATTGAGCGGGGTACGCAACTCATGGCTCATGCTGGACAGGAAATCCGATTTGGCGAGATTGGCTTTTTCCGCCACAGACTTTGTGCTCTCCAATTCGCTGTTCTTATCCTGCAGTGCCTCAAAGAGCGACACACGTTCTGCTTCTATCCGCTTACGTTCGGTATTATCTGTGCCAATCAAAAGGTAGCCGATAATTTCATTTTGGACATCGCGTAGTGCCGTGACCGACACGACCGCCGGTAAATGACTGCCATCCTTACGGATGTAGGTCAGTTCATAAATATCTTCGATGCCACGTGAGGCCTTGAACACCAATGCCTCAAAGCCCGGTGTAATAGGGGTTTCAAGTTCGGTACTTAGTGCTTTTGCACGTGCGATCACTTCCTGTGGGTCGGAAATGTCAGCTGGCGTGACCTTATTTATCACGTCGGAGGCCGTATAGCCAAGCATACGCTCGGCACCCACATTGAAAATTTGGATGACACCCTTTGCGTCAGTGGCGATACTCGAAAAGTTGGCGCTATTGAAAATCGCGTCCTGCAAGGTACTCGCTTTAAGCAGCATTTCTTCGGCTTGTTTGCGTATGGTGATATCACGCAAAATGCCGATGAAGTAACGCTGGCTATCCAGCCACATCTCGCTGACTGCTATCTCCAGCGGAAAAACACTGCCGTCGTAGCGTTGACCCACAACCTCACGTCCGAGACCGACGGCGAGTGCCTGGTCGCTTGCGCTATAAAATTCGAGGGATCCTTTGCGTTGCTCCGGATCAAGCTCGGGTATCAGTAAACTAAAGGGCTGTCCGATGAGGGCTTCGGCAGAATAGCCAAACATTTTTTCAGCGGCGGGATTGACAGTCTCGACCTTACCGTTGTGGGCATGGAAGGTGATGATGGCATCCCCCACGGTATTAAGAATAGTTTGAATCCGCGTGGCATTGTCACGCAAGACCTGCTTGGCGGCATAATCCTTGGAGACATCGCGGAACACCAACACAGCACCAACCACATTGCCGAGGTAGTTGCGAATCGGGGCGCAACTGTCTGCGATAATACATTCACTACCACCGCGTGCAATCAATACGGTATGGTTGGTCATGCTCTGTATCTCGCCAGTCGCCAAGGCTTGCTGTATCGGGATAGCAATCGCTAGCCGGGTTTCCTGGTCAATAATGTGGAGTATGTCTTCCACAGGCTGGCCGATAGCTTCCGCCTGCGTCCAACCGGTAAGCCGTTCGGAAAGGGGATTCAGTAACGTCACCCGCCCTTGGGTATCGCTGGCTATGACGGCGTCGCCAATGGAGTTGAGCGTAACGAGCAGCCTTTCCTGGCTTTCCGCCAAAGCGATATTGACCTGCTGCAATTGCTTATTCGTCTCCTCTTGTATCTCAAGCAAATGCTGAGTTTCGAGATGCACCAAATTCTTGAGCCGCTGCTGTGTTTGTTGATAGATCAAATAAGCAAACCAAAGCGCAAACAGCAGCGTAAACACGGTTGCGGCAACGATGATGGTAAATAGACGGAACATGTTCGATTGGAACTTTGCTTCGTCCTGTGCCAACATGCCTTCTTTTAGTTTGATAAAGCCATTCATTTCGGCACGGATTGAATCCATCAATCGCATGCCTTCTTTGCTGTTTACAATCTCCAGGCCGGCATTCATGTGATTGTTACGGCGCAACGCAATGACCTTTGCTAATTGCTCTATCTTGGCATCTACCAGTGGCATGAGTGCGTCCAGGTGGTTTTGGGCAGTGCTGCTTAAGGCGGGTTGACGCAATTGTTTCAGATGTCCATTGACGTTATCGCGCACCGCCAAATACGGTTTCAAAAAGGATTCGTCGCCTGTTAGTGCATAGCTACGCTGCCCAGTCTCGGCATCTTTTAATTCGGACAGCAAAACATTGGCACGATTTATGGCTGTGAAGGTATGCTTTCGCGCCTCGGCGGCTGTCTCTATTTCCCTGAAAGCCCAGAACGATGCCGTTACTACGACTGCTGCTAATATTAAAAATAAGCTTACGACGACAAACGGTGGAAAATATCTATTGCGGTAAGGTTTCAAGGTAGGTTTCCCTCGTCATCTACCAGAATCGAAGTGAATAAGGGTAGTAGTGAAATTAAATTAGGCATAATTTACCGGAGTGTGGGAATTATCATAAAATTGTCATTGATTTGGAGACCAATCATTCTCGGGTATTAATAAGGTTTATTGGGACCTAGATTTCCCGCCGTGGAATTAACTGGAAAACTTGTAACCACTCCTTTTTCGCATAGCAAACGATTAGATTCTCTCTTGACGACGTCGTAGCATTCGCACGCACTGGATTTCAATCCTGAACGGTTAAGTACCGTGATGTGACCACGTCGATAATTGATCAGGCCAGCACGTTGTAAATTCCCGGCGGCTTCCGTAATGCCTTCGCGGCGGACACCCAGCATAATGGCAATCAATTCCTGCGTAATGGTCAATTCGTTCGAGGGCAATCTATCAAGAGTTAACAATAACCAGCGACACAGTTGCTGCTCTATCGAATGATAGCGATTGCAGGCCGCCGTTTGGCAAATCTGTGTCATTAAAACTTGGGTGTAACGTAACATCAAACGCATCATCGATCCTGCTTGGTTAAATTCCTCTATCATTAGACGCTCTTTCAGGCGGTAGCCCCAACCCGTAGCCTGTACTGTCGCTAAACTGGGTGTGGTTTTGCCTCCCATGAACAGTGAAATTCCGACTACGCCTTCATTACCCACGCCTGCTATTTCTGCTGATGAGCCATTTTCCATGACGTAGTGCAGGGACACGATGGCGGTCGTCGGAAAATAGACGTGATGCAATTGGTCGCCGGATTCGCACAAGACTTTTCCAAGCGGCATGGAGACCAGTTCCAGATGGGGCGACAGACGCCCGAATATTTCCGCAGGCAAGGCAGCGAGAAGATGGTTTTGATTTGGGTTATGTTGATCGGGGATATGCCGTGTATTCAAAATTGCGACCATTTTCTTATCCCTAAAGTATGTATCTAAGAGGTTGGAAATGAGTAATCAGCGAGAAATGATTATGGGAGGATAAAAAACTACGCTGCCTGTTCCCTTTTAACACAATACACCAAGGGTAACTCTGATTAAATCCTTCGACAGGCTCAGGACGAACGGTAAGACTTTGATTCCGTTCGTGGTGAGCTTGTCGAACCATGAGCGGAATCACAAGTTCAGAGTTTCCCAAGGTAATTACGTAATATCATTGGTCAGATGAAAATAGGGCAGAAATAAAAGATCGCAACGTGAATGGACAACTCAGCAAATGCAGATAGCCTCAAGGTAGCGTCGGCTTAATGGGTGCCGATAATGGCTTAACAAAGCAATACCAACAAGATCAGGCCAGGGATAATCCCAAGGATCAATCCGATCACGATGGCAATAGTCTCACCTGTCGAGTAATTGCAACTCCCGCCACCGGCACTTACATGGGCAACATTGTCATTATCAAGCCCCGCGAGCATCATGCCGGAGAATTCATCGGCAACTTCTGCTTGGGAGGATGCCACTAGTATACGTGACCGGGCATCACTGAGACGGGTTTTCGCCGAACGGAGGTCATCGCTGAATGGCATTATTATTCGTGCATTGTTCAGGGCTTCAATGGCTTCATCAGTGGGTACAAGGGCTATCTTACGGGCATCATTCAGTGATTTAGCCGCGGCAATTTCTTTCTTTAATTGATTGAGTTCTTGATACTGACCAAAGCCAGTTGGACAGGACGATTTAATCAATTCCAACGAACCTGTTGAAGGCCAAATATTGGCATTGGCGATTTGCAATGTCGACGCAAGTCCCAAAATAACCAATATTTTAAAGACGATTTTGATTTTTTTGGTAAACATGGTTCCCCCTAAATGGATAACGATTGCCCCATCGATAAAGAATGGGAAAAAAGCTTGAAATGAATAGCTTTCTACTTAGGGTTATCAAATTATCAGAATCACTGGGTAATCACTGTTCGGTAACGCACATAGGCGGACATTTCTAGACTATTTTCACGGCCTTTCTTTCAGCAATAAAAAGGCTTTCATCCAGAATTTGTTGTCGTTAACATTGTCATAACTTATGTACGCTTCCGAACAGAAAAATTCCTGATTTTTCTTTACTATTTAGAAAAATCAAAATTCATTGTCCCGTAAATCAAGGCGTTTTTCTGGGTACTTTAATCGACGAAAAAATAACCCAATATAGGCAATAAACCTACTTGATGGACCTGTAATTTAATGACAACATTGAACCAATTTTTAGTTCCTCTCTTGCTGCTAGGTATGTATGCCGCCAACGCCTACGGCGATGAACATTCAACTAAGCCTTGTTTGCCTTATTCTACAAAATTGAGCGATTTGAAGTTACAGCAACCACCCAGGCATGTGCTGCTTGTGCCCTTACTGAGTGGAGACCAGGACATCGATGAGAACCCGAGGTGGCCTGAGCAACCCGCACGGGCCTTGGGAGCTTTTTATCGTAATCGGTTCGGCATGCACGTCAAGCAATTACGTGATGTTTGGAGTTGGTCAGATTATTTCCAACAAGTCGAGCAGTTGGTGCAGCAGGGGGCTTCTTTTGATCGGATTGTTTTTATCAGCCACGGTGGTTATGACGGCCCCATACTCAAAAACGCCATGTATGTGCAAGAACATAAGATAACAGGTAGCACAGGCGAATTGCTCTTTCTTTCCGAGGCGCAGCCGGGGCTAAAAAATGAGTTGACCATTACCTACGATACCGAAAAGAATCGCCTGTTTAATGATTATATGGCGGCGCATTGGAAGGATTTGGCATCAATGGAGTTCGATGCCATCTGGCAACAGCTTACGGGACTTGAAAAACAAATCCAACCACTGGACAATCTTTGTTATCAACGTAATTGCTCGGCAGAAAGACTTGCTTTACGGCCAACCGAGCAGCGAGACTATCAACGACATCTTTGTGAACTCATTTGTAGAAAATCACTGTTTAAAATTAAGAAATCAGTTGAAGTCTCTACAGAACGGTTCTTTCATTTCATAACATCCCTGAATTCGCTATTAATAGCGGACGGCCTGATTTTTTTCGGCGCGTGCAATCCTGGCAGTGTTGCCCCGGTAAAAGGCGTGCAGAAAGATGAAACTGAGTTATTGATCAATTCGACCTTAGCGGGCGGCCCCCATATGAGTTACGTACACCTGGTAAGCGACGCAAGCGGCCACATCGTATCGGGGCCCGTTGGTGAAAGTAGTGGTGAGGACGTGGTCAAAAGGATTATTCAGTTTGAATCTAATCGGCCTCAGCATCATCTTTGTATCGTGCTACCTACCATTAAATAACCCCAACAGGTTGTTGCTTGACAACTAAACAGGCATAAAAAAGGCGGGGAAACCCCGCCATGAGCTAAGCTAAGCGTAATCAATAGACAATTTATTGCGCGGCTTTCAAATGAGTAACGGCTTCTTCGGCAGATTTCTTGGCTAAGTCGGCATGTTTCATCTTGCCATGATCGATAGCATCATTCAGGCTGGCAATGCCTGCATCCAGGTGCTCATCGGCGGTTTTGGCATGGGTCTTAGCGACTTCCGCATGTTCGGCGATCGTCTTGCCATCGTCAGCTTTAACAGCAGCTTCCGCATGTTTGAGGGCTTCCGCCATGTGGCTTTCCCCAGCATAAGCACCGAATGAGACCAAGGTCAAGAGGATACCTGCTGATAAACTGGATAGCTTCATATTATAGTTTTTCATAGTTATTTCCTGTAATAGTGTGTGATTATTGGCTCAGCCATACGAAGTTTTAAACTCCGTTCGCCTTGAGCCTGTCGAAAGGCTTGTGGGTTTCGATTCGCCCAGAAAGAACGGTTCAGTCCTTAAAAGGACGTATCATTGTTGATGTTACTGGTCTTTCTTAATATCTTCCTTGATGTCACCAATGCCTTTTTGCATCTTGCCGACATTCTTTTGGATCTTTCCTTCAGTCTCCATTCCCTTGTCGTCCAGTATCTTGCCGGTGACTTCCTTAACTTTACCTTTGGTTTCTTCGACCCTGCCATTGACTTGGTCTTTATTCATATAAGGCTCGTCCTGTTTTTCTTCGGCATAAGCGCACAACGAGCAGAAGGCCAGGACAATAGCCGCCAATAAACCGCTACGTTTTATAGGATTGACTTTCATGTTTGTTTCCTGTGAAAAATTTGTTAATACCGATCAGCAGGCAAGCCTTGAAAGGCTTGCCCGTAATATGGCAGTGATTGAGAGTTGCCTACTTAAGGGCTTCCTTGAGATCACCTAAGCCTTTTTGTACCTTGCCGACGTTTTTTTCGACATTACCTTCTGATTCCATATCTTTGTCATCCAATACTACGCCTGCTGCTTCCTTGACTTTACCTTTTACTTCTTCGATTTTGCCTTTCACTTGATCTTTGTTCATGAGTGTCTCCTGATAATGTGTTAGCCATGATAGCCATGGCCAAGGCGTGGAATGATGTTATCCATCGCTAGTCAGGACGATACACTCAAAACTCAGTTTTGTCGGTGCGGTAACGAACAGTTAAGGAATAAGCTTACATGAATCTTTAAACCGAAATGCTTAAATCGATTTGAGATTTGTCAATTGTTTTGGATAAAGTACGCCAAAAAAATGCGGATTAAACTAATAATCCGCTTTAGAGGGAGGCTAACAATCCGAATGGCGATGAATCCCTACTTAACAAAGCCGTTGTTTTGATGAAACTTTATATACACTTTATCCCAAAATATAACCTTAGTCTGTACGGTATCATACATAAAGCCGCTGTCGGCGATAACTGAATTCCTGCTACCAATACATTGATTTCGAATATTTCTAAATGACAGAGTGATTGGATATCTCGTCCACCCGAATGACTGTATTCAACTCGGTTGCGGCAATCTGGTCTTACTATCCTTGCCTTCAGCCCGAAACCATACCGCCTTGATCGCTTCCAATAACAGTAAGCTTAAGAAACCGGCGACGGCACATACGGCAAGGTCATCCCCGTGCAATCGGCCAAAATGGAACAACGATTGCGCCGGTTGCCAATAAACGGCCATTGCAAGGAGTGCCATTACGCTGCCAAACAGAACCCCAAGCGAACGATTAGGTCGCCAAAACGCCCGACCCAGCGAGGCTTTAAACGAACGGTTGACCATAATTAGACCCATATTCATCAGGACTAGAGATGTGAAGATCAGCGCACGTAAATCAGGTGCTGGTAGTCCCATTCGCGCCGCAACTATGAAAACAACCGCTAATATCGCGAAAACCAAAAATCCTTGCAGGGCTGCCCAAATAATTCGCTTTGGCAAAATCAACGGACTTTCGGGATCACGCGGGGGGCGTTGCATCACATCCTCTTCTTCCTGTTCGGCTTCAAATACCACCGAACACGCGGGATCAATAACCATTTCGAGAAATGCGATATGGATCGGTGTGAGTATTAGCGGTAGCCCCAGCAACAAGGGCATTAGCGTGAGTCCGGCTATGGGGATATGGACTGCGATAATGTACTCAATCGCCTTACGCAGGTTGTCGTAGATACGTCGGCCTAAACGGATTGTTTTCACGATTGAGCTAAAATCATCGTCCAGTAGGACGATTGCGGAGGCTTCACGCGCGACATCGGTGCCACGTCCACCCATCGCAATACCAATGTGGGCCGCCTTGATTGCCGGCGCATCGTTTACGCCATCGCCAGTCATGGCGACGATCTCGCCGTTTGCCTTCAGGCTCTGGACAATGCGAAGTTTTTGGTTAGGCTGGATACGTGCGAATATCGATGTCGATTTCACCCGGAGAGCCAGATCATCATCGGATAGGGTTTCGATGTCGTCGCCAGTGAGTACATTCGTCGCGTCCAGACCAGCCTGTAGCCCAATGGCATGGGCGGTTGCGGGATAATCTCCGGTTATCATCACAACCCTTATCCCTGCCGAACGACATTCGGCAACGGCGGCAGGCACATTGACACGTATCGGGTCGGTAAACCCGATGAGTCCAGCAAACTCAAATTTCAGTCCACGGGGCGTTTCAGGCAGGTTTTGTTCCTGTGCGGCATTCGGCACGCTTGCCTTGGCGATACCTAACACGCGAACCCCATCAAGTCCCAAGGCATCTACCTGTTTACGAATACTGTCCAACCGCTCTGTTGACAGTTGACACAGCTCCGCTATGGCTTCGACAGCGCCCTTGGCATAAGCCGTGCCGCTACTATCAGCTTCGCTGGACATTATGTTCGCTACTGCAAACAAATCCGGCCTGAGTCCATAGGCGTGAACAAGGGTGTGATGTGCGAAACTCTCTTTGCTTGGACCGATCTGCTTTTCCGCAAGCGCATGCACGGCTATATCCATCGGGTCTGTTGGTTCACGAGGACATGCGAACAAAGCAACCTCTAACGTTTCTTTTGTCTTATCCGCTAGCACAGTCTTTCCATCTTGATCCCAACGGGTATTTTCGTTAACTATGGAAACAACCGTCATGCGATTTTCGGTAAGTGTTCCTGTCTTGTCGGTGCATAACACCGTGGTAGCGCCTAGCGTCTCTATCGCGGAGGCGCGACGAGTGAGCACCCGGGCTTGCGAAATGCGCCATGCACCCATTGCCATGAATACTGCTAAGACCAAAGGGAATTCTTCTGGGAGCAAAGACATTCCAAGTGCGATTCCGCTCAGCATGGCCTCAAGCCATGAGCCACGCAAAAGTCCAAACAGCAATACCGCTGCCACACCGACGACAGCACCGATAATGGCGAAGGTACGTACAAACGATTGTATTTGCAGTTGCAAACCAGGTTGTTCTGTTTCGATGCTGCCGAGAGATCGACCGATTTTACCCATTTCACTGCGAATGCCGGTTGAGTGTACCAGCGCCTGTCCAGTGCCGCGTACAACCAGGGTTCCGGCAAAGATATAAGGTAAGTCTTCACCGCCCGGCTTCGGCACGGCACTTTGATCTTGAGTCTTTACGGCAGTCTCTTGGGCTACTTTACGTACAGGCACAGCTTCACCAGTGAGCAGCGATTCGTCGAGTAATAAATCTTGCGCCGATAACAGAGTTGCATCCGCCGCTACCCGATCGCCTTCGGAAATTATGATAAGATCATCACGCACTACTTCTCTACCGGCGACGAGAGTTCTCTTACCATTGCGGATCACCAATGCCCGTGGGCTGGCAAGGTTACGCAACGCTTCCAATACATGCTCACTTCGAGACTCCTGGACAATAGTGATAATAACCGAGAAGCAAGCAAACAAAAGCAACATGACGGCTTCCGTTCGGTCGCCCAAGAGTAGATAAACGACTCCTCCACCGATTAAGAGCGCAAACATAGGTTGGCGCAATATTTCGAATACGATTCGCAGAAATCCGCGTTTATCAGTCGTTGGCAACTCGTTGTAGCCGTCCTGTTTCAGACGGTCTGCCGCCATTGTCGCACTTAGGCCTGGAAAGTTTTCGTTCCCTTTCATCGGCTGTTGCCTATCAATAGCTTCAACAGCCTTGGCATCAACGATAGCTATTTTGTTATCTACGTCAGGTTGTGCATTTGCAAGGTTAGGGCTTAAATTCGGCTCGGTCGGTAACATCCGCCGCAAGATGTTATCCCGTAAAACATAGTGGTGAAACAGCGCAGCAGCGGCATGTAAACCGATAAGGAAATAACCCACCGTGCCAACAGCCCCGTGTATCTCCTTAATCAATTCTGCGACATTTTTATTTTCGTTGATTAGTGCCGGGAGTTGTAGGCCGAAGAATGGAATAAGCTTTCCTTCGGCACTGAGAATCAACCACCCGGCGAGTGGCATTACAATCATCAGGGCATACAGCGCCAATTTTATTATCCTGGAAGATAGCTTTTGCCACTTTGGCAGTTCTGGCTTAATTCGTGGGAAAGGGCTGGTCAGGTATGTCAGCAAGCGCAGCCAGACTAAAACGAAAACAAACAGCCCCAGCATGAAATGCCAAGTCTTTAATGCTTCCCGAAGATCGCTGCCTTTGGGGAAAAAACCGCGTAGTTCAATGCACGCGTACACTGCTACAAGCAGTAGCAGCATTAACCAGTGGAGTCCAATTGACAGCGATCCGTAACGCTCGGTGCTATTACGCCATTGCATTAGATTTATCCATAAAACTTATTTACTATCCGATCCAAGTAAATACATTTTGTCTAGCCATTCTTTTCCTTTTTTATCGTTAAGGGTATCAACCATGCCAATGAGTGTTTCCTTAATCGGCCCGATCCCACAAAAACTTAGGATATTTCGCTCCAGGCTTTTCAGGCTATGAGCAAGGTAATACCAGCGATAAATAAAAGCTGGCATTGCCATCGAGACCACAACCCGTGCGCTTCTGCCAGTTAATAGTTTTTCCCACAGACCACCATTTGCAGGCTTGTTGGCCGCAAATCCTGGCCTAAATACTTGCTCCAGAAACGCTTTGAAATAGGCAGGCAGGGTGCCAAGCCACAAAGGATAAAATATCACCAGATGTTCTGCCTCTCGAATGATTTGCTGGGCATTTCGAATAGATTCGACTGGCTCGCCATGATCGTAGTCTTCCTGAGAACGCAATAGGGGGAAATCCATTTGGGCAACCTCGATTATTGTTACCTTATGCCCTGCCGATTCGGCACCTTCGGCATAGGCTTTTGCTAAGGCATGACAGAAATGATTGCCTTTGGGATCAGGATGGCCTTGGATGATTGCGATTTGCTTGGACATTATTGCCTCTTAGTCACGCTATAAATGTTTTTCGATTTGGTATGGGGTAGCCCAAAGAACTAACAATACTCAAGGGCTGTCCCCATCCAGGCCGGGACGGTCATCGAGGATGATTTGGCACGCTTACCTTGGCGTGATGTTGCCGTTGGCATCGGAGAGGATGATTTCCACGCGCCGGTTCAATTGACGGCTTTCGGCATTGTTGTTGCTGGCAACCGGAAATTCCTCACCATAACCGTGGGTAGCGACGCGGTCGTTGCTGATCCCCATGTCCGTCAAAGCCGACCGTACGGAATAGGCTCGGCGGTCCGAGAGGTCTTGATTGTAGCTGTTGCTGCCGACGCTGTCCGTGTGGCCTTCAACCGATACCTTGTTTTGTGGGTATTTCGTAAGAAAATCGCCCAGCTTTTGTATGTTGCGCGTGCCGTCTGGTTTTAGCTGTGCCTTGCCCGTGCTGAACAATACGTCGCCTAACGTAATCACCATGCCGCGTTCGGTTTTTTGCGCGTTTAAGGCCAAAAGCTCCGCAATCAACCCTTGGTCATCTGCCACTTGGGCTTTAGCTGCATCGGCCTCAGCCGTACGCGCTTCCAGGCGGACTTCATTGCGTTTGGCACCTGCGTTGGTCACGGCCAATTCAGCTGTTTTCCGTTTGGCGGTTTCCTGTGCAATCCCTACTTTCTGCTGGGCTAAATAGGCCAGGTGATCGACAGTTTCAACGCTTTCACTATTGTTTAAGGCAGAGTCCGCCTTGTTCAGGGTGTCGCTGGCATCTTTCAGTTCTACCGCTGCCAGGTTAGCGACATCGAAGTTGGTTCTTGCGCTGTTGTAACGGCTATGCGCTTCTGCGAGGGACGGATTTTGTGTTATGGAGGTACAGCCAGAAACAATCGAGAGTGCGATCAAGGCCGTGGGAATGTAGTGATATTTTTGCATGATGAATTCCTAATTGATGATTATTGGGCGTTACGGTCGATTTCCTGGCGAAGTACACGGTTATCTTCTTGTAAAGCCCTCGCCGCGTTCTGTGCCTTGACCGAACGCGCCGTTGTCGCGGCCAGTTGGGCATCGACCTGTGCTTCTTCCGCCAGTTGCCGAGCTTGCAGGTAATTTTCCGCTGCCATTGCCCGTTCGGCGCCATCCATCTTCTCCATCGCAGACTTAAGTGGTAGCGGTGCAAACTCATTGCCCCCAGCACTGGTTGCATTGCTGACCGCAACCTTGGAAACCGCCATTTGTTCTGTAGGTGCCGGAATGCCAGCGCAACTTGCCATAAAGACTGTGGTAACTGCGGTGAGAGCAATTCTCTGCATTATCTGATTTGTCTTAGGGTTGTAAATATCTTTCATTTTTTTCTCCATTAAGTAAACGCCGAATAGAATCGTCGTCATGAATTTAAATTCAAATACAACGATTTTTAATTTTCTAACAACAGCTTGGCTTGGTGGGCATAACCTCATTGCAACTTCTACAATCCACATAAACCAGCCATTGGAGCGCGGGTTTCCCGTCCTTAAAACCATCGGTAGTAATTAAACGCTTTTTCGCAAACAGACACCGTGCGATAGCGTACATAAAGCTAAGGAATCGAACAGTTCCCGAACAGGGAATGCTTTCAAATTTTCAAAGGGAAATGGCAGCTATCGAATACTGCATATGTGCGTCACCAGACAGACGACAAAGGGTTTTCTGATTAAACTCAAACCGTAAAAACTGAGATGGGTGCAATGTCTATCCTGTAGGACAGGGCGATAGTTGAAAGGTGTACTTTTGCAGATATTAAACCGAACTTGAACAGGCACGAAACAAGGAAACATAATTTAAACGAAAAGGAAAATACATGAAAACAATACAAAAATTTGCACTCAATACAGTGATTGCAGCAATGCTCCTTGGTTTGGCTGGTTGTGCCGGTATGTCGGCGCAAGGCCAGAATACCGCCGTCGGTGCAGGTATCGGTGCCCTAGGGGGTGCCGTGCTTACGGGAGGTAGCGGGATTGGAACCGTCGGCGGCGCTGCCGTCGGCGGGCTCATCGGCCACGAAGCCAGTAAGCCCAACCGAAGATGACAACCCGCTTGCGATCTAATTTAGATTAAGGAACGACAAATAGTCGATGTATACGCGCAAAGGCTGTGCGTATCCAAGCTTTTTAGTGGATGGCCTATGCAAGGCAATTAGTACATGTCGAAGTGCTGCATTGCAAAGACTAGCGTAGAAAAAACAGTTTATCCGCAATGTACGCCACCGTACCGACTGTAAAAAATTTTACCAGTAGACTCATTGCCAGATTGTATTGTCACCTTTTTTGGCAAAAGGTTTGAATGAAAGCCGAGTCAATAAACGAATATTTTAGTGGAGATACGCATGAATTTAGGTAGGTATTTTTTAGGCTGGCTCGTGGGCGTGCCGATGTTTGTTTTGGTCATTATTTATCTTATTTTTAATCATTAATTGGCCAGTTGTTGGGTAATCCACTCATACATATTTAGGGAAAACAGTAATTACCGTGGCGTTATCTCCGGTTGGCATTATCAAAATCACCCAATGTTAATCATTATCCAATCCTAGTTTATTTTTAAGGAAACCATTATGAAAGCAACAGGCAACACTAACAGGGTCGATGAAACCATTGGCCGAGTTAAATCAGGTGCTCACGAGGCCGTTGATAAAGCAGCGGATGCAGCGACACAGGCGGCAGATGCAATAGGTCAAAAAGGTGAGCATATAAGAAATGCGGAACAGCAATTTGTGGAAGATTGCCGGGGTTACATCCATCAAAACCCCGTCGTTTCATTAGGGATAGCCGTAGGCGTTGGTTTCCTTTTAAGCCGGTTGATGAGCGGTCGCTAGAGTTTGTCGTTAGGCATAGTGGGTTGTCAATCGCTGCATAAGAAGG
>NZ_AYLO01000093.1 GCF_000496735.2 Methyloglobulus morosus KoM1
TAACGAACAGCGTGGTAACGACTTCGTTTACCAAGACGATGAGTTCATCGATCCCCATAAGAATGATGACCGTCGCTTTCAGGATGTAGGTCATGAACAACTCTGTAATGTGTACCCGAAATCCGGTTGAAACATTCAGGTAAGGGTCATTGTGATGGACTTTATGGAACATCCATAAGCCATCGTAACGATGACAGGCCTTATGCCAGACATAAAGCAATAAATCGAGCGACAACAATGACAAACCGACTTTCAATAAGGGATTCGTAATAACGTGCAAAAAACCTTGGCTGAAATGTTGCCTAGCCACTATCCATAGCATTGAGGCCGACAGCAATGACATGATCAGGCTATTAAACATGAATAGGCTGAGGTTAGCGTTATAAGATTGCCGCAGTAATTGCGTTGAGACCTTATTTCTAGGTGCATGTTTCTCCAGTGCCGCAAATCCGGCAAATGAAATAAGCAATATAAAGCCAGCCCCTGTGCTCGGCGATAAGGCCGACCAAGGCCAATTGAATTGATATAAGCTGATTAAAGATAAAAGTTGATTTAACATAGGAAATACCTTTCTCCTTAAGTGCTGATGTGTCCTATCAGAACCGTTTTAATAACAATTACGATAAATCTTAAAAGCAAAAAATGATGTAAAAAATTACCAACTGCTTTTCTGACAACTGCAATTGTTACTTAGTTCAGCGCTAAATATGTCAAATATTGTTTTATTATAAACTATTAGGAAACAAATAATAACCTTATCGCAAATAAATTCCTTGGAAAAACGTGACGTTGATGTGAGTTTTAAGGCTATCCTGTTATTTTATGGCTCTCAAAATGATTATTTATCATTGGCTAAACGCTCAAGAAACCAGAAGCGGTAGTTGGCTAACGCCTTGTCAAATCACATAAGAATGTTGGATGGCGCAGTCATGCTGTCCATCCGAGACCTAGACAAAAACTTTATTGAGTTTCATCAACCCGCATTGTGATAATGGCCAACATGAAAGAAGAAATACGGCACATGAATTTAGCTGCGGAGTTTTATACAAATGAGCGGTGCTACATTACTGAGCTCTCAAACACCGAAGCCGATCCAGGCGTATCGATTGCCCGTGCCCGCGTTGAACCTGGCGTAGCTACCCGCTGGCATCGGGTCAATGGTATTGCTGAACGTTACATGATTCTTGAGGGAGTTGGTTTAGTGGAGGTTGGCGATTTGCCGCCACGAGAAGTCGGTTCCGGCGATGTTGTCCTTATTCCGCCCTCATGCCGTCAGCGGATCACTAACTTTGGAAAAGAAGATTTAATATTTCTTGCCATTTGTTCACCCCGTTTTCGCCAGGAAGCCTACGAGGACATTGAGGATGAAGATATAGCAACATAGAATTCAGGATAATGGCGTTGTCATATAGGCATTTGCCGAAATGCCTTGATTCACGCCTAAGCAATTACCATTTATTAAATACCATTAACCCCTATCGCATCCATAAGGAATCAGCCAGGAAACATCCGGTTTGGCGTGCTTCGGGTCAACAACAGGAATTTTCTCGCCAGTTTCATCTTCCAGGTTATCGATACTCACCAAATATTGATCCAATCTTTTCTTGGTGGCCTCTGATGAATTCGGCACCACCCAGGCAATAACGCGTTCATCTTGTCCCGTGCCTTGAATGACGACTTTCCAGAAAGCATCCGGCGTTTTGATGCCATGCGATTGTATAAAATAATCATCAGATGGGTTATCCCCCCATATTACGCCGCCGATGACCAATAACTCACCCATATCCCGGTAACACTCGACAATCTCTTCTGTCAATTCCCAAGCGCCACGATTCATCGCAGAAACCTGGGGCAGAATATTGGTCATCGTATTGGAGGCTTTGATTGCCGATACTGAATAATCCAAATGATTTGCAGGGGCTAAATGGCCACGGTCATAGCCATTGCCATAAGCTTTTGTGGATGTCTGTTGGCATTCAGGCGGTACGTTCGGGTCGAGAAAGAATCGGCTATTTCGCTTGAAATTACCGGTATCGCGCTGAGCGGTATACCTGAATTTCACCGCTCCGCGCCTGTTATAATCAAGCCATAAGGTAAAGCCGTCGTAATTAAGCTTAAGGATGCGGCTTGAAGCGGGAGATAACTGTTCCGAGGGGTTTTCTTGAAAAATAGAGCAACCCGACAAGAATAAAACAAGCAAAAAAATGTATGGCACAAGCCTAATCCTGTTATCCATCAACATGGGCACAAAAACATTTTCATGGTTTTATTCTTGACTGAAGCGCTTCGATGGACGGATTTTGTAACACCATTGTTGGCTATTCTATTTCCTCAAAATAAATTCAACAAAGTCGTCGCGGTTTTTGTATGATTCAGTTGAAAAAATCAAATGGAAAATCATGATAAATAAGAGTAACCAGAAACCGTCGCCGCAAACACAAGAAGAGGCGTTGAAGATTGCCAAAGCTATGCAACGCCCGGCGCAAACCAAAGAGCAAACCAAGTTGATTGCGCAAGGCATTCAAAAAGGGATTGATCTCTACAAAAAACAACAAAAAGAAAAAGCAAGGGAGTTGAATAAACGACTCAAAAAAGCCTCAAGACAAAAAGAAGGATCGCTCGATACGGACGATTCCGATGTGGAAGAAATAATTGTCTATCGGCAACATTGGTTGCCTTGGGTGCTCCTGATTTTATCGTGGCTAGGTATGGGCGTTTATCTTTTTCGCTGATATGGGCCTAGTTTAATGAATTGTTATTTTGTAGTGATAAACTCTCTCCCTTTAAATTTTTTCATTTCCGCTTTGCCAATGGTTAATGTATTTTTTCAAAAAACAAGGAAATATAATACGGATAAAATAATGCCAAGATTCATGTAAATGGTGGCTGCCATGCCGGGCGCCCGATACAAGGGGTCAATCCGGTAACCTATCCAAAAGGCTATCCGAGCTAAAACAAATACCAGGGTAAGCGCAATCATAAGTTTCATGGACGCAGCTTCAAGAAACGTTGAAAGCGCCAGTGTCCCAACTAAAAAAAGGAAATTTTGCTGAAGCGTGTTATCGACAAACCGACCGTTGATTACCGTTGCGCGGTCTTCGGCATGGCGGAGTGGATCGATTGCTTCGCTCAAGAATCGGTTATTTCCTACCGTGACAATCCCGATAAAAAGGGGAAGTGCTGCGACTAGATTCATCCGTAGGGTAAATATAACGCGGTCAAAGGGATTGCCCATGCCAGCAGGAGCAGGCAAATTCGAATACAACAGTGTCACCAATATGACCATGCCTATCACGCCAGAGGCTGCGCCGATCGCGACTTTTTTCTGATCTTTGTTCATGCTTTTAACTTGGCCTTACGTTACACACAGGTGTTACGCCGTCAATAATATTGCCCTAACCAACGCCAACATTGAAGGAATACGTTTTGTTTGTATTATATCGGGTAACTGCATGAAAGATATATAATTACATGGCTTCATTCTTAGGGTGGCTTTTGGAGGGTTACAAAAAGTGGAAATATCAAACAATACCAGCCGTATCATGATTAAGTTTATATTCGAGTTCGAGAATTTCTAAATTGGACCCTAAATGCATAGGTTTTCTTTATTTAGGTGAAACGCATACCGAATTTACAGCTCTTGCCCGTTGTTTGTCAGCGCATGGCATTGAAAGCAGATTGATAGATTTAACGCAATGCCGATCTATCCAATGGGATGAATACAGTTTGATCAATGTGCGCGAATGCCGTGGTTATCATCGTCATCCTGATTTCTCATCAAAAATTGACGATCTAAAAAGCAAGCTAGGTCATGTGCCTATGACAAATTCATTTTCAGTCATCCGAGCTGCTATCGACAAAGCCAACTATCTACGCGAGTTGGAATTGGCTGGGGTTGATTTGATTCCTACAGTCTGGTTAAAACGTGGCGAATCCATAACGTTAGAAGAAATAATAGGGAAAACAGGCTGGCATGATTTCGTTGTCAAACCTACCGTCTCATCGAAAAATTGGAATGCTTATAGGGTTGTGGTGAATGGAAACGAAATACAAATTGTCAAAGCCGACATTAACATGTCATTCCGGGACATAAAGACAAATAACGTTTTTACTGATTTGATGGAGTTATGCGATGTCTGTGTACAACAATTTATGCCGGAGATTTTTTCTCGCGGCGAATTGTCATTTGTGTTTATTGATAACGAGTTTAGCCACGCTATTCGAAAAACAGTGGCGCCTAATAATTGGTTAGCCCATGAGTTTTTCGGCGGTAATAATGAATATTACCAGGCAACGGCAAATGAAATAAGCTGGGCGGAACATATATTCACAAAGCTTGACCAGAAATATGGCGATTTCCTTTACGCGAGGATTGATGCTATCCCGGATAACCGGAGGTTGCTTCTGCTGGAATGTGAATTAATGGTACCTCGGTTGTTTTTGAACGAAGGGCATGCCCTTGAAAGATATGTGCAAGCCATGAAGAAACGGCTTATCTAAATGGCGGTGTCCATTCAACAAGCGTGAAGATTTATTGGGCTATCAATCCTTCTTTAAAAGTTATAAGGTGTACTTCTGGCTAACGGGGCAAATAAGGCTTTCCAGCCTTAAATACTCATTCCATCGGGCATCTAGTAATGAAATATTGTGTTTCTTGTAATATTAGCGGTGCTATTTTCTTTGTCGTAACGGTAGTGATTTATGGTTGCACCCAAAATGTTCGAGAACAATCGCCTGATGCTATCGCTGGTAGCGTAAAGCATATTTCAAGGCCTGACCAACCGAATTTGGCGTGGTTTGCTCCAGAATTACACATCAGCCATTACCGCACGTTATTTTATGGCTACGATACCGTTGATTACCGCCTAGCTGCGCCAGAACACCCGGAAACTAAAACAAACCGTAGCTTTCGTTTATTAGTCGATGCCCATTATGGGGGTAACCTAAGGCATTATGACTTTGCGAAGATGCCCGATGCATCGATCCGTGAAGTCGTCCATGACCAACATGATACCGAACGCTGCCAGATATTTAACAGCTTAATATCCTCGTGCCTGTATCGGGATCGGTTTGGCTTAAATTTATCCCGGTCAGAACTAGAGCTTGGGCTCGTCAAAGGCATACAATTCTTATTCCGTTCCCAAACACAAGATTACGAGAGTCTTGACCTTCCATCAAATTATATAGAAGGATTCCTCAAGGCGATTGACAATTACGAGCCGCAACAAGCTCATTGAGTTAATCTCAACTGTGGATGTGATGTTTCGCAAGGTTATTTTGCCAGGAATGCATGGTGATTTTACAAAGGCGGGGCACTGTCGACTTCTTATGGCTTTTGCTTGTGTTCGAACAAATCCTGTTAACAGTGTTATAACGGCATCTATGCGGCACGTACTCGGCTAAGAAAGAAATTTCAAGCTTAAGTAATTAGGATTGTTTACGTTTTCTCTATGCGTCGATGTATGTCGCCTGACAATTATATGTTGCGGATAGTGTTGCCTATTAGTCCAATACTTGTCGATCAGTATGAGTTTTAGCCCCCAACAAATAATGGCCGACATTGTATGGGGCTTCGCCCTCGACCTCCAAGAACACCGTAATCAATAGAAAGATCGGTTTAATTTATCAAAGCGTTCGTGTTAACCTACTTGCGAGGAGGTAAAGATCAATGTGTACAGAAGTAGGATTGTCCTGAATCGGGTAACCTAAATTTATACAGATTGTTCCACCGCTTGTTCAATAACAATTAGAGGGAGAAAAGCATGTATCGCCGTATTTTTCATAACATCTTGTCGATTATCGTCGTCATTACCTTCATGGGTTTGCCGCCTGTCGCCGAAGCCGAGAGAACCATCACCATCTCTTGCAAGATGTCTTATCGGCTTAAGGGCTGGTCTATAGCCTATAAGCAATACAATGGCTTTGGCGATGTGAGCTGTAACAACGGTCAACGTGCCCACGTGATGTTGGAAAGCAAAAGTTTGGGCTTATCCATTGGTGTCTCTGAGATCGAAGGCACCGGACAATTTACCGAGCTAAGGGATATTAAAGAAGTATACGGTACGTTTGCGTTGTTGGAAGGTCATGCGGGTGCCGCCAAATCGGCGGAAGGGCAAGTGTTGACCCGTGGCCTGGTTTCCTTGGTGTTATCGGGCGTAGGCCGCGGTTTCGATATCGGTGTTACGCTCGGTGGCTTGAAGATTTCTCATCCAAGGAAAAGGTAGCTCGCAGGCTAGGTTGAGGTAAGGAATCCGGTAAAGGGGTCTCTATGACGAATAACGGAATCGAGTGTTGTAGTCCTTGTTCGGCACAACCTACTGAGTTAACTGGTTATATCGCCAGCCAAATCCATAGCCTTAGAATTCCGGCTATTGCGAAAAACCAACGGCTTTTCATCAGTCGTCAAGCTTGCAGTAGCTTTGGCTGAGTCTATCGCTTGTTGAATTAGCCCGTGTTCCGGCGATTTGCTGCACACCGGATCGGCGGCGTACATGTCTTGGGTCATCAGATAAGCCTGACAGCGGCAGCCGCCGAAATCTTTTTCCTTTTCGTCGCAGCTACGGCAGGGKTCTTTCATCCATTCAAAGCCGCGGAAAAAGTTGAAGGCTTTGGAGTTGTGCCAGATGTCCTGGATGCTGACATCGTTCACATTCGGGCAATCCAACCCTGGTAAGTCACGGGCGGAATGGCAGGGCAGGGCGATGCCATCGGGTGCAATGGTCAGGAATGTCGTACCCCAGCCGTTCATGCAGGCTTTAGGGCGGTCTTCGTAATAATCCGGCACGACGTAATAGATTTTCATCTTGCCGGCGACCTTTTCTTTAAACGCTTGGGCGATTTCTTCGGCTTGCTCGAATTGCTCTTGGGTGGGCAGCAATAAATCGCGGTTAACATGCGCCCAGCCGTAATATTGGGTATTGGCAAGTTCCAGGTAATCCGCGCCCAATTCCTCCGCCATTTCCAGGATTTGCGGCATCTGGTGGATGTTCTCGCGGTGGATGACTACGCACAACACCATCGGATAACCGTGTTTTTTGACGAGATGGGCGACTTCCTTTTTATGATGGAAAGAGGCTGTTCCGGCAATATGGTCGTTGAGTTCCTGGGTGCTGGCCTGGATGCTGACCTGGATATGGTCGAGCCCCGCCTCTTTTAGCTGGATGATTTTTTCTTCCGTCAAGCCATAGCCGGAGGTAATCAGGTTGGAGTAATAGCCCAGTTCCCGGGCATGTTTGACGAGTTCAACCAAATCCTTTCGCGTGAGCGGTTCGCCGCCGGAAAAACCCAACTGCACCGCGCCCATTTTGCGGGCTTCGCTCAACACCCGTTTCCAGTCGTCCGTGCTGAGTTCGGATGGATATTTGGCGTAGTCGACCGGATTCGAGCAATACGGGCATTGCAACGGGCAAGCGTAAGTCAGTTCCGCCAGCAACCAGCGCGGCGGCGTTATCGGATTCGTCTGCGCCACAGGGTTATTGTTTAATCCAGCCATTTTGTAAGGCAACCTCAAGGAAAGCGGTAATGTCGTTGGTGAGACCCGTGGTGGCAAATTTTTGTTCAAGCTCGCTAATGATTTGGGCAAGGTTACGGCTGCCGTCACAACAAAGCAGGATTTCCGCCGAACTTTGGTTAAGCTCCACCATGCCTTCAGGATAAAGGATGACGTATTTCTGCTGGGCTTCTTCCCATTGCAGGCGATGCAGGGGGGAGAATGTAATGGATTGGTCAGGGTTAATGGTCATTCCGTTTCTTACCGTTAGGGCGGGAGCCGTGTATTGCGCCAAATGGGTTGGCAAAACATCTGGCACAATACACCAAGTTATTGGTTGTCGGTGAAATCAATGCCCACCATGGCCGCTGCCCGATGTATTCACGACATCTTTCCGCTTCAAGATATAACCGTCGGCACCGTCTTTGGTGATCCGGTTGCCATCTTCATCCAACTTAATCAGCATGTCGTCCTCGATTAAATACTGCTGCGTCGTGGTAGAACCTTTTTTCGGCGTTAAGACCAGCGTATTGCCGTTCTCGCCTAGGGTAAATTTGCCTTTTTCGATAATTTCCCGGTCTGATTTGCCGACGTATAGGGAAATGTAGACGTATGTATTGTTTTCGTTTAGGGCGAGCGTTGTCCGAATGCCCTTGCAATCAGAACAAGGATAAAAACCCAAATACAATCCCGACATATTGAGGTTTTTTTGTGCGTGTTGAGCATCCCCATTGCTGGCGGTTTCGGCAAAAACCGGGTTGCAACCGAGGTAAACAAAGGCGATCAGAAAAATGGCCAGAAAATGTTTGGTTATTTGCTTAAATATTGGCATGTCAGTTCCTCAGAAAACGATGGTTATAGTTGTTATTCACCTGCTCATTGTGTTCATACGGCCTCCACACTCAAACCAACCTGTTGCGCTGCATCAAGCTGGCGTTGGTCGGCAGAGACAAACACATCGCATTCCAAGGCCATTGCACTGCCGATGTGGATTGCGTCCATTGCCCGTAAGGCATTACTACCAGGCTGCCCATTGTATGCAAAAGTACCCTCGGCGTTAAGTCGCCAATGGCAATATCTTCCACATCTGACAACATGGCTGTTTTAACCTGTTGATATTGTGCATTAGTTATTTTATTTTTCCGCTATAATCGAAGGCGGCTACCGACTTTAATTACGTTCGTCGAGAATCATCCGGCTAACCGATTCGCCACCCAGCACCAAAGGTTGTGCGGTACGACGTTTCCACGACGGCAAGTCGGCAATTATCGGTACAATGTCGGCGATAAGCTTGTCGTTATTGCGGGCTTTTGTGAAGGAGGCTCGTTTCATTTTTGGCCTAAATATACAAAATAATGGGCATTAATGGATTATGTCGTGAAGCTTAAGCGCAAATTGCATCTACATAGTTAAGCTGCATGTTTTTTGGTGTCAGCCAGCAACATGCTCTCGATGCTTAAATGATAATCTAATTCCGGCCATTCTATCCCTGTTCCTTTGCAAATAAAGCTATAGTTGGCTAACTGTTTCAACGAGGCTTCCTGCAATTCTTTATACCAAGACATAGGTGTTAAGATGACGCAGCCATCCTCAAGTTCGACATGCAAATAGCGGTCATCAAAATGAACGGATTTACCTTTGGCTAAAATAGTCATCCCATTTCCTCTCAAATTCAGCTTTATGGTTTGTTGTGATTGTCAACGCTTTCTTCAAGTCTTTTGGTTTCATATCATTATGCACGATGCGAAGGAATGTAGGTTGCGGGTGAGGTACGAACCCCAACAATTCGGCGCATCAAATGTTGGGGTTCGTACCTCACCGCCAACCTACAAAATACCCAACATACGGGATAAAGCGAATCCTCCAGGTTACGGGTTAAAAACTTCACAGCTTATAGGTGTCGATCAGATTTTGGTTGAGCGTAATAATGTGGGCGTTTGTATGCTGCCTGTACTTTCCAATCGAAGCGATATCTTCATGAGGTATTACTAGAGTGTAAGCTACATCGAATGTCGGTTTTACCAACAATACAATCAGATGATCGAACGGTTTGGAATCTAAATTCCGAATTGCACCAAGTGGGTAGCTTGTACGCTTAGTTTCATACGTCCGGCTTTTTATTTGGTATCGTTCCCCAGTCACTTTACAAACAGCATCGTACCCTTTAGTCGAGTTTGGCATTCTTTCCAATTCAAACTCCTGGCACGCAACCCATTCAGCGAAATCACCTAAAGGATTATTGCCCGTTGAGCAAACGCCAAGATTTTCAAGTTCGGCAAGAATTTCCCTATGTTGAGTAAGCAGTTCTTTTATACGATTGATATTTTTGTCTATTTCTTTTTCCAAAACTATAGGATGCGTTGAGGAAAGGGGTGCATCGCATACGTTTAAGTTCTTAAGCTTACTCACTATTTCTAGCCGCGACAATAACTTTACAGGAATTTTAAGAGTTGAATTTTTCAAGTTATGCAAGCTGGCTTCCATTGTTGACTTGTTCATTTCTATATGTATTCCCCACACATTCCCTGACTTTGGACGGTTATCCATAACAGAGGGTGATAACAGTGAAGAAATTTGTTGAAGTTGAGAAAATATAAATAGATTTGGCACGATACGGACAAGCAAATAAGGGTTAGATGTTAAGCGTTTTAGATTTGCTTCCCGAATGTCAATCCAGTATTTACTATTTGAGGCTTCAGCAACGGCTGGCGACAGGATGCTATTTTTCCCTTTGATAAATACTGTCGTGTTCTTTTGCTGGCGAAATCCACAGGATTTCAAAACATCCAAATTGTGATCTCTACTGTTTATTTTATCGTTCATTTATTCCGCCGATTGCTTCTAACGTAATATACACAATGACTTTTGTCCAATACCCCCCGCTTCATAATTCTAATTTTAGCCTTGTGCCTTTTCCCTTTAGCCTACGCCCCAACATTAAAATACGGCGGCATCCCGTTAATATAAGCCATATACATCGCATCCGCCATCGACCACAATACATCCAGTTTAAACTGCAATATCTTGATCATGCGGTCTTGCTGTTCTCGGGTCTTGTACCAGTCCAGCGTAATCTCCAAGCCGTGTTCGACATCGCGGCGGGCTTCTGTCAGGCGTTTGCGGAAATAAGCGTAGCCGTCTTTGTCGATCCAGGGGTAATGTTCGGGCCAGTTGTCCAGGCGTTGTTGGTGGATTTTTGGGGCGAACAGTTCGGTTAACGAGGAACTGGCGGCTTCGTGCCACTCCGCTTGGCGGGCGAAATTCACATAAGCATCTACCGCAAAACGCACGCCGGGCAACACATGTTGTTCGGAGGTGATTTCTTCCCGTGTCAAGCCAACCGCCATGCCCAACTGTATCCAGGCTTCAATGCCACCGGGGTCGCCGGGGTGACCGTCGTGGTCCATGATGCGCTGTATCCATTTGGCGCGGGTTTCGCGGTCGGGGCAGTTGGCCAGGATGTTGGCATCTTTTCTAGGAATGCTGACCTGATAGTAATAACGGTTAGCTACCCAGCCTTGTATTTGTCCTTTGGTTAACTTACCTTCATTCATCAAGGTGTGGTAAGGGTGATGGATGTGGTAATACCTTTCCATGCCGCGCAGTTGCGCTTCGAATTCTTCCCGGGTCCAGGGGTGTTTTTCAGAATTTGCCATAAACTTGCCTTAAAGTTTTTTCGTAGATAGATTTCATTTAAATTTTGGCCATTGATTGTAACCAACTTCGGGATTATTTGACTGGTATTCCTTTATGAACTCAGATTCTCTCTTGTTAATCTCTTCAATACTTTCAGATTCAAATATAATTTCTTTGATAATGGTCATGCGCCTTCTTGTTTCCCGAGTAAAATCTTTTGCAATTAATTCTGAGTTAGCACTACCAAAATAATTTATGTTGTTGGTTAGATCCTTACCAATATAGATTTTTCCGTTTGGATAAGTGATTTTATAAATGACTTTTAGTGCCATGTCAGTTTTGCAGTATTTTTTGCGACCATGATCTGCTTTAAGACATTAAAATATATACTTATAAATTTCTATGTTTTATAGATCAATCTCCATGCCGTCATAAGCCACTTCAATGCCTACAGCATCAAGTATTTTCCGCGGCTCTGAATCTTCGTCCAAAATCGGGTTGGTGTTGTTGATGTGGATCAAAATTTTACGGGTTTTGCTGACGCCGTTTAACACTTCGATCATGCCGCCTTCGCCGGATTGCGCTAAATGGCCGATTTCCCGCGCCCGTTTCTGGCTGATGCCCATCGTGACCATTTCATCGTTTGTCCAGAACGTGCCGTCGACCAATATGCAATCCGCTATTTGCATGGCGGATAGGACATGCGGCTCGATTTCGCCTAATCCCGGCGAATAGAAGGCTTTTTTGCCGGTCGAGATTTGCTCGATGATTAAGCCGATATTATCGCCGTCATGCGGATCGTAGCGGTGCGGCGAGTAGGGCGGGGCTTTACTCTTTAAGGCCTGGGTATAAAAACGCAGGTCGGCGATGGCGGGGATGGTGAAGCTGCCGCCGTCGATGGGAACCGGATGATGGTTAACCGTGCAGTAATGCGACAGCATGTTGAAAATCGGGAATCCACTGGTTAAATCCTGTTTAACCATTTCCGTGCAATAAATATCCAGTGGTTTGCCTTCGCGTAGCATCAACAAGCCGGTGGTGTGGTCGATTTGGCTGTCGATCAGCAATACGGCCTTGATGCCGGTATCGCGCAGGCCGTGCTTGGGCTGGATAGAGGGAAAGGCTTCCAGTTGCGCGCGGATGTCCGGCGAGGCGTTGATCAATAACCAGTTTTGGTTGTCGCTGCTGACTGCGATTGAAGATTGGGTGCGTGTTTTGCCGTTCATTTCGCCGGAACGAATCCGCTTGCAATTGTGACAATTACAATTCCATTGCGGAAAGCCGCCGCCTGCGCCTGAACCTAGAATTCTGATTTTCATACTTTAATGGGTTGGTTGATACTAAGTTGTGGAATGATAGGGTATTCGTTACGGCAAGGCAAAAAAAAGGGGCTCTCAAAAGAACCCCTTTTTAATCTGAACCAGTTGGTATCAACGGTTTAAGATGTACATGGTGACTTCAAAACCGAAACGCAGGTCAGTGTAACTTGGTGTTTCCCATTTCATTGTTAACCTCCAGAAGTATTTGTTGTATTACGCTAGCTCTTGCAAGAAAGCAGACCGAAGTATACGACGAACTATTTTTTTTCGCAACTGCAGTTAATGGACATCAATAAGCCTAAAAAGTTGCCTGCTTTTTATTGCGGACTCAATAGATGCAGAGACTTTATTTTTTGTCAGAAAAGCGTATCATCAAAGTTAGTCGAACATTACTAATCATAACAATTCTAACAAACAGATGTTGAGGGGGCATCATGGGTGATGTGACAGGGCTTTTTATAGTAATGATCGTAATTGGTGCAGCCGCTTTTGCGCCGCTGGGTTATTTTATCTATAAATTCTCACAAAAAGACGGCAAACCGTTTGGCGATATTGAGCCGCACGGCGACAGCCCGTCCTTGGTCAACGATTTGGCTGAAAAGGCCATTGCTTTGGTGAAGAAGCAGTTGAATAAAAACAAAAAATCTTCCTGAAAATCTTTTGTGCCTTACAGGTTGCCGCACGTTGGGCAACCTGGGTTTTTTTTGAAACGCATGGTTTTGATGTTCATGGTTAGGCCATCAATCAGCAACAACCTTCCCGCCAGGGTTTCGCCCGTGTTGATGATGAGCTTCATGGCTTCCAAGGCCTGGATGCTGCCCACAATGCCTGTTATGGGCGCAATTACGCCGTTGGTCGCGCAGTTTTGCATTTCCTCGCCTTCATTTTTGTAGAGACAGTTGTAGCACGGGCAATCGCTATGGTTCGTTGCAAAGACGGATATTTGTCCTTCAAAACGAATGGCGGCACCCGATACTAACGGTTTCTTATGGGTTACGCAGGCCCTATTAATGGCAAACCGCGTCGCAAAATTATCGCTGCAATCCAATACCGCGTCCGCATTTTTGACTTCTTCATCGAGTTGTTCACCTTGCAAGCGTTGCTTGACTGCCGTTACCTGCACATCTGGATTCAATTGCCTGAGCGTGTTGCGGGTTGAAATTACCTTATCTGCCCCCACATCATCGGTGTGATGGGCAATCTGCCGTTGCAAATTGGATAAGTCTACCGTGTCGTCATCATAAATGGTGATCTGACCGACTCCGCCAGCGGCAAGATACATAGCCGCCGGCGATCCCAAACCGCCAGCACCTACAATGAGGACACGGGCCGCAAGCAGTTTTTGCTGTCCGGCCATATCGCACTGAGGCAGCATGATTTGGCGGCTATAACGGAGCAGTTGATTGTCGTTCATAAGTCATTGAATGAGTGAAGCCAAGTGGGAGATGATGCCAAAGAACTTGACAGACTGCAAAAGCTCATTATTATTAGCACTCATTACTAGCGAGTGCTAATAACATTAACCCTTACACTAAACCCTAGGAGATATTGATGAATATACGTCCGTTACACGACAGAGTGATAGTCAAACGCGTAGAAGAAGAAACGACAACGCCCGGCGGTATCGTGTTGCCCGGTTCTGCGGCAGAAAAACCTAGCCAAGGTAAAGTCTTGGCCGTAGGTAGCGGCAAACAACTGGATAACGGCCAAGTGCGCGCTTTGGAAGTCAAGGTTGGCGACAAAGTGTTGTTCGGCAAATACGCCGGTAACGAAGTCAAAGTTGATGGCGAAGACCTGATCGTCATGCGCGAAGAAGACATCATGGGCATTTTGGGCTAAGCCCAACTCCTTTTTTATCGACTTAATTATTCATATAGGAATAGAACATGGCAGCAAAAGACGTATTATTTGGTGATGACGCACGTACCCGTATGGCGCGTGGCGTCAATATTCTGGCAAATGCCGTAAAAGTAACTTTGGGCCCTAAAGGCCGCAATGCAATCCTGGACAAAAGTTTCGGCGCCCCTACCATCACGAAAGATGGTGTGTCCGTTGCAAAAGAAATCGAATTGAAAGACAAGTTTGAAAACATGGGCGCACAAATGGTGAAGGAAGTGGCATCGCACACTTCTGATGTCGCAGGTGACGGTACAACTACCGCAACCGTATTGGCGCAATCAATCGTCAACGAAGGCTTAAAAGCTGTTGCTGCGGGCATGAACCCCATGGATTTGAAACGCGGTATTGATTTGGCTGTGACCAAAGCTGTTGAAGCCATTGTTGCTTCTGCTGCACCTTGTGCAGACAACAAGGCTATCGCCCAAGTCGGTACAATCTCCGCCAACTCTGATGAATCGGTCGGCAAAATCATTGCCGAAGCCATGGAAAAAGTCGGCAAAGAAGGCGTAATCACGGTTGAAGAAGGTTCAGGGCTGGATAACTCATTAGACGTGGTTGAAGGGATGCAGTTTGACCGTGGCTACTTGTCGCCTTACTTCATCAACAAACAAGACAGCATGAGCGTTGAGTTGGATGATCCGCTTATCCTGATCTACGAAAAGAAAATCTCCAATATCCGTGAAATGTTGCCCATCCTGGAAGCCGTTGCCAAATCAGGCCGTCCGTTGTTGATCGTTGCTGAAGACGTTGAAGGCGAAGCCCTGGCTACCCTGGTCGTTAACACCATCCGTGGGATCGTTAAAGTGGCAGCCGTTAAAGCCCCAGGCTTTGGCGACCGCCGTAAAGCCATGTTGGAAGACATAGCCGTATTGACAGGTGGTACGGTGATTGCAGAAGAAGTCGGCTTAAGTTTGGAAAAAGCGGAATTGTCGCAACTGGGTACCGCGAAAAAAGTACAAATCACTAAAGAAAACACTACGATTATCGACGGTGCGGGTTCTGAAGATCAAATCAAAGGCCGGGTTAATCAAATTCGTGCACAAGCCGAAGAAGCGACGTCTGATTACGACAAAGAAAAACTGCAAGAACGTTTGGCTAAACTGGCTGGCGGCGTCGCGGTCATTAAAGTCGGTGCAGCCACTGAAATCGAGATGAAGGAAAAGAAAGCCCGCGTTGAAGATGCATTGCATTCAACCCGTGCTGCGGTCGAAGAAGGCGTTGTTGCTGGTGGCGGTACCGCCTTGGTACGCGCCCTTTCAGCATTGCAAGATCTTCAAGGTGCAAATCACGACCAATCCGTAGGCGTTAACATCCTGCGCCGCGCAATGGAAGAACCATTACGCCAAATTGTGTCAAACGCAGGCGACGAGCCATCGGTCGTGTTCAATGAAGTGCAAAAAGGAACAGGCAACTTCGGTTATAACGCCGCAACGGGCGTTTACGGCGACATGATCGAAATGGGGATCTTAGACCCTGCCAAAGTCACACGTACCGCGTTGCAAAATGCCGCTTCCGTTGCAGGCTTGATGCTGACTACCGAAGTGATGATTGCCGATGCACCTAGCGACGACAAGCATGGCCACGGTATGCCAGATATGGGTGGCATGGGCGGAATGGGTGGTATGGGCGGCATGATGTAATCTGCTGCTTTTATAGCCTAAGCTGTAAAAACCTTAGCCCGGCTGTTTTTGCAACAGCCGGGCTTTTTTGTTTTTGATTAACACGCCTTACTTCGCGTGCTATAACAAACACAAGCAGCTCGCTTTCCCCATAGGTAAGAAAAATTAGTGTCTTTGTAGTAGTTCACCCCTTGAAAAAGAAACGTCAACCCCAATATTGGTTAGTAACGACAGTCGTTACCTGTATTTAACTTTTATTGGATGTAACCATCCGAGGAGGCCATAATGGCTATTACACGTTACGAACCCTTAAATGTTTTAACCCAACTGCAACGTGAACTTGACCGCTTCCGTGGTGAAGGCGATGACGGCAGTGGCCGCATTGCGACCGCAGAATGGGCGCCCGCCGTAGATATCAAGGAAGAGGGAAACCGCTTTGTGATTCATGCCGATATTCCAGGCGTTAATCCTGAAGATATTGATGTCAGCATGGAAAAAGGGGTTTTGACAATTAAAGGCGAGAAAAACACCGAAGCCAAAACGGAAAAAGACAACTATAAGCGCGTCGAACGCATTTATGGTTCATTCTATCGCCGCTTTAGCTTGCCCGATACGGCAGATAATGATGCAATCAGCGCAAAATGTAAAAATGGCGTGCTGGACATCGTTATCCCTAAGCGGGAAGCCGTCAAGCCCAAGAAAATCAGCGTGGTGACGGACTAAGCGGTTTTGGTGTTTAAAACAATAATGACGGCATCTTAGGATGCCGTTTTTTTTGTCCAAAAAGCAGGGTGGCAACAGTGCGCCTAATGGCGGATGTTTTCAAACAAATCGATTTGCTCAACAGGCGAGTTCGCAGATTGGTTTTCTAAAGACGATAAGCTTATGCCGAGCAAACGGACATCACGTTTACCTACATCGGTATTTTTAAGTAATTCTGTCAGCAAATCTTTTATGGATATTGCTGAAGTTATGGCGTGCGGCAAGGTGCGGCTACGCGTTATTTGGACGAAATTGTGATATTTGATTTTTACGGTAACCGTATGCGCCGACAGATGTTTTTCCGTGACTTTGGCTAAGGCATTTTCAAAAAGTTGCTGCAGGTGTTCCAGCGCTATTTGTACATTCCCAATATCTTGCTGAAAAGTGGTCTCTACGCCAACCGACTGGCTTTTCCGGTGGTTAACCACCGGCCTGTTGTCAATCCCTCTGGCTATCTGGTAGTAATACGATCCAGACTTGCCAAAATGTTGCTGTAAATCTACCAGTGAAAACCTCTTTAAATCTTTGCCTGTTTGAATGCCTAAATTGTGCATTTTCAAGGTAGTCGCTTTGCCTACGCCGTGAAATTTTTGGATGGGCAGTTGTTCGATAAATTTCGCGCCTTCTTGGGGTGTAATCAGGTACAAGCCATCCGGTTTATCTAAATCAGAAGCAATTTTGGCCAGAAATTTGTTGTAAGAAACCCCTGCGGAAGCCGTCAATTCAGTCTGTTGTTTTATTCGGTTTTTAATGGCCTTGGCAATTAAGGTTGCGGAACCGTCATGTTTTTCAGAGTCTGTAACGTCCAGGTAGGCTTCATCCAGAGAAAGCGGCTCAACAAGATCGGTATATTCGAAAAATATTTGCCTTATGGCTTTGGAAGCCTCGCGGTAGGCTTCAAACCGCGGTCTTACGAAAATGGCTTCTGGACATAAACGGAAAGCCCGACTGGTCGGCATTGCGGAGTGGATTCCAAACGGCCTTGCCTCATAGCTGCAGGTAGCAACGACACCGCGCGCGAACGGATCCCCACCTACGATCAAGGGTTTGTTGCGGTATTCGGGAAAATCGCGTTGTTCCACCGCCGCAAAAAAAGCATCCATGTCGATATGAATGATTTTGCGGACAGTGGACATTTAGGATTATTTGGCAGGGGTCTTCCTGGGCTTGGGTTCAGGAAGGTTGAGTTCTTCAGTCATTTCCCACTCTGCAAACGGATAAGGCAATACGTCAGAATTGAAGGTCAGGAAAGTGATGATGTGATACGTGTACAAGGACAAGTTGCGCCCAAATTTCAGTACATTTTCATTCGGGCTACCGGTAAAAAGTACGGAGGCAATTTGCAATAAGATCACCGCCCAGATCAACATCCTGACCAAGCCCCCAATGGCGGCAAAAATCAGCATAAAGAATATGCGTTTCCAGGTGCTGATCTTTTTAAGGTTTTCTTCGAGTTGTTCGTCCATTATTTCATTACCCTCTATTCATGATGTCACGTAAATCCAGTGCAGCCGCATTGGCACGGGCTATATAAGTTGCCATCGACAACGAATAATTGGCGAATACCCCATAGCCGCTGCCATTCAATATCATCGGGCTGAGTACAGGTGACAATGCGTTTTCAAGTGCCTTAATCATAATGTCCACGGTGTTCATCGCCCGCTTGTCTAATAGGATGTCGTGGAAATCATACTTGATCGCCTTGAGGATGTGCAACAATGCCCAACTGGAGCCGCGTGCTTCGTAAAATACGTTGTCTATCTCCAACCAAGGCGTTTGGCCCAAGGGTGCAACCTTGGCGTTCCTGACCGCAACATTGGGTTCAATAACTTCCAGGCCGGGAATAAATTCTGCCCCCGCAGCGCTGGCGCTTAACCGTGTAGACAAATTGCCCAAGCGCTTAATGACAACTTCGGTATATTGCCAAAGATTGTCGGCGCGGGAATAAAATTGTGCACGTTTGACATTGCCGCCGTAGGTTTGCAAGCGGGTCATATACTTATGGAGCGCGTCAATCCCTTTCGTATATTCTGCTTCAGTCGACGGCAAAGCCCAGGAATCATGTTCGTAATAAAAATACGGTTCCGCGATTTTTAAGTCAGGATCTTCATCGGACTGCGATTGGTCGCGGGTAAAGTGATTACGCAATGCCGAGGTCGCATCACGCAACATTATTAACGCGCCGTATTCAAAGCTCGGTATGTTGTCGAGGAGTACGCCAGGTGGCGCTACATCATTCGTCAGGTAACCGCCCGGTTTGTGCAACAAGACCTCAGCAATATGGGCAAGGGTATTTGTGTAAGTATAACCCAATGGAATATCGGTCGTTTTCGTCAGCTTGGCACGTTCCATCGCCGCTTCCTGAATACTGAACTGTTTGGGTTCGATACTCCACCACTCTCCGAGAACAACTAAAATGATTAAGGTGACAAGCACAAGAATACCAAAACTCCAGAGTATGCCCCTGGATTTTCCATCTTCTAGCAGATCACTTGATGCCATTTAGGTTTCCCGTTTGCGTGTGTGTTGAAAAGCATTATTGAATTGTTGGCATGTTATCAGATTTTTGAGGTTTTTGCTTATCCCACAGGGAAAACACTGAATTAATCAATCGTAGGATTCTTGCATCCTTGTGAGGGTCAGTAGCTACAATTCGCTTTTTATTGGAATAACCCATTTTAGGTCGGTATTAACGATGGCTAGTCAGCGTTAACTTTATAATAATATGGGTTATTTAAGCAGTTTTGCTTTTTTTGCCCGTGGATGTGCCTTGTCGTAAATTTCCGCCAAATGTTGAAAATCCAGGTGCGTATAGATTTGCGTGGTGCTGATATTGCTGTGCCCCAACAATTCTTGGACGGCCCGTAAATCTTGGCTGGATTCCAGCAAATGGCTGGCGAAAGAATGCCGTAGCATGTGTGGGTGGATGTGTTGGTCTAAGCCTTTTTTTTTGCACCATTGCGCCAGCCTTAACTCAATACTGCGCTGGCCTAACCGACTCCCTTTGGTGCCCACAAACAAGGCTGTATTCCCAACTGTTGTCATTATCATGCGTTTTTGTAACCAGTTGTTTATCGCGGCAACCGCTTTTTCGCCTATGGGCAGCACACGCGATTTGCCGCCTTTGCCTGAGCGGACAATCAACGAGCGGTCGGTCAAATCCAGGTCGGCTATATCCAAGGCCTTCAATTCGCTCAACCTTAAGCCAGATGAATAAAATAGCTCGAACATGGCCAAATCACGGATTTCTAAAGGCGAGTTTGCTCCAGCTTCCAACAGCCCATTGACCTGGTCGACATCTAAAGTTTTCGGTAGCTTTCGGGCTTGCTTAGGGGCTTTGACATACTGCGCTGGATTGCTTTCAACCCAGCCGTTTTTCAACAAAAAAACATAGAAACTTCGGATGGCGGATAATTCACGTTGTAGGGTTTTGCTACCCATGCCTTTGCGGTGCCGGGCGGCAATATGGGCTCGGACATCAATTTGCTTTAGGTCTGCCCAATCGGAAATTTGCTTATCAACGCAGTATGTCGATAAGCGTTCCAAGTCGCGCTGGTAATTGCTGACGGTATGCTCAGATGCGCGCTTCTCAAACCGAAGTTGATTCAAAAATTTTTCGAGCGTCTCTACCGCAATGGGTGACATTATTGTCCGCTTATTAGCGCTATGAGACGTGTTCCGACAATCTCGCTCATTTGGGTCAAAAACAGGCTGCCCATACTATAATGAAAGCGCCCGTCCTCCCGGCTACCGACCGCCAAAAAACCTTCCATCTCAGTAAATAGCATCGGCATGATGGCGTACGACTGCACTTCCAGGGAAGCATCGCCAAATAGTATTTTGGCTTGGGTCAAGGTCGGTTTGCCGCAGGTCGGTTGATTGCTGGCCAATTCTTTGCTGAATGGTTTGAGGTTGTCGCTGTCAGGTTCGATATACAGGTTGGAAATCGGTGCATCAGGGACAGGCTTGATGATGCGGATGGCCACAAAATCAGTCAGGAAATATTCCGAAAGCACCGTTTCGAGATTCGCCACCGCTTCTTCAATCGTCTTGGCATCCAGCAATGCCAAGGTAAGCTTGTGCATACGCACATAAGAGGTATCGTTTTCCCTGGCGATCTCGATCAGTTCGGTCAATTGGCTTTCCAGTTCCTGATGTCGGCTCCTGAATAATTCCAATTGCTTGGAAATTAACGATACCGCATTACCGCTGGGGTGTGGAATCCGCATCTGCTCAAGCAGGTGCAAGTGTTCGTTGAAGAATTCGGGGTGATCGCGCAGGTATTGCTCGACCTGTGTTGCGGTCAGTTTTGTCTTTTCTTGGTCGCTCATACCGTTATTTTTCCGTCAAAGACAGTTGTCGCAGGTCCCGTCATGAAGACAGGTTGTCCACGGCCTGTCCAGCTTATCGTCAGTTCGCCGCCCGTTAAAGCTACCGTGGCCTCGTTATCAAGCAAGTGTTGCCCAATGCCCGCAACCACAGCGGCGCAAGCACCACTGCCGCAGGCCAGGGTTTCTCCGACTCCGCGTTCAAAGACACGCAATTTAATGTGATGTCGATTGACGGGTTGCATAAAGCCGATATTGGCGCGTTCAGGGAAGAGCGGATGGCTTTCCAGAATTCGCCCCCATTCAGCCACTGGCGCGAGATTGACGTCCTCCACCTGGATAACCGCATGGGGATTGCCCATCGATACCGCACCGAACACTATTGGCTGATCATTAATATTCACCCGATAGGTTTGTGCTTCCCGGTCTACAAGTAAAGGGATTTCGGCAGGTGCATGTCTGGGTATGCCCATGTTGACCGTCACCAACCCATTGTCGGTAAAGGTCAGCACGAGCGGTCCTGAATCCGTATCGACGGTGATTTCATCGCCAGAAAATAAACCTTTTTCCCGCACAAACCGCGCAAAACAGCGTGCGCCATTGCCGCATTGCGAAACTTCGCCACCGTCGGCATTGAAAATACGGTATTTGAAATCGGCGTTTGGGCTTTCTGGTTTTTCGACCAATAACAGTTGGTCAAAGCCAACGCCAAAGTGACGGTCAGCCATGAAACGGATTTGTTCCGGGGATAACAAGACGGCCTGGTTGATTGCGTCGATGACGACGAAATCATTGCCTAGGCCGTGCATTTTGGTGAAGTTAATCATTATTCCCATTGTTAAGATTTAGTGATCTGTAGGATAGATAAGCGCAGCGCATCTATCAATAGTTATTCGATAAACATAAGGTGGATGCGCGTAGCTTATAGCTTATCCACCTTACCAACTGAACAAAGTGAAGCGCGTTATTCGCGCATGTTTTATTTTCTCGACCGATCCTCGTACCTCGGCACATCCTACGCTTGGCGCATCTTACGAGTTGGAGCTATTTATTATGTTTTCTTTTTCCAATTTCTTCTAGTTTAAGAAGATAATAGTAATTTGATCGCAGCTTATCTTCTGAAAATCCTGCAATAAGCCAATCCCCTAATGCTGACACTGTGTCTTGGATAGCTTTTCCCAAATCTAAAGTCACGTAAGATGCAACTAAACCCGGTACTTTCTTTGTAAGATCCCATGATCTTGACTTCCACCCTTTCTTTGGCTTTTCGAGTTCATTCCTTAACTCAAGTAATGAGGGATAAACTTCGGTTCTCGCTATAAATTGGGCTGCCTTAACGACTTCCTCATTACTTGAAGATTTTTCAATTGATGAATTCAACTCTTTTGCCAAACGTAAAAGACTAATTCTAAACGGTGCGATGTGTTTAGAAAGATCATCTCGTGCTTCCAATATCTGAGATGGTTGCAGCTCACCAATTTCCGGCAAAACAAGATTTACGCACTCCATCGCCATAATCGCTGCTAATATTTTCTCATTATTTTTTGCAGATTCAGCTCCAATTCCAGGCACTGGCAATGTA
This sequence comes from Methyloglobulus morosus KoM1, assembly GCF_000496735.2. Lineage (GTDB taxonomy): Bacteria > Pseudomonadota > Gammaproteobacteria > Methylococcales > Methylomonadaceae > Methyloglobulus > Methyloglobulus morosus. The sequence continues at coordinate 22,635 of NZ_AYLO01000093.1, forward strand.
GGGTCTGTATTTATTAGAGGAATCCCGTGTTTGGCTGCATACAAGAGTGCATTGCATTGGTAAAAATAATTACCTGGATAGTCTA
>NZ_AYLO01000094.1 GCF_000496735.2 Methyloglobulus morosus KoM1
GTCTTGGTCGTGCGATCATTGCCTCCCATATTTAGTCTTTACTTTAAATTATGATTATAACCCTATGTTCATAATATTAATACTTATTGGGATTGGTATAACATACCCGGAAAGCGCGGAATATTTCACATCCGCAATATCCGACTTGCAGACAACCATGAACGTGAATATTTTGTGGATAGTATTGACCCAAATAACTTATCATTTCGCCTCGCGGCGTTACCCACATAAGCCACTTTAGCCTGGAACTGTTGATGAGATTCTTGTTTGTCCTTTTTATGTTGTTGTCCCGAACAATTTCTGCCACGCCTGTGTTATCGATCAATCAGGTTGCGCCGGGTGTTTACGTACATTGGGGGGTGCAAGAGTTTTCCGATATCAAAAACCATGGGGCTGTTGCCAATATTGGTTTTATAGTCGGTGAGCGTTGTGTGGCGGTAATTGACAGCGGCGGCAATCCAGAACAGGGCAAGGCGTTAAAAAATGCCATAGAAAACACGACACCTAAGCCCATTTGTTATGTGATTAATACCCATGTCCATCCTGACCACATTTATGGCAATTCAGCATTTAAAAGCACGGGCGCCCAGTTTGTCGGACATGAAAAACTGGCGCGGGCCATGTCGGTGCGTGGCGATTACTATGTCCAAAAAGCACCCGAATTATTGGGCATTTCGCTAACGACTAAGGATATTGTTCCGCCCGATGTGGCGGTGAACAGTGAGCTTGATTTGGATTTAGGCGGACGAATCCTTAAGCTCACCGCCCATCCGCCAGCACACACCGATAACGACCTGAGCATATATGACCGGCAAACGGATACCTTGTGGTTGGCTGACCTGTTATTTATCGAACACTTGCCTTCCATTGATGGTAGCCTTAAAGGTTGGTTGACCGAGTTGGACAAACTAGAGGCCAAGTCGTATAAAACGGTGATTCCAGGTCATGGCCGTTTAGTGACTGATTGGCCCAAAAGTATGCAGCCAGAAAAAGAATACCTTAGCGCCTTACTGGTCGAAATTAGGGCGGCGATTAAGAAAGGGGTGTTTTTGGAAGATGCCATAACGACAATTGGCCTCCCATTCAAAAACCGCTGGAAACTGTTTGACGAATTTCACCGCAAAAACGTAACCAAGGCCTATGCCGAACTGGAATGGGAAGATTAGGCATAAACGGATAAAATGACGGCTAACAATTATTCCCTAGCAAGCCACCTATTATTAAATTAAAAGAACCATGAGAATCATTTCATTTGCCGCATTCATTATTTTATTGAACGGCTTATTCTGTTATTTGGCAAATTTACCTGAAGACATAGGGCTTGATGTTCTAGACGGCAAGCTCAACAGCCTTTCCTATGCGCCGTTTCGGGAAGGTCAAAGCCCGTTGTTGGCGATATTTCCTGATCCCGGACAAATCGACGAAGATTTAAAGCTATTGTCTGAAAAGACACACACTTTCCGCACCTATTCCAGTACGGAAGGTATGGATGTCGTGCCGCCGTTAGCGCGAAAATATGGCTTAAAGATGATCCAAGGCGCTTGGATAGGCTATGTCGACACAGGTAACCAGAAGGAAATCGATGAATTGGTGAAGGCGGCCAATGCTTATCCCGACGTTATCAAGCGGGTGATTGTGGGAAATGAAGTATTGTTGCGGGGGGAGAGGGAGCCAGAAGAATTGGTCAACTATATCCGCCAAGTTAAAAGCCGTATCAAGCAACCGGTCTCTTATGCGGATGTCTGGTCGATGTACATGAAGTATCCTGATTTAATCAAGGAAGTCGATTTCATCACCATTCATATATTGCCTTACTGGGAAGATGAGCCGATCCCTGTCGAAAAGGCCCCTGCCCATATAGAACGCATCTATAAGCAAGTCCAACAGGAAGCCGAACGCATCGCTCCTCCCGGCAAGCCTATCCTGATCGGCGAATCCGGCTGGCCGAGCGAGGGCAAGCAGCGCGGCTGGGCTGTTCCCAGCGTAGTCAACGAAGCGGCCTTTATCCGTGGATTGTTGAAAGTCGCCGCAGATAACCACTTTGACGTCAATATTGTGGAATCCTTTAACCAACCGTGGAAAAGCGAACTGGAAGGCGTGGTCGGTGCGAACTGGGGGCTTTTTTCTGCTGACCGCAACGAGGTTTTTCCATTGACGGGGAAGGTGACCGAAAACGTAAAATGGGTGGATCATTTTCTGATAACGTCGCTCATCATGGTGTTGATGACCGTTTGCTATGCTAAAAAACTGCAAAATGCCGCCGTGCCTAAGCTGCTGGTATTTCTGGTATTAATCCAAGTGCTTTCTGCCTTGCTGGTATTTCATGCCGATAAATCCTGGTATACCAGTTACAGCGATTGGCAACGTCTACGGACCGTGCTTATTGTGTTATTGAATCTGGCCGTCGCGCTATTGGTCATTCATCGGTCGAGCAATTTGCTGGTGGGCGAAAGGACAAATAGGACGGTAATTGTTGCGCTTGATGCCTTTTATTTTATGGTCATCGCTTTAATGCTTTACAAAACGTATCTGCTGGCAGTGGATGGACGTTATATCAGTTTTCCTTTTGAAATTGCCGCGATACCTACCATTGCGCTTTTAGGGTTATTCGTAATAAATTGTTTGCATGACAGGTTTATCCTGGCTAACCTTGATTTTAACCAGTTAATCGGGCGTAACCCAGAAACCAATCGACGCAACCAACAGCTTGGTTGGTTAACCTTGTTTTATGCAGTGGGACTTATCGTGGGCGAGGCAAAGGCTTTCATGATGGGACGTGATTTTATACTGGCTTATCCTGGTGTTTCTCAGCGACTCGGTTGCTCAATAGCATTGACTCTTGGCAATTTGCAATTACTGGGATGGTTAACGTGCCTGTTATATATTGCGCTCACGCTTTTGGTGAAATCGGATAAACTCAATGTTTCAACCGCTGATAAATGATAGGGTTGAGTGATTTTGCCCCGGTTTCAAGGACGCTCCGCCTAGCGCCGTCATGATTTTCTTAGCATTCTCTTTCAGGATCGCTTGAACCGCCTAAAATGGGACGGCCTGTATGCATTGAAATGACGGCCAGATTTCTGTTTGCTCCTGCATTTCCTTACAGGGCGCTAAGTTAACAAGTCGGCGGCATTAAATAGCACATTTTTCAGAATAAGTAATGCAAAAAACCGTCGTTCCACCTGCTATTTTCCTAATGGGCCCGACGGCTTCAGGAAAATCGAAATTAGCCGTGCAGTTGGCGCAAGCGTTGAATGGCGAAATCATCAGCGTAGACTCCGTCCTGGTTTACCGTGGCATGGACATTGGCACCGCAAAACCCGCGCTCGAGGAAAGGGCGGGTGTTGCCCACCATTTAATTGACATCCTCGATCCGGCGGAATCTTTTTCTACTGGGCAATTTAAGGATAAGGCCTTGTCATTGATGGAAGAAGTCTGTCGGCGCGGGCGATTGCCCATTCTTGTCGGCGGTACGATGTTGTATTTCAATGCCTTAAACAACGGGCTTGCCGAACTGCCGGAAGCCGATGCCGCTATCAGGGCAAAATTAGATGGCGAGTTGATAAGCCTGGGGAAAGAAGCCTTGCACCAACGGTTGGCAAACATCGACCCAGAATCTGCGGCTAGAATCCATCCTAACGACCCACAACGTATCCAACGGGCATTGGAAGTTTATGAAATCACAGGAAAGCCGTTGTCGGCTTATTTTTCAGAAGCACGGCAATGGGCTATCCCTTATCGAACAATCAAATTGATTGTCGCCCCAAAAGAGCGGAACACCTTACATGACATCATCGCTGCACGATTCAATCAAATGCTGGATCAGGGCTTTATTGAAGAAGTTGAAGCGCTGGTTAAGCGTGGCGACCTAAACGAACGGATGCCGTCCATAAGGGCAGTCGGCTATCGGCAAGTGTGGGCTTATCTGCACGGTGAATACGATAAAGCCACAATGATTGAAAAAGGTATTGCAGCCACCCGGCAATTGGCCAAGCGGCAATTTACCTGGCTGCGGAAGGAAACGGACGCGTTGCACTTTGATACTCACAAGCCTGATCTGGGGGATTCTGCATTGTTTGGGATAAGTAAATGGCTTAATGGAGCTTGAAAGATGGTTTAGGTGTCCCTGAGAAGCCTTTACACAAGGTTTTCCTGGATTTGGAGAAGGACTCTTGACGAATTCACACGGGTTGATTCCATTTGTGGTCCTGTCCGAACCACAGCAAGTCCACTGTCAACCCTCTTTTGTGAAAAACCTGTTAAGATTCCGCAGAATGTTGTAAGTTAATCCCATAAATCCGACTACCATCGGTTTTGCCGCTCATTAGTTGTCCAATTTTCTTTAACGCTAGGGGAATAAAATGCCTATCCAACTCATGCGCTTATTAAAATTTCTACTATTGCTTCTTTTTGTGACGCAATTTTCCGGCTGCGGTTACAACACGTTCCAGTCTTCTGATGAAGAAATCAAGGCCGCATGGGCAGAAGTATTAAACCAATACCAACGTCGTGCCGATTTAGTGCCCAATCTGGTGAATGTCGTCAAAGGCTATGCCGCGCATGAAAAAGACGTGTTGACCCAGGTCACCGATGCGCGTTCGCGGGTGGGTTCGATCAATGCAACCCCCGAATTGATTAATGACGAAGAAGCCTTCAAAAAATTTATCGCCGCCCAAGGGCAGATGAGCAGTGCGCTGTCAAAATTGATGGTCGTCGCAGAAAATTACCCGCAACTGAAAGCCGATGGTATGTTCCGTGACCTGCAAGCGCAATTGGAAGGGACGGAAAACCGCATTACCGTCGCCCGCAACCGTTATATCGGCACAGTCAAAGACTATAACGTCACCGTGCGTTCTTTCCCGACCAACCTGACAGCGATGATTTTTGGTTACAAGACCAAGCCCAGCTTTACGGTTGAAAATGAACAGGCTATAGCCATTCCGCCCAAAGTCGATTTTGGTGCACCTGCGCCCCAGCAGCCGATGACGTTGCCAGCACCAGTAGCGCCTGAACCCGCAAAACAATAATTATTCAGGCTTACGTTGTACGTGAAGCATTTAAATAGGAGTTACCGGATAACGGTTACCCGTTTTTGGCTGGGCTGTTGGCTAGTATTATTCTGCCACTTAGCCATGTCCGAAACGTCTACCTTTGTCGAAGTACCCAAGTTAGAAAGACGGGTAACAGACTTGACTGGCACATTAAATGCGGAACAAAGCCAAGCATTGGAAAATAAACTGGCAGCCTTTGAAGCCAAAAAAGGCAGCCAGATTGCCGTTTTGATTGTACCGACCACACAGCCCGAAGACATTGCCGAATTCGGGATTAAAGTTGCGGATTTATGGCACATAGGTCGGAAAGGTGTGGATGACGGCATGATCTTGATTGTTGCTAAAAACGACCGCAAACTCAGGCTGGAAGTCGGATACGGCCTAGAAGGCGTGATCCCCGATGCGATAGCCAAACGAATCATTGCAGAAACTATCACGCCGTATTTCAAAAACGGGGATTTTGTCGGTGGGGTTAATGCTGGAGTCGATCAAATTATAGGTCTGATTGGTGGCGAACAGTTACCGGCCCCCAAAGCCGCACAGCAAGACTCTGCACAACAAGACGAAGGCGGGTTTATCCTTCTCCTGTTGGGTGGTTTGTTTGCGGGTTCGGTGCTTTCGTCCCTGTTCGGTCGAACAACGGGCGGGTTAATTGCCGGCATTGTAAGCGGCGCGATGGCTTATTTACTCCTGGGTTTTGGGATAGGCGCCATTATAATGGGCATTGTCATCTTCTTTTTAACCAGCGCCCATTCCACAGGAGGGGGCGGTGGCTGGTCAAACGGGGGAGGATACGGCGGCTATTATCGCGGTGGAGGCAGTAGCGGCGGTTCCTGGAGCGGCGGTGGCGGTGGTTTTGGCGGCGGAGGTTCGTCCGGGTCATGGTAAAGTTATCGCGCTGGCTTAAACATGCTTTCATGCCGCCGTGGTGCTGGCGCTTGTCCTTTCCTGCGGTCATATTGACGGACATTGAAAACGCCATCAAACAATCGGAATCCCAACATAGCGGCGAACTGCGCTTTGCCATTGAAAATTCCCTTGCCCCAGGTTGGGTATGGCATGGCATGTCCGCCCGTTTCCGTGCCACGCAAGTCTTTTCCAATCTCAGGGTCTGGGATACCGAAGAAAACAGCGGCGTGTTGATTTATGTCCAGTTAGCCGACCATGAAGTCCATATCCTTGCCGACCGGGGCATTAGCAAGCACGTAGCACAATCCGAATGGGACGCAATCGCGCAAATCATACAAAACGAATTCAAACAGGGCAAATTTCGGGAAGGCTCCATCAAAGGTATCGAAGCCATAACCGTTTTATTGGCTACCCACTTCCCGCCTAATTCGGACAATATCAACGAATTGCCGAACAAGCCTGTTATCATCAAGCTATGATGGCGACCTATTAAACTTCTCCGTGTAAGGTGTACGGTTTAGCGTTTCAAATTATCAATCTTGAAATCGTCCAGATAAAGGATGATAGCCCCCAAGGCTATACAGGTTAAGTAGCTGAAGGTTGGAGAGCCGGGAAAGAGATAGGTATCCAACAGCCCCCAAAATCCTCGCCATAACATGATAATGGCAAATATGATGACAATGACATTGGTATTTGGATAAAGCGTTTTAAGTTGCCCCAGTTGGGGTGAATTTTTAATGTTTTTTAGCATGAGATTAATCCACTTATTATTTGTCTTATATAGAAAACCAATATGAAGATTAACAGAAAAGCTAGGGGTTAGAAATAAATCATGTGGCATTTTATGTATCTCCTGTACCTATTCATTTCGGGAGCGGCAAGGTTGACATATGAGGAATTGTACCGAGCCGTCAATAAAATAGATATTGCCTAATCCTGGAAATCGAATGCGAATATTTTTCTTTACGCTATTATTCCTGCTCACTGAGGTTTGACCGAACAGCGAACAGAATCGAACAATGTTCTGTTCGTTCGTAAGTATGGTGTTCGTTTCAAGCCACCTCACGCGGCAATACTTCCCGCTCAATATCCGTGATGGCTTTCTGTTTGGTCACGCGCAAGTCATAATCGGTTTGCAGGTTCAACCAGAACTCAGGGCTAGTGCCGAAATAACGGGCAAGCCGCAAGGCGGTGTCGGGCGCGATGCCCCGCTTTTCCCGAACAATGTCATTGATACGCAGGGCAGGAATCTTAAGGGCTATTGTCAGGGCATTGGCAGACATGCCCAACGGGCTCAAGTATTCCTCACGCAGTATTTCTCCGGGATGGACGGGACGCAGTTCGTTACCCGTGATAACGTCGTTCAAGTCGGTATGATCTAGGTTTTGGGTGTGTATGGTTGTCATGGTCTGGCCTCAATGGTAATCCACTATTTCAACATAGTAAGCGTTACTTTGCTGTTCTCAAACCGATTTTTCTATATCAGAGAGCAATAAAAAACCCGCCAAGCCTTACAGCTTGCGGGTTTTAGCTTGTCTTTGCCATTCCTCGTCCTTTCAGATGGTACCGAGGGCCGGAATCGAACCGGCACGATGTCACCATCACCGGATTTTGAATCCGGCGCGTCTACCAGTTCCGCCACCCCGGCAAAGAGTGGACATTATAGGGATACTTGTATAAAAATGCCAGTCCAATTTTAGTCCCTTTGTTAAGCGTTTCTCCGGCAAACCTGATAACATCGCCGCCATGAAGAAAAGTGATTTCGCTTACGAATTGCCCGAGGAGTTAGTTGCCCAAAATCCTTTAACAGAACGTCATGCTAGCCGTTTGCTATGCTTGAACAAGCAAACAGGGCAGCTTGCCGACAAGCAATTCACCGATTTTGTTGATTTAATTGACGAACGTGATCTGCTGGTTTTTAACGATACCAAGGTGATTCCCGCCCGATTGTTTGGCACCAAAGTAACTGGCGGCAAAGTCGAAATCCTGATTGAGCGGTTGTGTGACGATAACCATGCCATTGCCCATGTCAGGGCGAGCAAATCGTCCAAGGAAGGCGCAATTATAAAGTTGGATGGCGGTTTCAGTTGCAAAGTGCAAGGCAGGGCGGGCGATTTATTTCGGGTTGAATTTACGGGTGATACCCCGTTGCTGGAGATTTTAGGCCAAATCGGTCACATCCCGTTACCGCCTTATATTACTCGCGCTGATGATGAATCCGATGTCAGCCGCTACCAGAGTGTTTTTGCCAAGCATTTAGGCGCGGTCGCCGCACCCACGGCCAGTTTGCACTTTGATCTGGAGATGATGGAAAAAATCAAGGCAAAAAGCGTGGCGACTGCGTTCGTTACCTTGCATGTTGGCAGCGGCACATTTCAGCCCGTCAGGGTAGAGGATTTGTCGCAACACCTTATGCACAAAGAATACTTTAGGGTACCGCAAGAAACCGTCCAGGCAGTTAAGGAAGCTAAAGTGCGTGGCGGGCGTGTTGTCGCTATTGGGACAACGGCGGTCAGGGCGTTGGAATCCGCATCCCAAAATGGGCGGCTTGAATCGGGATTTGGCGATACTGACCTGTTTATTACGCCAGGTTATCGGTTCAAGTCCGTTGATGCCATGCTGACTAATTTCCATCTGCCGGAATCTACCTTGTTAATGTTGGTGGCCGCATTTGCCGGTTATCAGCCCGTGATGAATGCTTACCAACACGCTATTGGCCAATCTTATCGGTTCTTCAGCTATGGCGATGCGATGTATTTGAGCGACTGATTGTCATGGTATAAATCATCACCACGGCGTTTGATTTGTAAAGCTTACGGAATGCAATAACCTTACACTAAAGTGGATTCACAACAGTACTGATAAGAACTCGATCCTTTAGCTTTTGCCCATCGCATTACAATTATTTCCTGTAGGAGGGAACCATGACTGAAATATACGGCGAGCAACATCGTGCCATGCAAGATGCGTTTGAAACAAAAAATTTGGCTGACCGTGTCAATGCGATCATCGTTGCCGAAGACATAGACGATGACAGGAAAGGCTTCATTGAAACGCGGGATTTATTCTTTCTTACAACGATAGATCACCGTGGTTATCCCACCTGTTCTTACAAAGGTGGCAATCCTGGCTTCGTTAAAGTGCTGGACAGTAAAACGCTCGTTTTCCCAAGCTACGACGGTAATGGCATGTTCCTATCAATGGGAAATATTACGGCAAACAATAAAGTCGGGATGTTGTTTATTGATTTCGAGACCCCGCACCGCATCCGTGTACACGGCTCTGCCAGCATTGACCGAAACGACCCGTTGATTGCCGAGTTCCATGGTGCCCAGTTGGTGGTTAGGGTTACTGTGACCGAAGTCTTTATCAACTGCCCACGTTATATCCACAAATATCAACGGGTAGCCGTATCAAAATATGTTCCGCAAACCGAATGCGCAACGCCGCCGGCGCAATGGAAACGGATTGATGCCATTCAAGATGCCCTGCCTGAGAGAGACAAACACATTGCAGAATCACTTGGCGGAACGATCACGCCAGAAGAATACGGTGAAATGTTGTTGAAAGGCGAAGCTTGACAAGCCTTATTGTGGTGTTAGGAAAATGTTGGACAGGCACTAAAATTTTTTGGCTTTTAGTGTGGATGGGCATATCGCGGTAAAATAAGCCCAACTGTTTGGCTTACAATGAGGTTCTACTTTGGATACCCCCCCATTTTGTCCTTGCGGCTCGGGCATTGATTATGGTCAATGTTGCGGCCTGTTCCATTCCGGCGATAAGTTACCAGCGACCGCCGAAGCATTGATGCGTTCGCGTTTTACGGCTTATGCCAAGGATAATACAGGCTACATCCTGGCGACATGGGATGCGGCATCGCGCCTAGAAAAACAAAGCCTTTCGGACGAAAACCTCGTTTGGCAAAAACTGGAAATTATCGACACTAAGAAAGGCGGTATAAGCGACAATAAGGGCATTGTGGAATTCAAGGCATTCTACCTGAACAAGGGCGAAGACTACATGTTGCACGAAGTCAGTCGTTTTATTAAAAAGGATGACCGTTGGTTTTATGTGGATGGAGTCGTCAAGAAAGTCGGCAAAATCATCCCGCAATTAAATCAAGGCAAGAACGCCCCCTGTCCTTGTGGAAGCGGTAAGAAGTTTAAGCGGTGCTGTGGGGCGGGATGACTGGCGATTTCATTTTTAATTAGGCCGTCTGCATGAAGTGCAACGGTATCCGGTATTCCGTGGATTCGGTGCCCCATATTGCGTATCATCACGGGCTAACGCCCAGCAAAAAAAGCCGTGTAATTTCCACTTGGCTTCCCAGAAGCCATGGATAGAAAACGCATCACATACCTGTTGTGTTCTGGGTTTAGGCAATCCTACCGCACGAAGGTTGACTATCAAACGACACAAATTTATTTAAATCGGTAACACGTCATTATTTATTAAAAAAATCCAAGACCTTACATGACGTAAGGGTTGGGTTCAGCAATTAACAACATTCATATCACCTATACAGCGACTACTTAATGGTCAGTACAAAAATATTACCCCCCGAAATACCCAAGGCCCCTAACCATATAATGACTTGGTCAGGCTTAATAGGTTGTGGCGATTCCCTGGCGTTGGCGACCGCCATCCAAAATGAAAATCGCCTGTTTGTCGTGGTTACGCCAGATAACCAAACGGCATTGCGTTTGGAACACGAATTGGCGTTCTTCTTAGGGGATGAGCTTCCGATACTTCATTTCCCCGATTGGGAAACGTTGCCTTACGACGTGTTTTCACCGTTACCTGAGATTATCTCGGAACGCCTGAAAACCCTGGCTTTATTGCCACAGGTAAAACGGGGTGCGTTAGTGGTTTCGGTGACCACCTTAATGCACCGTTTAGCGCCGAGGGAGCATGTCTTAGCCAACAGTTTCGCCGTCAAAGTCGGCGATGACTTCAACTTGGAACTCAACCGGGCCAAGCTGGAAAGCGTCGGTTACCAGTGCGTTTCACAAGTGTATCAACACGGCGAATTTGCGGTCAGGGGATCGATTGTCGATTTATTCCCGATGGGCAGTAAAGTGCCTTATCGCATTGAATTGTTCGATGAAGATATTGAGTCCATACGTACTTTTGATCCTGAAAGCCAGCGGTCATTGGAGCTATGCGACGAGATCCAGTTGTTTCCTGCGCGGGAATTTCCGTTTACAGATGAATCCATCAAGCATTTTCGACAAGCCTTCAGGGAACAATTCCCGGAAACGTCACCCAAAAACGTGTTGTATGTCGATGTCAGCAAGGGTATTACACCCAGCGGGATCGAATATTACTTGCCGCTATTCGTGGGGCAAACTGCAACTTTATTTGATTACCTCCCCGCGTCGTCTGTGTTGGTTACGTCAGACGGTTTCGATACAACGGCACAAGCGTTTTATGCCGAAGCGGAAGACCGTTATCAGCAACGAAAATACGATGTGGATCGGCCTTTGCTTCCGCCGACGTTATTGTTCTTGTCTGCCGATGAACTCTTGCAAATGGTCGCCGCCTTTGCCCGTATCGCCTTCGATAATTCGGTTAAGGCGGATGACAAGGGCTTTAACTGCCGTCCCCTGCCTGACTTGACCATTGACGCCAAGTTGACCGAACCGGCGCAGCGCTTACAACAATTTATAAAAGATCATCCAAGCCCAATCCTGTTCGTCGCCGAGTCGGCTGGGCGTCGGGAAGCCTTGATCGACAAATTAAGGCAACATAAAATTTCTGTAAAATCCGTGGATAATTGGCGGACATTTTTAGCCGGAGACATTTCGCCTGCGATCACGGTTGCGCCCATGGATCATGGCGTATGGCTAGCCAATCCACCGCTTGCCATCATCACCGAAAGCCTGTTGTCCGGCGAAAAAATCCAGCAGCGGCGCAGACGGCGGCGGTCGGCGGTGCATGAACTGGAAAATATTGTCAACAACTTGAATGAATTGACGATAGGTTCCCCCGTTGTTCATCAGGAACATGGTGTCGGGCGTTACTTAGGATTGCATACCTTAAAGGTGGGCGGTATTCCCGCCGAATTCCTGGCCTTGGAATATGCCAACGGCGATAAGCTGTATGTGCCGGTTTCCTCCTTGCATGTGATCGGGCGGTACGCCGGTGTAAGTCCTGAAAATGCACCGCTTCATAAATTGGGTGGCGATCAGTGGAGTAAAGCCAAGAAAAAAGCCATTGCCCGAATCCGCGACGTTGCTGCCGAGTTGCTGGAAATCCAGGCAAAACGCGCTGTGCAAAAAGGCCATGCCTTTTTGGTACAAGACGGCGACTATCTGGCATTTGCCGATGCCTTCCCGTTTGAGGAAACGCCAGACCAGCAAACTGCTATTGAAGCGATATTGGAAGATATGGCGAGCTTCCAGCCGATGGATAGGGTTGTGTGCGGCGATGTTGGCTTCGGTAAAACCGAGGTTGCGATGCGCGCCGCTTTTATTGCAGTGCAAAGCGGCAAGCAGGTTGCGGTGTTAGTGCCGACCACCTTATTGGCGCAGCAACATTACCAGAATTTCCGTGACCGCTTTGCCGACTGGCCCGTGCGCATCGAAGTGATGTCGCGCTTTGTCTCTGCCAAGCAGCAAAAAGAGATTACGGAGGATTTGGGGCAAGGTAAGGTCGATATTGTCATCGGCACCCATAAGCTGCTGTCCAAAGACCTGCGTTACAAAGCGCTCGGTTTGGTAATTATCGACGAAGAACACCGGTTCGGTGTTACCCAGAAAGAGCATTTCAAAAAACTGCGGCATACCCTGGACATGCTGACATTGACCGCCACGCCGATACCACGGACCCTCAACATGGCCTTATCGGGTTTGCGGGATATTTCGATTATCGCCAGTCCGCCACCCAACCGCCACGCCATCAAAACCTTCATCAGCGAGTGGGTGGACGCGCAAATTAAGGAAGCGTGCCAGCGTGAAATCAAGCGTGGCGGTCAAGTGTTTTTCCTGCACAATGACGTCAAGTCGATGGGGAAAATGGCGGATGACCTGGAAAGGTTATTGCCTGAATCCCGTATTGCGATTGCCCATGGGCAAATGGCAGAACGCGACCTGGAGCGCATCATGATGGATTTTTACCATCAGCGCTTTAACCTGTTGTTGTGTTCCACCATCATTGAGAGTGGCATTGATGTTCCCAGCGCCAACACCATCATCATCAACCGTGCCGATAAACTCGGTTTGGCACAATTGCACCAGTTGCGGGGCAGGGTGGGTCGTTCGCATCATCGGGCTTATGCTTATTTCATTGTACCGCCAAAAACCTTGATGTCTGCGGATGCCGTAAAGCGCCTGGAAGCAGTAGAAAAATCCGGTGATTTGGGTGCAGGTTTCATGCTGTCATCGCACGATATGGAAATCCGTGGCGCAGGCGAACTGTTGGGTGACGAACAAAGCGGACAAATTCAGGAAATCGGTTTCACCTTATACACTGAACTGCTGGAGCGGGCTGTTGACGCGCTGAAATCAGGCAAAATACCGGAACTCGACGCACCGATGGACAATGGCCCGGAAGTCGATTTGCAGGCGGCGGCATTGATTCCCGAAGATTACCTGCCCGACATACATGCCCGCTTGGTGCTGTATAAACGGATCGCCAATACGGAAACGGCGGAGGATTTGCGCGAATTGCAAGTAGAAATGATTGACCGTTTCGGCCTGTTGCCGGACGCTGTCAAAACCCTGTTCGCTGTCACCGAATTGAAACAAAAGGCTGCAAAACTGGGTGTCAAGAAGATTGACGCGAATGCCGGCGGCGGTCGGGTTGTTTTTAATGCCAATCCAACCATCAATGCTGAGGCGTTAATCGGCTTAATCCAAAAAGAAGCGCAGGTTTATAAATTCGATGGCGCAGATAAGTTAAGATTTATCAAATCGTTTGGTGAAACTGAACAAAAACTCGAATTTATCGGCGCGTTATTAGGGAAATTAACGCCTGAAATGGGCGTTTGACGATTCGGGTTTTGCCGCATGCTGCCCCGCTTAACGGATCAAGGCCTCAAATAATCGTTTGGCTTTGCCGGTCTTGGTAAATGTACGCTCAGAAGCGAGTGGCTGCGTTTGCCTTTCCAGGCATACAACGGCGAAGTTCGTGGATAGCTATTTGGGTTGTGCGCCTGGATTAATATGGGAAAGATCACATTTCGTTTGAACATTTTTCGTCCTGACGGGAATCATGTGTAAAGGGTTTCACGCAGTGGTAATATGTTCACAACCGTCCATGAGTTAGCAAAGTTCGGAGGGACAAATTGTCAAAATATGTGGATGAAGCACAGGGTGTGGCACTGCTCAAGCGCATTGCCGCAAAAGATAGGAAGGCATTCGAGGCGTTTTATTACTTATACGCTGAGGGATTTGGTCGATTTCTTATGAAAATGTTGAAACATCAAGAATGGGTTGATGAAGCGGTAAACGACGTAATGTTGACCGTATGGCAATCGGCGGGCAGCTACGATCCAGAAAAGGGGAGGCTCTCCACCTGGTTGTTTGGCATTGCGCACAAGAAAGGCTTGAAACTACTGGAGCGGAATGGACGCTATCGTGAGGAATCCCTGGAGGATTATCCAGAGGAGGCGGACAGTGATGAGGATGGCGCACCTGAGCTTTACAATACCGACATGTCCCCGAATTCCCAGCCAGAGCGGGTTGTCATGGGTTGGGAATTGGGCGATGCGATGTCGTGGGCGTTTTCCAAGCTGTCTGCCGACCACCTTGCCGTGATCGACTTGTGTTTTGCTGAAGGTTACTCTTATCAGGAAATTGCCGATATTGTCGGCTGCCCAATCAACACGGTGAAGACTCGTTTGTTCCACGCACGAAAACGGTTGGCGGAATTGCTGGCTCGAAAAGGATTCTCGCTACCCGAACAGGTAAAGGTAACGATATGACTGAAAATAAACTTAACGAAAAGATAGGCACTGCACCGTGTGAAATGGCAGGCCTTATTCCCTGGTACGTCAATGGCACGTTATCTGCGGCAGAACAATCTGATTTGGAACAACACATAGCCGTTTGCGCGCTGTGCCAACGCGAGGCGTTACGGTGCCAAAGCCTAGTTGAGGAGCTTCCGACTCCACAAGACACCTGGAAGCCTACGCCGGCGCATTTTGCAGCAATTCTTGCTAATGTTGATCAGATGGAAGAGGAAGCCCTGAAGCGGGAGATAAATCATACGAAAGCGGCACCCGGATTTTTACGGCGCATGGGTACTTGGTATTCCCAAACGCCTCGGCCTGTGCGTTGGACACTGGCGTTTGAAACCTTCGCTTTTGCGTTGCTGGCCTTATTCCTGGTATTGCCGCATTCGCCTATCCAGAACGCGAATGGCAACTACGAGACGCTTTCGGATGTCGGATCGCCAGCAGCAACAAAAGGCGCATCCATTAGGCTAGTATTCTCCGAAGACATGACGACACAGGAACTGTTTGATTTGCTGAAACAGGCCAAAGCCCAGATTCGCCAAGGGCCGTCTGAAGTTGGGAGCTATACTGTCGAAGTCGAATCGGCTGAAAAAGCACGATCACTAACCCTACTGCGCGCAAATCCCAAAGTGCGTTTGGTTCAATTGGTAGAATAGTATTCTACTGTTCACAGGCTGATCGCAATGCGTCGTTTACTTTTGTGCATTGCCCCGTCATTGCTGTTATTAGGCTGCACGGGGATTTCTCCTGGCTTCTTTGAAGGCATGGACTCGCTTCCTAAGCAGATGGTAAGCCGACAAGTATTGGTGACCTTACCTGAAAACCTCAAAGCTGATTGGGGGACAATACGGGACGAATTGGCCCAGCAGAATGACATACTGAAATCGGGTGAATTTCTGTTGCCTTCCATCGGCGTGGATTGCTTAGTTTACGAAGTCCCAGCGCAAGAAAATCTTAAAAAGGTAATTCAGCAACTGCGGGCTGATGCCCGTGTCGCGTTAGCGCAGGAAAACCAAGTGTTCGAAGGCTTGCAAAGCGGGAAAAGCGAAGCTTTTGCCGACATGAGTTATGCCCCAAAACTCACCCACGCGGATATTGCACAGCGTATTGCTACCGGCAAAGGCATCCGTTTGGCGGTCGTGGACACGGGCGCTGAGAAAGATCATCCTGACTTAAAAGGCCAATCGCTGGAAACCGGAAATTTTGTCGATGGCAGCGATTATTCTTTTAGGCATGACCGCCACGGTACGGCAGTCACCGGCGTAATTCTCGCCAATGCCGACGATGGAACGGGCATTAATGGCATGGCACCCAATGCGGAAGTTAGCATTCTCAAAGCGTGTTGGTATCCGGGCGCTTCAAATGCCAAAGCGCAATGCAGCAGTTGGTCCTTGGCAAAAGCCCTGGATGCGGCGATCAGCAAAGGCGTCCGTATTATTAACCTGAGCCTAGCGGGCCCACCTGATGAGTTGCTGCAAAAATTGTTGGAAACCGCCCACAAACGCGGCATTAGTGTTGTCGCGGCAGCCCTTGAAAAACAGGCAAAGCCAGGTTTCCCGGCAGAACTGCCGTTTGTGATTCCAGTCATTTCAACTGGGCCTGACGGCCGTATCACCCAACCTTTTTGGTTGTCAGCGTACCCGGACGTTGTAGTCGCACCGGGCGTAGAAATTTTAACGACCGTACCGGACGATGGCTATGATTTTGTGTCCGGCAGTTCCTTGGCCGCCGCGCATGTCAGCGGCGTTATCGCCTTGCTGCTCGAAGTAAAGCCTACGCTTTCGCCGACCCAGGTAAAAGCGCTGCTACTGCGAAATGGTAAGGGTAAGGGACAATCGACTGGAATTCTGCAGGTGTTGGATGCCTGGGCGATCTTGCAAGCGGTGCAATAGGAAATTCAGGTTCTCTTACCTATCAGGGCTATTGTGCCAACTTTTTACATCCCCAATTTGTCCGAAAAGCGCCGTCCACTTGCGTTGGCTAGATCGTTAAAAAATATTTTTTAAAACGCTTAGAACAAATTCGATACATGACCGGAATCATGAGTCAGGGAGGGACAAAAACTCCCTGAACTTAAAACTAATTATTTACTATCGGAGATTCCATCATGAAAAATCAAACGGCTTCAGTTAAAGCTATCGCAACATTGGCTTTGGTCAACGCCATGTTTCTCTATTCACAAGCGGCCAGTGCGGCAGATAAAATCATTTTCCCACTCGTTCGCCCTGGTGTTTTAGCGGCAACGTGTGCGCCAACAGCGCAAGGCAAAGTGAGGGTCACTACACTAGGCAATGTAGAAGTCATGGATGTCAAAGTAGAAGGCTTGCCAAAGAATACCGAGTTTGATGCGTTTATTATTCAAGTACCTAATTTTCCATTCGGCATGTCCTGGTATCAAGGCGATATTCAAACCAATAGTCGTGGCAAAGGCTATGCGCGATTTATCGGGCGTTTCAATGAAGAAACATTTATTGTCGCTCCGGGCGTTGCCCCTGCACCGCATGTGCATAGTGGTCAGTTTACTGACGCATTGGAAAATCCAGCTACTGCCCCGGTTCACACCTATCATGTGGGTATCTGGTTCAATTCGCCAGAAGATGCAGTCAAGGCGGGTTGCCCTGGTATAACTACACCGTTCAATGGGGAGCATACGGCAGGCATTCAAATATTGAATACCAGCACCTATGCGGATGAACAAGGGCCTTTGTTGCAGCTCAAACCTTAATCGAAAGATCTTGGTTGTTAAAGTGGTGGTTTCATAGAGTGTCAGCTTGGTCAGTAAACAAGTTGGACAGTGAAGCCGCCACTGTTTGGCGTGAATAATATGGCTTTCTTAGCCGTTATTTTCAGAAACGTGAAAACGCCCGTCATAATCCCTTCCGAATTCCAAGCTCGATAAGTGCAGTCCCGACAGTAAGTTGCAGGGGGTTAGTCAAAATCAAACCGCGCAGGAAACCAGCCATTTTCCACACAAGCACGGAAGCACCAGGCTGGGGTGGTTTCCGTCTTGTAGCTCCAGAAAAACCAGCCGAGGTATTTTTCATAGGAAATCAATTGGGCGGCAGCGTAGGCGCGTAGTGCGACGTTCACTTGAAAACTGTCCAGCTTTTCCAGGGCGTGGTTGTAAGGGCCGGGCGCCCATAACGAGACTACTTTTAAGTCCAGCCCCAAGCTCCATTCGCCGACATAAGTCCAATGGCCCAGTTCCAAGGCGATATTGTCTGCTTCTTCCCTTAAATCGACGGCAGATTTTCTGATATGGCCGTGGATGTCGAGGTCAATATCTTCCCGGGCGAAACATTGGTAGCGGTGAATATCAAACACCACGTTGTCGAATTCGGCCTCTTTCATAAAACCCAGGTATTCTTTGTAAGAGCGAAAGCCATCATGGAAAACCACCGCGACATCCTCTGGCTTGCAATATTTACGGATGCGGTGATAGCCTTCGGTGGTGTATCGTTTCAGTAGCTGGGTATCCACATCCCAGCGCGGCTCATTCAGGACTTCAATGCCATGCAAAGCGGTTTGTCCATGATAACGCTCCGCCAGCTTTTCCAGCACCCACAAGGAATGTTGGATATAACTTTCATCCGTGTGCCATTCGCACACATCTTTGATGCCACCATTATCGAAGCCATTTTGGCAACCCGGCGCGGCATGTAAATCCAGGATAATCGCCAAGTTGAAGTCCTCTGCCCACTGGAAAGCTTGGTCGAGGATGTCGATTCCCCCTTGTACAAACGGATATTGATAATCGCCGTACGTCCTATGATACGGATAGTTGGCGCCAAAAATCCAATGCCCTACCGGAATCCGCACGGCATTGATGCCGACATTCGCCAGCCAAGCGAAATCGTCGCGGGTGATAAAGGTTTGCCAGTGGTGTTTAAGCCTTGTTTCTGCCGCACCGCCCAATTCCACACAATACGTGGTTTCGTCAGTCGCGTTCAGGCCTTCAAACACGCTGGGGGTCATCCATTTCTCGAGTACCAGCCAACCGCCAAGATTGACACCGCGTAGTTTTTTGCCTTTGTTTTTTGCGATTGACGGGTTCATGGTTTTTTCCTATGGTTAAATCCTGGGTACTGATTAGGCTATATTTTTAGTTTCCGTTGGTGGAACGCCTCAGCAGACGGCTGATTGGTAATGCTAAGGATAGCTGCATTTGGCAATTCTGCACTTAACAATTCCAGCATTTGTTTTTCACCATCTGGTGTAAGTGAATCCAAGGCTTCCTGGATAAAAATCCATTTCGGCTGGTACAGCAACACGCGAACTAGCCCTAACCGTTGCTGTTGTTCCCGGGAGAGGAGTTTATCCCAAGACTCAACCCGGTCGAGTTGGTTAATCAACTCTTTAAGGCCTAGCCGTCTTAGCAATTTCTCCAGGTCAGGTCGCTTGAATGCGGTGGTTGGTTTGGGATAACAAATGGCTGAATAAAGCGACCCGGTTGGCAAGTAAGGTCGAGGCGACATGAAAAATAGGCGTTCATTTTCGGGGAGTTGGATATGGCCTGTCCCCCAAGGCCACAATCCCGCTATGGCTTGGAACAGCATTGCGCCAGTACTGGATTTACCCGAAATCAGTACATGCTCACCCGCTTTTATCTCATTGTCGATAACCAAAGAAATGGTTTGACCTTCCAAATTGGCTATACTGACATTATCAAACTTTATGACGGACTTTTCCCCATTCCCTACGCAAATTTGATGGGAATTGAGGCAGGAAATATCGTTTTCCAACTCGTCAAGTGCTTTGACCAAGCCCAAAACCCGTTCAACCGAGGCGCGCCAACTTGCAATTCCAGGCATGTTATTGACGGGCCAGGAAAGTGCCGAAACCATTTGCTGAAATGCCTGGACCGATTGCATCAAGGTGCCCAAGCTAATTGCCCCTACAATATAACGGGGCGCTGCAACTAAAAGGGGTAGCCCCATCGACGTGATGGAATAACCCGAGGTAAATATTTGGATCTGTTTCCAGGCATCCGTTTGTAGCTGATAAGTGTCGATAATCGGCTGAAATGAATTCCTAAACTGCTTTTGTTCATTGTCTTCACCATGAATTAAGGCAATTGATTGGGAATGTTCTTGTGCTTTTATCAGGCCGTAGCGGTAATTGGCCTCTTCGCTTTGTCGGGCATTCGTAGCCTCAGTCAGCGGTTTACCCGTCCACCAACCTAAGATTGATGCGCATATTGAATAGATAATTGAAATCCAGACCAAATAACCCGCGATGGGCAGCGAAAAAAGCCCTAGATTCAACACAATCGTACCCGATAAAGTCCAGAGGATTTTAGTGAAACTGCCGAGCAGTAACAGGCTGTAAAACAAAGAATGTCCGAGTCCTATCGCCTCTTCGGTCGCGATTCGAATGTCTTCCGCGATACGGACGTCAGGGTTGTCATGGTTGTTTTTCGCCATGAAAGTGATTTGGTAATGCCGACCTTTATGCATCCACTTGGAAATGACCTTTTCCGTCAGCCATATCCGCCAACCGATCAGGAGCCGTCTTTTAACGATAAGGTGCCATGTCGTTATTGCAATACTGCCGACGAAAATCAGGACTAGCATGCCTATTTGGGCAATGATGCCAGACATAGAATGTTGTTCAAGGGCATCAAACAGGTCTGCATTCCATTCGGTAATAATGACGGCAATATAGATTTGCAACGCAGTAAGGATGACGAATAACCCAGTGTCTTTACGGATTTCAAATTGATTTTTTGAACTCCAAAATGGTCCGGCCAATTTATAAAATTGAAACAAAAACCCGTCTTGAATTCGCATCGGTTAAGCTCCCCCTCAAATAATGCAGCTTGACATTACAACAACTTATAATTGTCGCAGTCAATTTTTGTTGTAATATGGCAAAAATAATAGCTTACCGCTTTACCGCGTCATTGAACACAACTATATCAACCTGGACTCTACCGATGGTACCAACGGCATCAATCAACGTCCTAAATATCGCCCACAGGGGCGCTAGGGCCTATGCACCCGAAAACACCCTGGTTGCGTTCGCCAAAGCGAAAGCTTTGGGCTGTGACATGTTCGAGATGGACGTACGCTTGGCAAAAGACGGCATAGTCGTGGTTTATCACGATGACGATTTGGTTCGGTGTACTGATGCCAAAACCAAATTTCCAGGGCGCAGCAGGTACGATGTCGCTGATTTCACGCATTCAGAGCTTAGCCGCTTAGATGCGGGAAGCTGGTACATAGCACAACTGAAGCTATCCCGCGAAGAACGGCTACCTTTCCTGCAAACCCTAAGCGATGGCGAAATAGCCGACTTTGTCAGCGTCTCCGAGCGGGAACACTACGCTTCCGGTAACATCAAGATTCCAACCCTGACTGAGACCTTGTCATTAGCTAAAGAACTGAACCTTAAGGTCAATATTGAGCTTAAAAGCCATCCAGATGGTCACCCAGGATTGGTTGAGGCCGTGTTGAAGGATGTACAGACAACACAACTGGCAGATCAAGTCCTAATTTCCTCTTTTGATCATGCCTTGTTGCAGCAAGTGCGGCAGCAAACCAGCCGCATTGCCATTGCCGTTCTCACGGAAGGGCCGATTAAAGCGCCAGTAGCCTATCTACGCACACTTAAGGCGAATGCCTACAACATCGGTTGCCATAAGGATTATAAGCGACATGGCTTTGGCGGGCTGTCGGGTAAACGCTACCTCACCCACATTGATGAAGTCCGCAATGCAGGTTTTGACGTGAATGTGTGGACTTGTAACGATCCGCAGGAAATGGTGGATTTATTGGCTGCCGGCGTAACGGGTTTGATTTCGGATTACCCCAATCGTGTCGGTGATGCAATTAAATCATTCGCCCAAGGCACTTGCTAATGGGCAGCAAAGCTTGAATAAATACGGCTTGAAATCATCACCAAAAAAATCGGCTGAGGAAATTTAACAACTGAGGTATTATCATCGCTTATTGTTAAAGCCAAATTGACTGTAATTTTAATTTAGCAATCCCTCTCATTCTAATAACAACAACCACGGTAAGCTCATGACACAAGATGAATTAAAACAAAAAGTTGCCCAGGCGGCATTGAAATATATCAAAGATGTGCCCGTCATCGGGGTAGGTACAGGCTCCACGGTGAAATATTTCATCAACTATCTGGCGGAAATGAAGGCAGATATTGAAGGCACGGTTTCCAGTTCGGAAGGGACCACGGCATTGCTGAAACAAGCGGGTATTCCCGTGCTGGACTTGAATAATGTCGGCACGATTGAAGTGTACGTCGATGGCGCTGATGAAATCAATCCACGTAAGCAATTGATAAAAGGCGGTGGAGCGGCACTGACACGGGAAAAAATCATCGCCGCCGCCAGTAAAAAGTTTGTGTGTATCGCGGATGGTTCCAAGCGCGTCGATGTGCTGGGCAAATTCCCGCTACCGATTGAAGTGATCCCAATGGCGCGTAGTTATGTCGCCAGGGAAATGGTCAAATTGGGTGGACAGCCTGTATGGCGGGAGAATTGCATTACCGATAATGGCAACCAGATCATTGATGTCCATAACCTCGACATTATGGAGCCCATCAAAATGGAACAAACCATCAACAACATTACCGGCGTGGTTGCAGTGGGCATTTTTGCCATGCGTGCTGCGGACATTTGCTTGGTCAGTGACGGCGAAGAAATTGTGACGTTTTAATGCGCCAATCTGGAGAAACGCTTGGTTATGAGGTAATGGCCACCTAAGTTGAGTGTCCTCAATAGTTAATACGCCCTCATTGAGGCACTTTGCGCACCGTTACCCATAACCTCTAGATTTACCTTAAGATAATCACCGTCCTACAATTCCCACAGAGGTTTGTTCAATGACCGCCCACACTGAATCACGTCCACCATTCCCGCCCTTCACCCATGAAACGGCAACCCAAAAGGTACGCATGGCTGAAGACGGTTGGAATAATCGTAATCCCGAGCGTGTCGCTTTGGCCTATACCATTGACAGCCAGTGGCGAAACCGTGCCGAATTCCCCGTGGGTCGGGAACAAATTATTGAGTTCTTGAGGCGCAAATGGTCAACAGAGCTTGAATACCGTTTAGTCAAAGAGTTGTGGGCTTTTGAAGGTAACCGGATCGCCGTGCGGTTTGCCTACGAATGGCACAATGACAACAGCGAATGGTTTCGGTCTTATGGCAACGAGAACTGGGAATTTGACAGACACGGCTTAATGCGGCGGCGATATGCCAGTATCAATGACCTATCGATCCATGAAAGTGAGCGTAAATTTCATTGGCCGCAAGGGCCGCGTCCCAACGATCATCCGGGATTAAGCGATTTAGGGCTTTAACGCGACATTAATTTCACGGCTGTCAAGGAAGCATCGAGTATGTTAATCTGGGGGCGGGTCATTGTTCGCTAACTTTATTGCCCAACCAATTGCTCTATTCGATAATAACTATGCTGACTATCGCCTAGCGTTTTGGCTAACCAAGGCAATGCCTCTTGCATGTCGGTAAGTAGCGTCCAAGGCGGGTTGATGACAATCATGCCGCAGGCTGTCATACCGAATTCATCACTATCGGGCTGGATGCCCAGTTCAAATAGCTGGATGTTGGTAATGCCGCTTTCCCTTAAGGCACGTTCCAGGTACTGGTTACGCTTCCTGGCAACGACGGGATACCAAAGTAAATAACACCCTGTGGCAAAACGCTTGTGCATGGCTTGCAGGGCATCGACTACCGTTTTATATTCAGTCTTGATTTCATAAGAGGGATCTATCAGTATCAAACCGCGATGTTCTTTGGGCGGCAATAAGCCTAAGCTATCCTTTAGCCCATCGGCCCGAAAGGTTTTGATGCGTTTATCTTTCTTGGTCGCTTCTTCTAACAGCCTGGATTCTGCGGTGTGTAGCTCGTAAAGGAACAGGCGGTCTTTATTGCCGAGCAACTGGGCAGCAATCAATGGCGAACCGGGATAATGGCTTAATTGCCCGGAAGGATTGTTTTGTTTGATGAGGTTGACATAATCGGCCACACAATCGGCTAATGTTTCGTGTTGCCATAAGCTGCCGATACCGCCCAAGTATTCCTGGTTTTTCTGCGATACGCCGCAATGCAACTTGTAGTCGCCAGAGCCGGCGTGAGTGTCAATGTAGCAAAGCGGCTTGTCCTTTGTTTTTAAATAGTTCAATACCTGAACCAACACAACGTGTTTCAGGACATCGGCAAAATTGCCCGCGTGGTAGGCATGTTGGTAACTTAACATGGTTAGGCTAAAGGGGAGGGGTTAAATTTACTTCAGAACACTTTATCGACAATGGTCATGCCGATTTCAAAGGCGATTAAGCCGATGATTATCCATTCCAATATTGACGAATGCCTGTGTTTTTGTTCATCGGCTAACATCTCAAACAATTCATGGATTGTTTCAAGCTTTTTGGATAAGACCTCGGTGCGCGGGGCCACCTCCAGGTATTTGGCGGCGATGGTGTAGTATTCCTCATACTCTGGGTATTCCCAGAAAAAATCCGGTTTATCCAGCAAGTCATAATTCAAGATGATGTCGCTTTTGGTCAAAAACAATTGCCCGCGTATTTTGGCTATCTCATGGCGGCCTAATTTGATCCTGCCGTCCTGCGCCAATGATTTCGGGATATAGCTGGTGTTGTTGATGGTGGTGATAGCATTGGTTTCAAACGAAGCGAGCTTGATGGACTGCGCCATCCCTTGCGATAAGGAAAACAACACAATAGGGTCGTCAGATTCGATTTCTATATGGTCTTCCGCAATGCGGGTCTGCGGGCTGTTCAACGTAAAAGTAAAATGATCTTCTTCTATTGTTTTCAGTGGATTTTCCGCATGACCCAGGAGGAGTTGATGCAGCTTATGTTGCTCTTCGGAATCGATATTCCAATGCACAACCGTGCCATAAGCAAAAATAACCGACCAAGTTTCATCATCTTCGACCAATAATGCGCCTTTGATAATCCGTATCAGCGTGGTTTCCGACAGGATTTTCGCCAAGTTGCTAATATCAAAGCTTTGAGCCAAGCAATAGGCGACACAACGTTTTGCTGCTTGTGTTTCAGACATAGGAGGCGGATACCGCAGGGCGGTCTTGTTTTAAGTAAACGAAAGGCAGCATGAGCGCTCATCAGATTGAGTAAGACTAAGCAGCCGAATACGATTGGGCGCTATTTTAACCTGATTTCGGTGTTAGTAAGTAAATAGTGCTTAGTTAAGGGGTAACGGCAGCCAAATCGATAGTTTAATGGGGAAGGCGAGTTCAATAATCCGCACGAATGTGCCACAATTAAACGATATTCAAATAAGTTTTAATAAAACTGAAACAAAGCCCCTTTAGACTAGGTACGTTAAACAATTTACTGACCAACTCAGTTTTAAGTATTGCAACAAATCCGCCTCTCCTGTTGGGATAGATAGGCTTTATTAATAAGCAGGGGCTCGCTTTTGCGCAAGCTTTCAAACCCACGTATCTAGCATGTGTAGAGAAGGAACTGTTCACGGCACTCAAAAGGTATTGGTGCATAACCCCACTCCGGTTGAAGTTATAAATGAGTCAAATACCTGATAAAGGAGCCATTCGCCCTCCGCATTCCTCGCTATTAACCCGAACCCGGACGCTTGATAGCGTATTGATTTTAACCACGTTGTACGCGTCTTTGATGGTGTATGACGTTCCGATTGATCGTGAATACCTTTTGCCGGGGTTTGTGGCTGCCACCCTGTTTGGCATTATTGCTGAAAACAACGAGCTTTATCATGGTTGGCGTGGAGCCCCCCTATTTGATGAGGCGCTACGAATACTGCTTTCGTGGTTGGGGGCTTTTATGCTGCTGATTAGCGGTGTCTACCTGTATAATGCCGAATACAGTTATTCGCTGGAAGTCATTGAATTATGGCTGCCGTTGGCTCCTTTTAGCATTATATTGACGCACTCCATACAGCGTGGCTTCTTATGTTATTTACGGAAAAAAGGCTTTAACACAAAAACTTACGCCATATTTGGCGCAAATATATTAGGTCAACGGCTTAAAACGGGCCTATCGGAAATGCCCTGGATAGGTTATCAATTCATTGGTTTTTTTGATGACCGTGCCCAGGCTGAAGGCAGGCGTTTGGGCCACAAGCAAATTGGTGATTTAGCCGGAGGATTCCAGGAATTGCTGGAGAAGGCTAAAAACGGTGAAATCGATCATATTTATATCACTTTGCCCTTGCGTGCCGAGCAACGTATCAGCATACTAATCCAAGAATTGGCAGACAGCACCGCTTCCATTAACATCGTGCCAGATTTTTTCACCTTCAACTTAATCCAATCCAAATGGAGCAATGTGCAAGGTATACCGGTCGTTAGCGTATTAGATACCCCATTTAATGCACTCGATGGAACGATGAAGCGGTTTGAAGACCTTATTCTTTGCATGATAATATTACCCATTACTGCCGTTCCCATGCTCATGATCGCCATAGCCATAAAGCTTACGTCGCCGGGCCCTATTATTTTCAAACAACAACGCTATGGCATAAAAGGCGAAAAAATAGAAGTGTGGAAATTCCGTTCCATGACAGTATGTGAAAATGGCGACCAGATAAAACAAGCCACTCGCAGCGACAGCCGGGTTACCCCGCTGGGTGCTTTTTTACGCAAAACGTCACTAGATGAACTGCCTCAATTCTTTAATGTGTTGCGGGGCACTATGTCTGTCGTCGGTCCGCGCCCGCACGCCATTGCCCACAACGAATATTATCGAAAACAGATACAGGGCTATATGCTGCGACATAAAGTCAAACCCGGAATTACCGGCCAAGCCCAAGTCAACGGTTGTCGCGGCGAAACCGATACGTTGGATAAAATGGAAGCCAGGATTCACCACGACCTCGAATATTTAAAACAATGGTCGTTGTGGCTGGATATAAAAATTGTGATCCTGACTGTGTTTAAGGGTTTTGCAAGTAAACAAGCGTATTAATCTTGGATGTATGAAAATGACTAAAGCAAAAAATAGCCATAGACCATCTATTTTTTTTATCCTGTTGTGTGTTGGCTGGTTGACAGCCCTATTTATTGAATCTTCGCAGCCGCCTTTGCCCGTATTGGAAAAAGTGCATGGTTTGGACAAAGTAGCGCATTTTTTTGCATTTGGTGTCTTAGGCTTTCTGGTTTGTTGTGTATCGTTAAAATTCCGCGAAAGGCAAGTTATCCCGCTATTGTCCTTGCCCCTCATGATCGTTACATTGTTCGGTATCACTGAGGAGGGCTACCAGATGTTTGTTCCTGGTCGCGCCGCCAGCCTTCTGGATTTGCTTGCCGACATCTTTGGGGCGGTATGTGCTATTATTCTGGTCAATCGTGTCGCACCTTTATTTTTTGCTAATAAACATAATAAGTTAACGTGATGTTTTTTAATAAACATGGGGCTATGACAAATAAACGAAATTAAGAAAAAATGATTTTATTACTGATTTGATGGAGGCACGGTGATAAAGAATGGTCTCGAAAACTGAAATAAACGACCCTTTAAGTATAAGGAATTACCCAAAGTCTACAAGTAATACAAGGAGAATTATTGCTGTTAATAAAATGACAAATAAAAGTGATGTGTTAATGAAAACGGCATTGTTAATAAAGTATAGGCTTTAGCTCGCCGTTCCATTTGAGCATCAAAAGCATGACGGAATATTTAAGCATGTCTTTGCTTTTGCTGTAGCACTTCGACTT
>NZ_AYLO01000095.1 GCF_000496735.2 Methyloglobulus morosus KoM1
TAAAATTTTTACTCAATCCTACACGTTGCGTCATTATGACTCAGAGATGATAACGAAAATGTCTCCAATAAAAGGTTGCCCCTCCCCAAGAATAGGTAGAAGCTATATTAATTCCTTTTCACACTTTACTGCTGGGTTGGTCGCTCTATTCATGCTGGCCTTGCTTCCTAAAGTTTCGGTTGCAGGCTTGGTGGCAGCTTATTCATTTAATGAGGGTACGGGGACAGCAGTAGCGGACACTTCAGGTGGCGGGAATGCAGGAACAATTTCGGGTGCGACCTGGGTGGCTACAGGCAAATACGGCAACGCACTGTCCTTCAATGGAACCACTGCGCGTGTAAATATTAACGACAAGGCATCCTTGCACTTGACGGCGGCGATGACGCTGGAGGCGTGGGTGAACCCTTCATCGGTGAACAGTGCATGGCGGGATGTGATTTTCAAGGGCAATGACAACTACTACTTGATGTCGACAACCAGTAACAGCGGGTTGCCTGGGGCAGGCGGGCAGTTTGGGACACAGTCCAGTTACGGTGAAACCTTTGGCACAGCCTTGCTGCCAACGAATACGTGGACACACTTGGCTGCGACCTATGACGGGACGACCCTGCGCCTATTTGTGAACGGTGTGCAAGTGTCCAGCCTGGCTAAGACAGGAAACCTCCTGACATCAACGAACCAATTGCAGATTGGTGGCGACAGCATCTATGGTCAGTTTTTCCTAGGTATGATCGACGAAGTCAGGGTTTACGACGTGGCGCTGACGGTATCGCAGATTCAGACGGACATGAACACGCCAATCGGCGTAATCAGCCCAGGGCCAGACCTGACAGTGACAAAGACGCATGTTGGCAACCTCACCCAAGGGCAAATTGGCGCAACCTACACACTCACAGCGACCAACAGCGGCACTGGGCCGACCAGCGGCACGGTGACACTGACCGACACGTTACCGACGGGGTTGACAGCCACGGCCTTGGTTGGCTCAGGCTGGACCTGTAACCTGACTCCCTCCCTTACCTGCACGCGCAGTGACACGTTAGCTGCAGCCGCCAGTTATCCGGCGGTCACACTATCCGTGAACGTGGCCTCAAATGCGCCAACGAGCGTGGTCAACACGGCATCGGTAGCGGGCGGTAGCCAAATCAACACAACGAATGATATGGTCAGTGATTCGACGACAATCACAACATCGACGATACCTGACCTTATAGTAACAAAGACGCATGTTGGCAACCTCACCCAAGGCCAAATTGGCGCAATCTACACACTCACCGTGACCAACAGTGGCACTGGATCGACCAGCGGCACGGTGACACTGACCGACACGTTACCGACGGGGTTGACGGCCACAGCCTTGGCTGGCACAGGCTGGAGCTGCAGCTTGACACCTTCCCCTACTTGCACGCGTAGCGACCTGTTGGCCGCAGCTGCCAGTTATCCGGCAGTCACGCTAACCGTGAACGTGGCCTCAAATGCTCCAACAAGTGTAACCAATACGGCATCGGTAGTAGGTGGCGGCCAAATTAACACGTCAAATGATTCAGCCAGTGATTCGACGACGATCTCCATTCCAGACACAACCCCGCCAACGGCGCCAACAAATCTCACGGCAACGGCTATCAGCGGAAGCCAGATCAATCTGAGCTGGACGGCGGCGACGGATAATGTTGGGGTGACCGGATACAGGGTGGAACGATGCCAAGGACCGGGATGCACCGAATTTGCTCATCTTACGGTGTCAACGGGAATCGGGACGACGTTTAGTGATAAAGGTGGTTTACAGCCAAATACCAGCTATAGCTACCGTTTGCAGGCGACGGACGCGACCCCGAATATTGGGCCGTACTCGAACGTGGCGAGTGCAACAACGCTAGCTACGCTTCCAGGCCTAGTGGCGGCCTACTCGTTCGACGAAGGAACAGGTACGACGTTAACGGACGCATCGGGGAATGGAAACACCGGGGCAATCGCAAATGCAACATGGACAAACGCAGGTAAATATGGTGGGGCGTTGGTATTCAACGGAACCGATGCACGTGTAAACATTATCGATGCGGCTTCATTGCACCTCACAACTGCGATGACTCTAGAGGCATGGGTGAACCCATCGACTGTGACTAGTGCATGGCGGGATTTGATTTTCAAGGGCAATGACAACTACTACTTGATGTCGACAACCAGTAACAACGGGTTGCCTGGGGCAGGGGGACAGTTTGGGACACCGTCCAGTTACGGTGAAACCTTTGGGACAACCATTCTGCCAGCGAATACATGGACCCATTTGGCCTCGACGTATGACGGAACAACCCTGAAGCTTTATGTAAATGGAGCACTGGTATCGAGCCTACCAAAGACAGGGAGCATCCTGGTGTCCACCAACCCATTGCAAATCGGCGGGGACAGTATCTACGGGCAGTATTTCCAAGGAATGATCGACGAAGTCAGGGTTTACAACGTAGCGCTAACGCAACCACAAGTACAAGTTGAGAAAGATAGTCCAATCGGCAGTGTTGGCCAAGTACCAACTGTAAGTCTAAGCAGCGGTAGCATCAGTTTCCCCAATCAAGTGACAGGTACAGTCAGCAGCCCACAAACCGTTACGATAACAAACACAGGAAACTCGGCGCTGACGATTACCAGCATTGGGATTTCTGGTGTCAATAGTTCCGACTTTGCACAAACCAATACTTGTGGTTCATCCCTTGCCCCAACTTCCAGTTGCATTATCAGTTTAACTTTCACGCCAAGCACGTCGGGTATTCGCATAGCAACGGTTAATATTTCGGATAATGCACCCGGAAACCCGCACACGATTTCTTTAAGCGGCACAGGTGTAAGTTCCGGACTTTCCATCAGCCCATCTGTGGCACCTCTGACATTCACACGGACACAACAGTTTACGACCAGCGGCATCGGTGTTGTCTGGTCGGTGGACGGCGTTACGGGAGGCTCTGTTTCCTCTGGAACGATTACTGCCTCGGGCCTGTACACCCCGCCCAACGCTGTCGGCACTCATACCGTGACGGTAACGGCTCAGTCCCAGACTGCTAATGCAACGGTGTATGTGACCAACTATCCAGGCATGTTTACCCATCACAATGACAACTTACGGACTGGCCAGAACCTAAACGAAACGGTACTGACACCAACCAACGTGAATGCTGCCAGGTTTGGCAAGCTCTTCACTTATTCGTTGGATGGTGTAACCGATGCATCGCCACTCTATATGGCCAACGTCAACATTCCAGGGCAAGGTTTCCACAATGTTGTCTTTGTGGCAACGGAACACAATACAGTTTACGCCTTCGATGCCGACGGCTTAAGCGCCAATCCTCTCTGGCAAGTGAGCTTTCTATCACCAGGCGTTACCACCGTTCCTGTGGCCGATACTGGCGAAGTTGTCGATATCGCACCCGAGATTGGAATCACCAGTACACCGGTGATTGACCCAGCGACTGGCACCTTATACGTTGTCGCCAAGACTAAAGAAGGCGCGAACTACCGTCATCGGTTACACGCACTCGATATCGCGACAGGTGCCGAGAAGTTCGGCGGCCCAGTAATAATCCAGGCCAGTGTTCAAGGATCAGGTACTGGGAGCATCGGTGGCACATTATCCTTTAATTCTCTTATCGAGAATCAGCGTCCCGCCCTGCTCCTTAACAATGGCGTAATTTATATGGCCTTCGCAAGTCACGGTGACAATGGGCCATACCATGGCTGGGTATTGGGATATAACGCGACAACACTCGCACAAACAATGGCATATAACGTCTCGCCGAATGGCTCGGGGGGTGGCATCTGGCATAGTGGCGGAGGTCTAGCTGCCGATTCCGCCTTCAATGTATTTTTCGTGACAGGAAACGGACCGTTCAATGCTAACCAATCTAACTACGGAGATAGTTTTTTGAAATTGAATCCAGGTGGAATTGTCGCGGACTATTTTACGCCAAGCAACCAGAGCACCTTGGAAGCCCAAAATCTTGACCTTGGCTCAGGTGGTGTCATGCTGTTGCCGGATCAAGTGGGCAATACCCCTCATCTGCTAATTGGCGCCGGGAAGAATAGCGCTATCGACCTTATCAACCGTGACAACATGGGCCATAATGCTACCCAACCCGTTCAACACTTGGAAAATATCTTTCCTTTAGGTACACCAGAACCCGGTAATTACAGCAACCCAGTTTATTACAATGGCTGTGTGTTCTTTGCACCGGTAGCTGATGCAATCCAGGCATTTCAATTGAACAACGGGGTGCTTTCGATAGCAGAGCGATCTCCTGCAACTTACACCTACCCAGGGGGAACACTTGCCATTTCAGCCAATGGCAATAGCAATGGTATCCTATGGGCAATGCAGAGAAATGGATCTCTCACTGCCGGTGTACTCCGGGCTTACGTCCCAACCTGCTCAGGCAATAGTCTTAATGTATTAACGGAGTTGTACAACAGTAATCAAGTCATCCAAGATAGCGTGGGGCTTTACTCCGCAAAGTTCAATGTTCCAGTGATTGCGAATGGAAAGGTGTTCGTTATTGCCGGGAACAAAAATACAAACCCAAAGGGAAACCTGATAGCCTATGGACTGTTGCACTAACTGAAGCTGTTCTTTATCCATTAAAACTGGATAATTGTCCTACACCGCTTTGGCTTACCCTCGGTTAAGGGAGCAATCTCTTAACCTGAGGGAAATAATAAAAACCAAAATGAAACAACTACTTCAGTTTTACTTATGCCTTGTTCGCAGCCGTATAGGTATTTCTACGTATATACATCCCAGGCAATCCTGCATATACTGATTCCGCAAATCATGAGATTGGTCTTAACTGAGATGTAAATTGAGATTTATAATCTAATTTACCCCAAAGACTCGGCATTCAGCCTGCGTGAAAATTAATGTATAGTTAATTTTATGCCAAAAGATATAACTGCTTTTGTTTTGCATAATAATTTTATCTATACTTTTTTAATTAAAATTGAGGGACATTGAATGAAAATACGATTAACATTGGCATCTATCATGTTAGGCTTTCTTATGGCCTCTAGTGCAGAAGCAATGCCCAACATCCCACCCCCTATCACCAAGGCCCCAGAAATATCCGTAGCTTCTGGCGGAAGTGCCATAGCATTTCTAACCGGTATTTTATTGTTGGCCGGAGAAAGGGCTAGAACCAGGCGTTCCTGAAATTTCTTATTGACACAAAACGCCGAACCAGTTTTTTTTCTGGTTTGGCATTTTACTTTTCAGCGACATGCAATTTCTATTACTATAGGC
>NZ_AYLO01000096.1 GCF_000496735.2 Methyloglobulus morosus KoM1
GTGTGATGGCAGAATTACCTCATTTCCCAGCACCAACAAACATTGTCGAAAGCAATTATGGCATGACTAATGCTTAAGAAATTGCATGGATACTCGATTAAAAGGATTAATCGAAATTGAACACATAAACACCTCTACTCTGCCAGACACTGAGTGTAAAAATGCTGAATCAAACTGAGACAACTGCGCCATCGGATAGTACTGTATCTTCGAACTCATCTGCTGTGCAATCTACGGTTACGTTCGACCTGGATAAAACCATCGACCATATCGCACACTGGCTACCCACCCAAGGCCCAATCAAGGACTTTATCCACCACAATACCTTGCATGCCGTCCAACACCTGCCTTTTCATGAAGGAGTGGCCTTGGCTGGAAAAATGTTCGGCGCGCGCAGTTACTTGCCGATGGCGGATTACCAAAAACTGTATCAACAAGGCCGCATCAAGGATCATGCAATCGATTGGGCATTAGAACGAACCGCATTTTCCGCGCAACAACAGGAAAGCCTCAAGCAAAGCTTGTTCGAGCAGGACAGTAGCGGCCATTACCCCCCAGTTTCCCTTGCCAACCATGGCATACGCACAACTTGGATCAAACATATTGAGTTGGAACTCAATATGTTAGTGCACCCTATCCTGTTCCGCTTACTGGGCAATTTTCTTGACCAAGGCATCAGCCGTTGGACGCTCCCCAAAGATGGGGAATGTTTTTGGGATTGCGTCATGCGCCTAGCCCAAAACAGTTTGCTGCCATTGTATCCCTTTCAGGAACCTATCGTCCGTGACCTGCTAACCAAAGACATGGGCCATGTTATTCGGATTTGTCTTGAAAAGATCGTCGGTGACAGTGCGCTTTATGAGCAATACCTGTTAGAAATGTTACTGGCACATCCGGGTTGGGCGGGTATGGTTCGGATCGTCGAAGAAAATCCGCGCTCCCTCCTTGATCCACGCAGCATCTCCTTGAAAGAGATGATCGCGGTGGAACTAGTTTGCGAACTTGCTTTTTTGAACAAAAACAAAGGGACAAGCTTTCCAAGCGTTGCAGCCACGCCTTTACCTCACAACACTACCTTGCTTAAAAACGGCCTACCGAAACCAGATGTGCCGATTCGGTTGAAAGTCTGGCATGAGGCAATGGAGTGGTCGTTGCACACCGAGTTATTGGTCGCCCTGAAACCTAAAACCGTCACTAAAAATGCCCAGGCGAAGCCTTACGTGCAAGCCTTCTTTTGTCTTGATGACCGCGAGTGCTCCTTGCGACGTTACCTGGAAGAAATTGACCCCGGCATTGAAACCTTTGGGGCGGCTGGCTTTTTTGGTATCGATTTCCTTTATCAAGGCCTGGATGATGCCTATCCGGTTGCGCAGTGCCCTGTCATTATCACGCCGAAGCATCTGGTCAGGGAGTCGGAGCTACAAACAAAACCGGAAGAAGAACCTAAAAAAGATACGGTTGCACATTTGCATTTTAGGTCGCACTCCGTATTCCGGGGTTGGTTGTATACCCAAACCTTGGGACTGGGTTATGCGGCACGAATGGCCTGGGACGTATTCCGCCCTGGTTCAAAATTGCCTAAACTAAAAATGTTAAGCGAAGTCGACTCCCATACCCATCTCCATCTGCTTAGGGAGAGCGACACACCCACCAAGGACGGTTACTTATTGGGCTTCTCTTATTCGGAAATGGCGGATAAAGTCGGCGGCTTGTTGACGAATATCGGCCTAACCAAACGATTTGCGCCACTTGTCGTGATAGTTGCCCACGGATCTAGCAGCGTTAACAATCCCCATTTTGCTGCTTATGACTGCGGTGCCTGTTCCGGCAAACCGGGCGCACCCAATGCCCGCGCCTTCGCGTGGATGGCAAACAATGAAGAAGTCAGAAAAATCCTTTATAGTCGCGGCATTGAGATTCCGGGTGGCACACGGTTCGTCGCGGCACTGCACAACACCAGCCGTGATGAAATCACGTATTTCGACAACCATTTGTTGGAAGCTTATCCAGCAGAAGGCTTGTCCACTTTCCAACAAGTTATGGAAACGGCTTTACAACGCAATGCCCGTGAACGTTGCCGATGGTTTGAATTGGCACCTAATTCCAATACCTTGGAAAAGGCGCATGGACATGTGACGGCCAGAGCCACCTCCATATTCGAACCGCGCCCCGAATACAACCATTCCAACAACCTATACTGTATCGTCGGCAGGAGAAAACTGACTCGGGATTTGTACATGGATAGGCGCGCCTTCCTGCACTCTTACGATCCTGACAAAGATCCCGCAGGCAATATCCTGGTGCGGATAATGTCTGCAATTATCCCCGTTTGTGGTGGCATTAACCTTGAGTACTTGTTTTCACGCATAGACAATTCCGTCTACGGCGCAGGCACCAAGCTACCGCACAACGTAATCGGCTTGTTGGGTGTTGCCAACGGTGTCGAAGGCGACTTGCGTACCGGCCTGCCCCAACAAATGATTGAGGTGCATGAACCGGCACGCTTACTCATCGCCGTCGAACAGACTTGCGACATCCTGGACAAAACCCTAGCAAATCTCGGCGAACTCAACGAATGGCTGGTCAACGACTGGGTGTTTTTGGTGGCCTGCCATCCAACAACCGAAGAACAATTTTTGTATAACCGTGGAAACTGGGAACCGGTCAAGCTACCTGATATTTTGGAAATACCGACAGCCACAGAACCGGAAGGCATTTTCATGGATCAAACTAAGACTATCCCCGTCCATCAACTGATGAGAAGCCAAGCATGAATGGATTAATGTTAGCCAGCTTGCTGCTGCCGTTATTAGGCTTTTGGTTAATTTTTTTATCGCCCAACAACGAAAAAAAGATCGCGGCGATCAGCTTTTGGTGTAGCCATGCGATGGGGCTCGCCATTGTTTCCCTCATCATCCTGTGGGCAACCAACGGTTTTGCCAGTCATGAGTTTGAGTGGTTTACGCTGTATACCGATGATGACTACACGTTCCCGGTCTTGCTGTACTTTGACCGGGTCAGTGCCGTTTACCTGGGCTGTGTCTGGGCGATATTTTCCATTATCGTTAAGTATTGCCGCTATTATTTGCACCGCGAGGCAGGATACAAACGGTTTTTCCTGACGATTTTCAGTTTCGTATTCGGCTTGAATATCGTGATCTTATCCGGCTCTATCGACATCCTGTTTGCGGGTTGGGAAATTGTCGGCATGTCCTCGTTCCTATTGATCGCATTTTATCGCCATCGTGTGCAACCCGTGCGTAACTCGCTCAGGGCTTATGCCGTATACCGCTTTTGCGACATCGGCCTCCTTCTAGGCTCATGGATGAGCCACCTTTTATTCCACGAAAGCCAACATTTCAGCCAGTTGGCTAATTTGTTTGAACATACGTCTTTCCCACCTGCGGGTTATGGCTCGTTGCTCCTGCTGTCTTCCCTGATTATTATTGCGGCATCAGGAAAATCAGCACAATTTCCGTTTTGCTTTTGGCTACCCAGGGCAATGGAGGGGCCAACACCGTCCAGTGCCATCTTCTACGGTGCATTGTCGGTGCACCTGGGCGTATTTTTATTACTAAGGACCGACCCAATTTGGACTTATCATTATCTAACGCGCTTTATCGTGTTTCTGATTGGGTTGCTCACGGTGCTAGTCGCAAGCCTATCGGAAAAGACACAGTCGAACATTAAGGGACAAATCGCCTACGCCTCGATCACCCAAGTAGGCTTCATGTTTATCGAGCTCTCTTTAGGGCTGGATACCTTAGTGTTGATACATTTCTTGGGTAATGCTTTCTTGCGCTGCTACCAACTGCTGGTGTCCCCTTCCATTGTCGCCCATTTACTGCGGGTGGAAGGGAATGCCGATACGGACTTTTTTATCAAAAGCGATACAAAATTCGCTTTCTTGCCCGTATCAATCAGGAATACGTTACCCGAAGTGTTACAGAACACCTTATATGTATTCTCCTTACAGGAAGGAAATCTGGAATTGCTGATCCGCACCTTTATATGGGAATCGCTAAAGCGTACGGGTATAGCGATTAACAATACGCACGCTTGGATAAAGGTTTTATATGGGTTGGCTGTCATCGGCATTATCTTAGTTGCCTTTGAAGATATAGGCATCGCCGAAAAATATTTATCTATCCCAATATCAATGGGTATGGTGTTTGCTTCCCTCAGCGCATTCGGGCAAACCAATAAACCCATCAGCGTTTGGACAGGTATTGCTGTCAGTTCCATTCTGGCAGGAATAGCGGTGCTGTTCTTAAATCCCTTGGCGAAATCGGATGTTGCGATATTTTTAAGCGGCATCATACCCGCCTGGTTATTGGGAATAGCCGTTTTGTTTAAAATGATAAAAAATCAAGACCCTACTGAGTCGTTGTTTACTTATCAGGCGATGGCGGAGACCCATCCTAAACTTTCCTCGTTATTGTTCTTAAGTTTCCTGTGTTTGGTCGGATTCCCGATTTCCCCGGCCTTTTTGGGCGAGGACTTGTTGTTATCGCATGCCAGCAGTCACGACCCCTGGTTTGCCTTGCCCATCACTATCGCCTTTATTATCAACGGTATAGCTGGTGCCCGTGTTTTTCAACGCTTATGTATGGGTAGGCCTAATGAAATCAATACAGCATCCTGAGCGAATAAAAAGCTAACATGTCCCTTGAAATTTCAAACCATCAAGCCTAACCAGGTTATGCGTAGATATCAAAAACTTTAGGGGGTGCTCACGAGTAACTGTCAATAAAATCTGGAATGACTTTGTGCAGGTTGAAAATGCATCGGCCATATTTTTAGGCCTAAAAACAGGCTTACGCTTGATTAGGCGCTAATCGAACGGATAGTAGCGGTGCAATAACTTCAACCTATACGGCAGATCTTAAATATTGTGGTATCTTTATGACATCGATTAATGTACGTTACCAAATAGTCGGATCTGGTTTGCTGCTTGGGTAGAGACAATCACCCCACGTCATGAACCCATGCCAGAAGCCAAAACAAATCGCTCGAACAACTAAATAAACTTTCAGTGATGGAGATACTCAGCTTTCAACTTTGGACTCCCGCCATAGGTGCGTTAACACTGGCTTTTATTCCTTCACAAAAAACCCAAGTTATCCGTTGGGTCGCCCATATTTTTACCACGCTTGCTTTTTTGATTAGTTGTTTCGTCATTTCTTCTTACGACCGGCACAATGCTGACTTGCAATTTAACGAGTTGTTTGTCCTTAACCCCAAACTTGGCAGCGCTTATGCCTTAGGGGTAGATGGCCTGTCTGCGCCAATGCTCGTGCTGGCAACCTTGCTGACTTCTGTGGCGCTATTGGCTTCTTTCAGCGTGACAAAAGGGATTAAGGGCTACCATATCTGTATCCTGATGCTTGAATTCGGCATGTTGGGGGTGTTTTTGTCCCAAGACTGGTCCATTTTCTACATCTTTTGGGAACTGAGCTTAACGCCCTTATTTTTCCTGATAGATCGTTGGGGCGGCAAACGGAAACATGCCGCCAGCCTCAATTTTGTCATGTATACCATGGGCGGCTCGGTCTTTATGTTGCTGAGTGTTATTGCCATTTACCAGTATGTGCCCGGCCATGATTCCTTGATGACCGATATGAGCATCGCTTCCCAGCACATGCCCAAACATCAGCAAGTCCTGGCCTTGTTGGGCTTTTTGATTGGCTTCGGGGTTAAATTGCCGATCTTCCCCCTGCATGGCTGGTTGCCCCTTGCCCATGTCGAAGCCCCCAGCCCAATCAGCATCTTGCTTTCCGGTATCCTCCTAAAAATGGGGGCTTATGGGTTGATAAGAACGGTGACGATGTTGCCCGAAGCCGCCCATGCCTTGCAGCCCTTGCTGGTATTCCTGGCGTTATTCGGGATGATCTATGGTGGCTTGCTGGCGTGGCGACAAACTGACCTTAAAGCGATGGTGGCGTATTCCTCGGTCAGCCATATGGGGATCGTATTACTGGGTATCGCCGCACTCAACGAGACGGGTCTGAAAGGCGCCGTGTTGCAAATGGTGGCGCACGGCCTGATTGCCGGTGCGATGTTCTTACTGGTGGGCCTGTTGTACGAACGCACCCATACCCGTAATATCCAGGATTACAGTTCCCTCGTTCAGGTCATGCCGCGTTTTGCGGTGCTCATGACCTTGACGTTATTCGCAGCGATGGGGTTGCCCGGCTCGGTCGGCTTTATTGCCGAACTGTACGCCTTGATTGGCGGCTTCCAAGAATGGGGAGGACTGATGGTGTTGTTCAGCCTGAGCATCCTAATCAGTGCCGCTTACGCCATCCGTACCATCACCTTATTGTTCACTGGACCTGTACGTCCGCAACTGCAACATATCCAGGACTTGCGGCCTTATGAATTGGTCGCTGCCGGAATCCTGGTTTCAGGCATACTGTTGTTCGGCCTGTTGCCTGCACCCCTGATCGAACTCTCGGCGTCAACTATCACGCAACTGCATCACCAAGAAAGTGACAGGTTCTAATTGCCATGTCAGCACATCACCCAGAACTAGAAAGCGCTAATGTAGGCAACCATGACCTGATTACGAGGGCGTTGGTACATTTGGGTCATGTTCTGCCAGCCCAAGCGCCGATACAGGATTTCGTCCACCACAACACCTTACACGGTTATCAACACCTGCCTTTTGAAAAAGCACTGGAAGAAGCGGAAAAACTGACAGGCATTTCTGCTTACCTACCTGAAGACAAAAGCCGCGAATTTTATCGACAAGGCCGGATTAACGACGAAGATTTGGAGGCGGCTTTCGCCCATAATCCAAAGTTAAAGCACAAAGAACTTGTTTGCAATCTGGATGGTAAAACCATTTACCGCAAAGATATTTATCGGATCGCCCTGTTATACGATCTCCAAGCGATTAGCCTTAGCCAACTGAATTGGCAGATCGAAGAACTGGCCGCACTCGATACCGCCCAAAGCGATGTACCAGATGCTGCCAGAAATGAGTTGCTCGGCATGGATAACGCCAACAATAATGCGGCCCAAAACCCGATCAGGCAACTTTGGTCTAGTTTATGCCTCCAATTAGAACTGAAACCGGAAGCCTTACATCCAGAGAATATGCTCGACCTGTCGCTGGAGCAAACCGAACACTGGCTGGATGAAACCCGAGACAGCGCCACAATCCACCAACACACGCGGGAACTTGCCCGTACCGCTTTACAGCAATTTTTTGCAGAATTGGGCGACAACATCAGCCTTCGTGGTTTTGTCCTTGCCTTGAGCGGAAAGGATGTATTGGACGTTATCCGTCCTCAAATGATACGGATATGCGCCTCAGCTTTGGACGAAGGCGTTGCCCCTTGGCAATTACCGGAATGCAGCCAGTTGGGCTTGTACGGGGCGTGGCGAAAAATCGCCCAATATGATGCCTACCCATTCTTGCACGAATTACCTGATTGGCCTCAAATTATGTCCGAGTTGCCGGAAGATGCCATTGGCAACATCATCCTGCAACTGGAACATCTTGAACTGCCGCGAACACAATGGGAAGGCTATTTACGCCGCCTCGCCCTGGAATTACCGGGTTGGTCGGGAATGATTAACTGGCGGCAACAGCATCCCCGATACTATACGGCAAATAATGTGGTTCCCACTCTGGCGGACTATTTGGCTATCCGACTGACATTAGACAGGCTGTGGTTGAATCAGGKGTGCAGGGCGGTCTGGAAGTGTGAGGCCAAACTCAGTACGTTGCTGGCTTATTTCAGCAAGAACCTGTCTGAATTTGTGGTGCGCCAACATTTGTATAAAGGCGGCTTACCGGAATATCTCACCCAACAAGCCGAACTGCTTACCATTCGGGCGGGTTCAGAAAGGCAATGCCGCTCCGAATGGCAGCACTTGGCAGACCTGATTTACACTTGGCAAACCAGCCCAATGGCAGAGAAATCTGCGAATAACACTGTCAACAACACCGCTTGGCGGTTGTTTCGGCTGAGCCAACACTTGGGGTTGAACAGTAAAGCCGTCCAACAATTGACTAATCCTGACTTACTGGCCTTGTTGTCGGTACTCAATGAATTTAACTTGAAAGAACGCAGCAAAGTCTGGTTGACGGCTTATGAAAGGCACTACCGGGAAGATTTATTCCAAGCCTTGCGCGCCAACCACAACCGTGGACGCTGGGCGAAACGGGAAAAATCGCCTGAAGCACAAATCGTCTTCTGTATGGATGAACGGGAAGAAAGTTTTCGCCGCCACCTTGAGGAACTCAATCCGGAAATCGAAACCTTAGGTGCCGCTGGTTTTTTTGGCGTTGCCATGAATTACAAAGGCCTGGATGATGCCAGGGTTACGCCCCTATGTCCGGTCATAGTGACACCGGCGCATGAAGTTCAAGAATTGCCGGGTGAAGGACAAAATCGGCCAATACAACGTCATCACCAAGGGCGGAAATTAAAACTGTGGTTCGCCAATTTATTACATCACGGGCTACGACGTAACCTTATTAGGTCATTGCTCACAATCAACCTTGTGGCACCCATCACTTTTCTGGGCTTACTGGCTAAGTCGCTCATCCCTTTACCCCAAAATAAATTGCTGACAAAAACGGCAAAAGGCCTATCCGGCACTGTCAATACCCGATTGCTCTTTACCTCAACCGATACCGCCACCGTCGCTACGCCGGAGCGGCCTAAACTCGGGTTCACCGAAACTGAACAGGCCGATCATGTGGCCGGTTTTTTCCGAAACACAGGCTTGACCTACGGTTTTGCGCCGTTGGTTGTCCTGATGGGGCATGGTTCCATGAGCCAAAACAATCCCCATCTGGCCGCATACGATTGCGGTGCTTGCAGCGGTAGGCATGGCGGGCCTAATGCACGGGTTTTTGCGGCAATGGCTAACCAGCCTGC
Source organism: Methyloglobulus morosus KoM1 (assembly GCF_000496735.2). Lineage (GTDB taxonomy): Bacteria > Pseudomonadota > Gammaproteobacteria > Methylococcales > Methylomonadaceae > Methyloglobulus > Methyloglobulus morosus. The sequence goes on from NZ_AYLO01000096.1 coordinate 8,898, forward strand.
TATTCGTCGACACTTGGTCGAACGCAATATTCATATCCCTGACGGGACTTGGTTTATCGGTGCCGAACACAATACCTGTAGCGAAGAGATCAGTTGGTTCGATACTGAATCTATCCCTAAAGAAAAGCAGGATGCATTGACAAAGTTACGGCAGCAATTAAAACGCGTACAACAACTATCGGCACACGAACGTTGTCGCCGTTTGGCTTCTGCCCCGCGTAATCCAGAACTTCCCGAAGCACTGAGGCATATCGTAGAGCGATCCACTGATTTCTCCCAAGCCCGCCCCGAACTAGGCCATTGCACCAATGCATCTGCCGTGATCGGCAGGCGTTCGGTCACGCAAGGCGTGTTTTTTGACCGCCGTATTTTTTTAATTTCGTATGACCCTACGCAAGACCCCGACGGCAAAATAGTCGAAGGCATCTTGCTCAATGTCGGCCCGGTGGGCGCAGGCATTAACCTGGAATATTATTTTTCTACCGTCAATAACGACCGCTTAGGCTGCGGGACAAAAGTGCCGCACAATATCGTCGGGCTGTTTGGCGTGATGGAAGGTACGACCAGTGATTTGCGTACGGGCCTACCCAGCCAGATGATTGAAATCCATGAGGCTATGCGTTTGCAGCTTTTGGTAGAAGCAAAGACTTCGGTACTTGAGGAAATCTATGCGCGGCAGGAAAGTCTGCGCGAATTGATTGCGGGAGGTTGGGTACTCTTAAGCACTATCGACCCTGATACAGGGGAAATCTTCATATTCGAGCGCGGCGTGGGCTTTGTCCCTTGGCAAGCAGGCACAAAAAAACTTTCGGTTTTTGAAAAATCGCCGGACTGTTACCGCAACCAGACTTTACCCGTTCCGCCCGCATTGATTAAACAACCTGAATTTGTGGGCGCTTAACATGGATGCACTGGTCATTTTAATACCGCTTATGCCCCTGTTTGCTGCGTTTGTTATCGGCATCGCGCATCTTTTTGGTGCCCTAAAAGGTGAAGCGAGCGAGACGTTTACTGCCCTGACGGCAACGTGGGCTATCAGCATGTCGTGCTTGTTGGCCTTGGTCTTATTGGGTGCGGATTTTTTGCACAGGAATGGCGATGCATTTACGGTTGGCTTGTGGTTGGACAGTGATGCCCTGAAAATAGACCTTGCCTTCATGACGACAGGATTCAATGTCAAACTGGCTGCGTTGTTTGCCGTGCTGTTGATGGTTATCACTCGGTTTTCAATCAACTACATGCACAGGGAAGCCGGTTATCACCGTTTCTTTTTTATCCTGAGCCTGTTTTCCTCTGCGATGTTTTTGCTGATATTGTCCGGCAATGCGATAGGGACTTTTGTGGGTTGGGAGCTTGCCGGATTATGTTCTTATTTGTTGATTGCTTATGCGTATGACCGTCCGGTTGCCGTTGCCAATGCGACACGGGTGTTTGTAACGAATCGGGTTGGCGATGCAGGGTTCATTTTGGGCATTGGATTAAGTTTTGCGTGGATCGAAAGCCTCAATTGGACTGATATCAACGCGGCAGCGGCTGAATTAAGCAAGGGTGAAGCGGCGGTTATTGGGCTTTGCTTTACAGTCGCGGCGTTGGCAAAATCCGCGCAACTGCCGTTTTCGCCTTGGCTGGCACGGGCAATGGAAGGCCCTACGCCGTCTAGTGCCGCATTTTATGGCGCAGTGATGATTCATGCAGGGGTTTTTTTGATCATTATGCTTGCTCCATTAATAAGTCAAACGCCTCTTGTAAGGGGCGCTCTTATTTTCTCAGGCACAACAACCGCCCTTTATAGCTATTTTGTTGGGCTGACCCAGACAGACGTGAAGAGTTCTCTCGTGTTTGCCACCACCGCGCAATTGGGCTTGATGTTTCTGGAGTGCGGACTGGATTTTTGGCAGTTGGCAAGTTGGCATCTGTGTGCCCACGCTGTAGTACGTTGTTACCTGGTATTGACGGCGCCTTCGTTGATGTTCAATGTCAAGGACAACCCCATAAAACCTGTTTCGCCCATGTTGGGAAACAAACGATGGCTGTTTGTGGCATCCTTGCAGCGGTTTTGGGTAGAACAAATCACCGACTGGGCACTGGTAAAACCTGTCCGTCATTTAGCGCGTGATCTCAGTTATTTTGATGACAATATTGTTGACCGCCTCATGGGAGTCCCTGCACCTGCGATCAGTGCAGCATCTTCGCTCGCACAATTGGAAGAACGTGCATTCGGCGCAAAATTAGAAAATGGTTCGGACAATTTTGTCGCCGGCACGGGTTTGATTGGGGAGTTGGCGAGCTCGACAGCAGGCTTAGTCCACTGGTTTGAAGATCGCTTGGTCTTGCAGGGGGTCAGCAAAGATGCCTTGCACGTTGGCCGGGAGATGGGGCATCTTGCCAACAAATTTGAAACCTTGGTGCTTAGGCCGCGCTATCTGGTCTTGCTGGTCTTTATCACCTTACTGGTCGCTTTTTAAGGCTTGTGATTACGCCGACGACCTTTTGGCAGGAATCAGTTGGCTTCCCTTTGCTGACGACGATGGCTTTTACCCCATTAATAGCCATGGTAGCCGTACTGTATTCGCATTCGCCAGCGATGACGAAGCGGGTGAGTTATGCGGCTACTTCCTTAAATACCCTGCTCAGCCTTTATTTGTTGATAAAATTCGATGTCGACAAAGCAGGCCTTCAATTTGCAGAACAGTTCAGTTTTTTGGGATTAAGTTACAGTGTGGGCATCGATGGTTTAAATATCTTGTTTATACCATTGATTGCCTGTGCAACGCTTTTGGTCCTGATCTATATCTCTGCTACCCAAACTTCGGGAAATAGCCGCTTAATCGCAGGAGTACTCGGCTATGAAGCCATTCTGATGGCCGCGTTTTGTGCCATGAATGTATTGCAGTTCTGGTTTTTGACTGTGGCGGAATTGCTGCCGCTCATTTTGATGGCTAAACAATCTGAGTTAGACCAAAAAAAACGCCACTTGGTCGTCAGGCTATTACAATTTTTTGGCGCCAGCCTGTTCATGACATTGTGTGGGTTTTTATTGCTCGCATTCGGCCTGATCGATTCAGAACACCCCCTGACTTTCGATTTTATGACCCTAAAGAGCAATAATGCCTATCTGCATGACGAAACCTTAATTTTCATCCTGCTGTTTTATGGCTTTGCCATCCGTATGCCGTTGTTTCCTTTTCATGGTTGGCTGCCGCTATTGGTCGAACAAGGCAAACTTACCAGCATGACGGTATTTATCATTGGCCTGAAACTGGGTGTTTACGCGATGATCCGCTTTATTTTCCCTTTAGTCCCTGGGATAGCGGAACAATGGGCAAACTATGTCCTTATACTTTGCCTCATCAGTATTTTTTATGGCGCGTTACTCGCGTTCATGCAAAACAACATTTACCGCTTATTGGCATTTGCCACAATAAGCCATACGGGTATGCTGGTTTTTGGGCTATTCAGCTTCAACGAACATGGCTTGGAAGGGACATTATTGCTGTCCCTGGTTTATGGCTTGGCTTCCCTCGGCATGTTGTTAAGCATCAGCCTGATTAATGAACAAACCCGAACTGTCATGATACCGCGCTTGGGGGATTTGTTTGACAGCCATACTACCTTAGCATTACTGTTTATGATAACAGCCCTGAGCACTATGATTATGCCGGGTTCTTTGGGGTTTGATGCGGGGCATCTGCTCTTGGAAGGTGTGATTGAGGAGCACGAATGGGGTGTTTCCATTACCATCCTGACAGGGCATGTGTTGGCTGCCGGATTCCTGCTGTGGGCGTTTCAACGCATGTTCCTGGCGAGTTCAAAACGTCATATCCATTATTCCAGAAATGACCAAACCATCAATCAAGAACGGATAATCGCGCTCATAATATGCTCTTTGCTTATCGGTACGGGCTTAAACTCCATGCCCTTGCTTAACCTGATTGAAAAAGATGTCGCCGAACTTGTCCGCCAATATCCGGTGCATAGCTCTCAAGATGGAGCTGAAACGCCCAATGACAACGTTGAAACTGATGACAAGGATGCCGCCCCGTGACCGACACGAATATTCCCTGGCTCAGTTTGCTTATCATTTTTCCGTTGCTGGGCGCAGTCGCAACCGGACTTACCCGAAATAATGATCGGGTAAGGAAAATTGCGGGCACGATTGCCGTCATCGAATTATTGGGATCGCTACTCGTCTTGTACCGGTTCGATTCCGGAGACGGGCAATTTCAACTGCTTGAACACCACGCCTGGATACCCGACCTCAATATCGAATACCTGTTAGGGATAGACGGACTCTCTGTTTTATTCCTGCCCATGACCGCTTTTGTCACGCTCATGGCAATTGTGGCTTCATGGAATTCGGTACAGCACATGAAGCCTTTCCATTACGCCCTGTTACTGGCGCTGGAAGGCATTACCATCGGCGTTTTTACCGCCTTGGATATGGTATTGTTTTTCCTGTTTTGGGAACTCACTTTGCCGCCTATCTTTTTTTTGATTGGCTTATGGGGAATTGGCCCGCATCGGCGCATGGCTGCCGTCAAGTACACATTGTTCATGTTATTTGGAGGCGCGGCCTTATTGATTGCCATTGTTATACTGGCGCTCAACTCAGCTCCCCATATAGACGGCGTAAGCACACGGATGGTCTTCAGTTTGCCCACCTTGCTCGAAAAACCGTTGCCAGATCAATTGCAAAGTACGGTATTTTTGTTATTGCTGTTAGCGTTTGCTGTCAAAACGCCATTAATCCCTTTTCATACTTGGATGCCCACTGTCACAATGGAAGGCTCACCTCAGATAGCGGCCTTATTGACCGGATTGAAGCTGGGGGCTTACGGCATTATCCGCTTTACCATGCCGTTAGCGCCATCTGCCGCCGTGGAATACAGCTGGATGCTCGGTGTATTGGGCGCAATAACACTTATCTATGGCGCATTAATTGCCTTATTTCAAACTAACCTTCGACGTCTTTTAGCCTATTCCAGTATCAGTCACGTCGGCTTGGTGGTTGTAGGTATCGCCGCATTGAATATGCAAGGTATACAAGGCGCGATCTTCCAGTTGTTCAACTTTACGGTAGTCGCCAGCTCGCTTATGTTGATTGCGGGCTTTATCCAACACCGCCTAGGCAGCACAGAAGCGGTCCACTTGGGTGGTTTGGCTAAAGTTATGCCCAAATTAAGCTGTTTTTATTTTATATTTGTCTTGGCAAGTATTGGGATACCCGGCACAAGCGGTTTTCCAGCGGAATTATTGTTGATTGTCAGCGCGGTGGAAGCACACCTGAGCTTGGGCATCACGGCACTTGCTGCAGCAGTACTCGCAGCCGCCTATATGCTGGACTTCACCCGCAAAGCGTTCTTTGGCCCGATCATTCATCAAACCGTTGGGCAATCGCAAGACTTGCGCCGCCGTGAACTGCTATTGCTCTGTGTCCCGGCGTTGCTGGTCCTGATATTCGGATTTTTTCCCAATATTATTCTACACACTTACGAAAAAGCGGCCGACGCTTGGCTGTCGCGGATACTGGAACAACCCGTCACCCAAAGTGATGCGGTTGCTGGGATCACTTTTTCAGAGTAAGGTTTTTTTCCTTCCTATGGGATAGTCTTGCATTGCCGTATTGAGGAAATCGGCAAGCGCTCTGGCGGCAGCCATTTCAATTTTCCTGATGATACCGGACAATTCGTTCCACTTCATGCTTGGAACCTAAAATCAACGGGACTCGTTGGTGTATATCGGTTGGCTTTATATCCAAAATCCGCTCACGTCCAGTTGTACATACCCCCCCTGCCTGTTCGATGATAAATGCCATCGGATTGGCCTCGTACATGAGCCGTAGCTTGGCGGGTTTTTCAGGGTTGCGGCAATCCAAGGGATACATGAATATCCCTCCCCGTGTCAGGATACGGTAAACCTCGGCGACTAAGGAAGCGATCCATCGCATGTTGTAATTCTTTCCCAGCGGCCCTTCCGTACCTTGCAAACACTCAGCGATATAGCGTTGCACGGGCGGCTCCCAAAAACGCTGGTTGGTCATGTTGATGGCGAATTCGGCGGTTTCCTCGGGAATCCGCATGTCCCTGTGGGTGAGAATAAATTCGCCGATGTCCTGATCCAGGGTAAATGCATTAACGCCGTGCCCGGTCGTCAGCACCATCATAGTCGACGGCCCATAGAGGACGAAACCCGCACACACTTGTTCTTCCCCTTTGCGGAGGAAATCTTGCAAATCGGCATCGATACCCTCTCGAGACCTCAATATGGAAAAAATAGTGCCCACCGCGAGATTGACGTCAATATTTGAAGAGCCGTCCAATGGATCAAATGCCACCAGATATTTGCCCTTAGGATAATGGCCTGGAATCTTTATCATCTCGTCGATTTCTTCCGAAGCCATACCCGCCAAACGCCCCGTCCAGTTCAGCGCACTCACCATGATGTCGTTGGTGATGATGTCCAGCTTTTTTTGCACTTCGCCCTGGACGTTCTCAGACTCGGCACTGCCTAATACACCGATTAATTCGCCTCGGTTGACATAGTGCGATATTTTTTTACAGGCCGTGGCAATATCATTAAGCAATGCCGTAAATGATCCCGAGGTGCCTGGGAACTCACGTTGTTGTTCGATGATGAACTGGGTTAAAGTTACTTTATTGGTCATTTAATTTTTGTCTCCATGAATATCGCCAGGATAAGGGGTTTCCTATTTTAATTGTCGCTCTAAACACCGGGCACGAGCCATATCGGTTGGGTTTTTTGTCCCCTCGCTTGCTAAACAAGACCCGCTAAGTTTTTTTACAAAGGGTATGGTAAACCTTAAACGCGAGTATACAGGCCGCCAAGGCCAGAGTAATCGCGTTTGAAATAATGATGGCATAATCGACCAAGTAAATGCCGTAGATTAGCCAACATAAAACACCCAACGTGAACAAACCATACATGCCTAGCGAGAGCGACGACGTGTCCCTGGTTTTGATCGTCATGATAGCTTGAGGGAAAAACGAAACAGTCGTTAAAGTGCCTGCCGCATAACCGATAAGCTCTTGATTTATTATCATATTGTCAATTTATTAGTGGAAGTCTACAAAAAATATCAGACAGGGATAAAAATAGTGCGACAGAAATAATCGCCAATTCAATGAGATGGAGCTCTTTGCCCTTTATAAGCAATATATGGGATTTATTCAAAGCCGGTTAACTTCACAATTTTATACTTCATTACTTTCATTAATTTTCGTCGCAAATTATACCCCGTTAGCGGTGGTTTATATTTAATCAAACGCCCAAAATTTGGAAGACATTAAAATCAGCCGTCTATTTTTTAAGCCTTGTCCTTCCTATAACAAACTGATTTCCAAATATTTGTGAACCACTTCACAGTTATGCACAAATCCTGTGGATAACTTTGTGGATAATATGTTTTTTCACCTCCTTAGCAATCGGTTTTACTGGCTTTTACTTAAATTGTATACAAACAAGCCAATTGATTAATACCTTTTATTATCAATAATTTACAAAATCATTGCCTACTCGGCGAGCTTTATTGAAAACCTCTCCTAACCCATTGATTCTTTCTGTGTACAAACAATTTGGAATCGCTGACTTTTTTGTCATTATTGGATTACAAAAAACAAGAAAATGCTGTTTTTGTCCTTATTTCCGCTCATCCCAAACCTTATCCAAGCGTTTTGACGAAATGGGATACGCCGTTTTCAATTGTTGGGCAAACAGGGACACCCGGAATTCTTCCAGCATCCAACGAAACGGGTCTTGCTCTGGAATGAAGGGGTTTTTTTTTGCTTTTTTCTCGACCTCATTCCAGAATCGGGTAGCATAGCGGCTGATTTCCTGGATTTTTTGTCCATCGCTGTCAGGCTTATCGAGGCGATAAGTGATCGCTTTTAAATAACGGGGAATAGCCTTAAGCTGCGAGGCGGGCGTATAGCGAACAAATCCGGCATAAATCAAGAGCCCTAGCTGTCCGGTTATGTCTGCTAGCCGGGCATCTTGACTATTCAATTGGCTGAGTTTGGTTTTGATTTCATTAAATTGCGCCATGATGTCCAATGCCGTTTTGCCCAACTCATTGGCGGTCGTCATAAGTTCCGCTTTATTGTCTTTCAAGCTTTGTTCAAAGGCTTGCTGCGTCCTAATGGCATTGCCTTTGAGAAACACACTACAAAAAATTGAATGCAGCAAGTCGTCTTTGAAGTTAGTTTTGCTGTCGCCATCACCGCCCTGCCCTGCTTGCAAAATAGGATGTGTAGGCAATCGGTTATACGCTAATTCCAATGCCGCCGACTGCGGCATATTTTTCAGAAGATAGGTGCAGTCCTTGCGTAGTTGTAATTGCAATAAGCGGATCAGGCCATTCCGATGCATTTCCGTGGCTTTGGCTTCGGTGTCAAATATGCGTACCCCTACCGCATTGCCTTCATCCACAATGGCGGGAAAACCGACGAAAGCCTGTCCATTTTGGATGAATGAGTGCGTTTCCGGCAAATCATCAAAAGCCCACTGGATACAGCCTGTGTAATTGAGTTCATCGGCGGCAATCTGATCGAAGCTTTTGACGGCTTTTACTGCATGTTTCTCCTGCAATCTTTTTAAGTCCCGACCATAATCGAGAATGCCGCCTTGATCGTCGATAATCCTGAAGTTTATTCGTAAATGATCAGGCAACGCCTCCAACCCCCATAGATTGAGCGGAATCGATTCTCCCGTCAATTTGCGTAAGCGATTGCCCAGCCATTCTTGTACACTGCCTTTAAAGTCAGGTTCGATTTCAAGGCATTGTTTGACCGTGTCCGGCACCGGCACAAAATGCTTTCGGATTTGTTTCGGCAATGATTTCACCATCGCGATACACTTTTCTTCCAGCAAACCCGGCACCAGCCAATCGAAGGGCGCTTGCGTCAGTTGATTCAGTTGATGCACGGGTATAATCGCCGTCACGCCGTCTTCATCATGACCGGGTTCAAAACGGTACTGTAATTTTATGGTCAGGCTACCGATTTTCTTATTGTCGGGGAAATCCCATTCATTGATAGTGTGATCCTGTTCGCGGGTTAAGTCTTCCTTGGTCAAAAACAGGATAAGGGGATTGTCCCGCTCAACTTTTTTTCGCCATTGATCCAACGTAATGCCATTCACGACTTCCGGCGGCAAAAGCCGGTCATAGAAAGCATATAGCCATAATTCGTCTTCCACCAAATCGACCCGCCGCCCTTTATGCTGAATATAACCGACTTCTTCCAAGAGCTTTTGGTTGGCGACGAAAAAAGGTGCGTTGCTGTGGTAATCATGGCTGACCAAGGCCGATTGGATGAACAGTTCCCGGGCGGCCTTGGCATCCACGTTTTCATAAGGCACTTTACGGGCCGCTTGCAAGGTCAACCCGTACAATAATGTCCGTTGGTACACACCGCAACGTCCGGCTTTCTTCTCCCAATGCGGATCGTAATGTGTATGTTTCACCAAATGCCCGGCACAGGCTTCGATCCATTCCGGTTCGATCTTAGCCACGGTACGCGCGTAGACTTTAGACGTTTCCACCTGCTCCGCCGCCATGATCCATTTGGGTTTGAGCTTATGCAGGCCGGAACCGGGAAAGATGAAGAATTTCAGGCCGCGCGCGCCCAGGTATTCGTATGGGTCATGACGAAAACCGATATTCGACAGCAGTCCCGTCAGCAAGGCGCGATGGATTTTCTCATAACTGGCCTCATCGGTATTGGGATGGAACTTCAGGTCGCCCTTGATGACCTGCGTGATTTGGCTGTGGATGTCGAACCATTCCCGCATCCTTAAGTAAGACAGGAAGTTATCCTGGCAGTACTTCCGTAACTTGCTATTGGACAGGTGTTTTTTCTGCTCCTCAAAGGTATTCCAGATGTTCAACAAGGTCAAAAAGTCCGATTCGGGGTGGCGAAACGGCGCATGCTTGGCATCGGCCTGTTGCATCTTGTCGGCGGGTTTTTCACGCGGATCTTGTATGCTCAGCGCCGACACGATAATGGCGACCTCAGTCAGGCAATGCTCATGAGCCGCCGCGAGCAGCATACGCGCCAGCTTAGGGTCGGTCGGAAATTTTGCCAATTGCCTACCGACATCGGTGAGTTTGCCTTGCTTATCCAAGGCATTGACTTCGTGCAACACCGTTTTACCGTCGCGGATCATCTTTTCATCCGGCGGCTCGATAAAGGGGAAATCCTCAATATCGCCCAGATTCAGCGTCATCATCTGCAACATGACCGCAGACAGGTTAGTACGCAGGATTTCCGGTTCAGTAAATTCCGACCTAGCTTCGTAGTCTTCGTGTGAATACAGCCGGATGCATATCCCTTCCGCCACCCGCCCGCAACGTCCCGCCCGCTGGTTGGCGCTGGATTGCGAAATCCGCTCAATAGGCAAGCGTTGGATTTTGCTGCGATGGCTGTAACGGCTGATACGGGCATGACCGGTGTCGATGACGCATCGGATGCCGGGTACGGTGAGCGAAGTTTCCGCCACGTTGGTCGCCAGTACGATACGGATCTTGCCACCGACCCACAGGGATGTGGAAAGTGCGGACGCGGGTAGGGAACCAGCGCCGCCTTTGGGATTAAACACCCGCTCCTGCTCGCTCACGCTCAGCTTGGAATAAAGCGGCAGGATGTCATATTGCGTAGGGCGATGTTTCTTTAAGGAATCGGTGGTTTCGCGGATTTCCCGCTCGCCGCTCAGGAAAATCAGGACATCGCCGCGCAAATCCCGATACAGTTCATCGACCGCATCGAGAATCGCATTTTGCAGTTCATCGGTAGTTTCATCGTCCTCGTCTTTTTCGCCAATGGGACGATAACGGATGTCAACCGGATACGTCCGCCCCGATACTTCAAGGATGGGCGCATTGCCAAAGTGTGCGGAAAACCGTTGGGTATCAATCGTCGCCGAGGTGATAATCAGTTTTAAGTCAGGGCGTTTGGGTAACAACCAACGCATGTAACCCAGCAGGAAGTCGATATTCAGGCTGCGCTCATGCGCCTCGTCGATGATGATCGTATCGTATTGGTTGAGATAAGGATCGTTCTGCGATTCTGCCAGCAGGATGCCATCGGTCATCAACTTAATTAAGGAATCGGCATGGGTCTTATCGTTAAAGCGGATTTTATAACCCACCGATTTACCGAGCGGTTCGCCCAACTCCTCGGCAATCCGGTCGGCAACGGTGCGGGCGGCAATCCGCCTTGGTTGGGTATGACCGATAAAGCCCGCCGCACCCCGGCCAATCGACAAGCAAATCTTCGGCAACTGCGTGGTTTTGCCGGAACCCGTCTCGCCGCACATCACGACGACTTGGTTATTTTTAATCAACTCGGCAATCTCGTCTTTCTTGCCGGTAACGGGCAGGTCGGGAAAATTCAGTGCTGGGATGCTTGCCAGTCGCTTGTTGCGTTTAGCGACTGAATTCTCAATCCGTCCTGCCAAAGCTGTTAACTCATCGGCAGGATTTTTACCTTTCTGGAACTCACCCCGCAGCCGATCCAACTGCCGCTTACAGACGTGGCGGTCTTGGTTTAAGCAAAGCAGTAATTGTTGCGAAAGTTGCGTTATTTGTTCGGGTGTGGACATTACTACGGCGGGATGAAATGGGGGKATTATACGTCAATTAAACCCGTCATTCCGGCAGGGATTGCCGGAATCCAGAACACAGGGATGTGAAGATATATGGTGTCGCTAACGCGACGGATATTTGAATGTGGGTTCTCGTACCCACGGACGAGATACTTTTCTTTGCGCAGGCAAAGAAAAGTATCCAAAAGAAAACCGCCCGATGCCGCTTGCTTCCTGCGCTCCGTCGGTTTTATCGGGGTTTGCCAGAAAGGACATCCTTGTCCTTTTGGCAAAGTGCGGCTTCCTGCCACACCCCTCCGGGCTATTCCCGACAAAACCGCCAGTACTCGGCACGGCATAAGGGAATAGGCGGGTCATTGTAGGTTGGGGTGAACTTGTGAACCCCAACAAATATATTGGTCGGTGTCATGTTGGGGTTCGTGCCTCACCCCAACCTACCGTGCTACCGTACTGCTATAACCTTAAAATTTTAATAATAAAGTTCGTTCTCATGAAATATATTCTTTTACTTGGTGCCGGTTTCAGTCGAAACTGGGGTGGGCTGCTTGCTAATGAAGTATTCGAATTTCTGATTGGTCAGAAAGAAATCGCACAAAATGCAGACTTGAAGAATCTTCTTTGGAAGCACAGTAAAACTGGTGGTTTCGAGAACGCTCTTGCAGAAATTCAGGGAGTATCGGGTACTAATCATCAGAATCTTCGCAACCTCCAAATACTACAAACCGCAGTGTCGAATGTGTTTGAACGGATGAATAAGGCGTTCTTCGCCACCACTGACATGGAATTTCAGGAAGATGTTAATCAAATGCTTCGTACTTTCCTGGTGAGATTTGATGCCATCTTCACGTTAAATCAGGATGTGTTATTAGAGCATCACTATTTTCCACATATAAATCTCACGGGAGGGACAAGATGGAAAGGCGCTCAATTACCAGGTATGGAACGAATACCACATGCCTCAGACCTTTCCTGGGGAAGAGATACTTGGATACCGTTGCAAAATCAGGGATTTCAACTTGAAGACAACCTCCAACCTTGCTTTAAGCTCCATGGCTCGTCGAACTGGAAAGATTCTGAGGGTGGTTCCTTGCTAGTTATTGGAGGAAACAAAAGCAGCACAATTCAATCACATGCCGTCTTGAAATGGTACTTTAAAGAGTTCTGTCGTTATCTATCAGACCAAAATTGCAGGCTATTCGTAATTGGATACGGATTCCGCGATCAGCATGTGAACCAAGAAATCATTAACGCCGTAAACAAGGGTTTAAAATTTTTCATCATTGACCCTTCTGGTAGTGATGTTGTCCAACAGGCTAATTCCTCTTTTGGTGGTGCAATTTACGCTAAAAAAAATCCTCTTGACGATGCATTCGAAACGGGGTTGATAGGGGCTTCAAGGCGAAGCCTATCTGAGACGTTTGGAAATGATAGGCTTTCACATGAGAATATCATGTCTTTTTTTGATTAATCCAAAAAGCCAGCTCGGTAGGTTGGGATGAGGAACGAACCCCAACATGACACCATCCAATGTATTTGTTGGGGTTCACAAGTTCACCCCAACCTACGATTATCCGCCTATTCCCTTATGCCGCGCCGAGCACTGGCGGTTTTGTCGGGAATAGCCCGAAGGGGCACGGCAGGGATGCCGTGCTTTGCTGGAGGGACAGGAGTCCCTTCCAGCAAAGCCCGATAAAACCGACGGAGCGCAGGAAGCAAGCGGCATCGGGCGGTTTTCTTTTGGATACTTTTCTTTGCCCGCGCAAAGAAAAGTATCTCGTCCGTGGGTACGAGAACCCACATTCAAACACCCGTCGCGTTAGCGACACATCATTGTGTTCATGGTTCGACAAGCTCACCATGAAAGGATTATTTAATCTATCCCAAACAATAACGCAAAATAAGTAGCAACATCTCTACATAATTGCTATATTGTTAGAAACGTACTCACATATCTACATTATTTTTACCGAGAGGGTTGTCATGGTTATCACAACAATTTCCAGCCGCGAGTTTAACCAGGATGTCAGCCGGGTAAAACGTTCTGCCTCTAATGGGCCGGTGTTTATTACTGACCGCGGGAAGGCGTCGCATGTGCTGATGACTATTGAGGACTATCAGAAAATCACGGATAAAAAGGAAAGCATTGTCGCGTTACTGGCAATGCCTGAGACGGACGACATTGATTTTGAGCCGCCGCGTTTAAACAACGCCTTATATAAGCCAGCGGACTTGCCTTAAACAAGTTGATTTCATTAATGGTTCGACAAGCTCTCGGCAACTGCTCCATGCGTTGCCCTACCTCCTGCATCCATGCAGTCGACCACGAACGGAATCAACACCTTACCGTTCGTCCTAAGCTTGCACCACAGGCGCTTCCTTCGGTCGTCGAAGGACTTGTTCATAGCTTCCATAACCGCCATGTATTTGCTTGATACCAACGTCATTTCTGAATTGCGGAAAGCGAAGTCGGGCAAAGCCGACAGCAATGTTGTAGCGTGGGCTAATAGCGTTTCGGCAGCAAGGCTGTTTGTATCGGTGATTACGATTTTGGAATTGGAAACCGGGGTATTATTGGTTGAACGGCGCGACCCAACCCAAGGCGCCATCCTCCGTTCCTGGTTGAATGCCCATGTGCTGCCAGCGTTTTCTGAACGCATTCTTGCCGTCGATACGGCAGTCGCACAACGCTGCGCCAGATTGCATGTACCCGATCTACGGTCTGATTGTGATGCCATTATCGCTGCGACTGCTTTGGTTCATGGCATGACCGTGGTCACCAGAAATACCGATGATTTTAAGCCGACAGGTGTTGATACCAATCCCAATAAGTATTAATATTATGAACATAGGGTTATAATCATAATTTGGTATTGTTAAGTTAGTATAGCATTTGCTACACTTACCCAATTTGTAGGGGTAAAGGCTAATATGAATTGTCCAAAATGTGGTTCGACCGATTGCGGCAAAGA
>NZ_AYLO01000097.1 GCF_000496735.2 Methyloglobulus morosus KoM1
TCTTTGCGCGGACAAAGAAAAGTATCCAAAAGAAATCCGCCCGATGCCGCTTGCTTCCTGCGCTCCGTCGTTTTTATCGGGGTTTGCCAGAAAGGACATCCCTGTCCCTTTGACAACGTGCGGCATCCTTGCCGCACCCCTAACGGGCTATTCCCGATAAATGCTCCGATGCTCGGCGCGGCATAAGGGGAACGGGTACATTATTGTAGGGTGGATTAGACGCGCAACAACACCTTTAGTTTAAGATAAGTAATAAATTTCCGCGCGTCGTAATCCACCATTATCGAAGCCTATCACATATGGCGGGTTACGCCGCGCTTAAACGCAAGTAGTAGTTTAAGCAAAGTGGTTTTGCGCGGCTGACCATGCCCTACATTTAACCCATCGAACGAGGTTAATCATTCCAAACAAAGAGCAAATCATCCTTCTCGTCTAGCCTGACATGTCTCCGAAGCCGTAAAAACGATTTGTCTCCTTTTGAAATAGTCGTCATTTCCATCGATGGAAAGGTGTTTACGATTGCTTGTGCAGGTTCTCGATCTCCAAAGAAACCAATGAGCCGATAATTTTTATTCCATTCAAGCGCCCAAGACCAACATTCTTGATACGGATGCCTACGAATGATTGACTTAAAAAAACCATTAGCAGTAATTACAACCCAGCAGGGCTCCCAAGTCACTACGGTATGCATGAATGCTTTATATTCTATATTTCCCCAATCCGCATGATGTGCTTTTGAAACAGGATGAAATCCATCCTGCCAAAAGCCGCCTTTTTTTGTATCATCGTTAAATGTGATGAAGTAGAAGAACGCCATAATTTGCATTTTTGCTAACTCAAACGACCTGGAACTCTCTATCTGTGGGGCTGAAACAAACTTAGACGTAATTGTCCCTCCATTGAAAAATGGCACTGTAATTGTCTTTTCGACTTGACTGTCCTTTACAAGTTTTCCGGTTAATTTGCTTTTGCTGCGTTTAATCTTTCTATGTGCTTCATTTACTATCGATTTTTCAACTTTATCTGAATCAAACCATATTCGCCCAGCTAATGTAATTGCAGAAATATCATTCTCCAATTCTGACTTGTCCAAATTACATTTTTTGCAAGCTCTTAAAATTAGATTCCATTGACCGTTTAGGAATCCCTTCGGGATAAACTTCCTTCCAATCACATGCTCTTCGTTATGGTTATCTTGGATTAGTTCGACTCCGCAATATGGACAAGTTAAATTTTTTAGCAGGGTAACTCTATTTGTAGGTAGCTCAGAAAACAAATTCGGCACACATTAATCCCCTATTACATATAGCTATATATTTTTGCTCGTAGGCTGGGTCGGCAAATCCAGATATATCTGTCTATGCTGAGTTTCGTATCTCAACCCAGCACGGTAGGTTGGGGGTGAGGAACGAACCCCAACATGATGCCAACCCTTAATTTGTTGGGGTTCACAAATTCACCCCAACCTACAACTTCCACCCATTCCCGTTATGCCGCGCCGAGCACTGGCGATTTTATCGGGAATAGCCCGAAGGGGTGCGGCAGGGAGGCCGCACTTTGCTGGAGGGACAGGAGTCCCTTCCAGCAAACCCCGATAAAAACGACGGAGCGCAGGAAGCAAGCGGCATCCGGGGGTCGTTTCTTTTGGCTACTTTTCTTTGGACAAGCAAAGAAAAGTAGCCCGCCTGCCAGTGCGGGAACTGGCATTAAAATCAACTGTCGCAGTAGCGACATCTTACCTTATACACCCCTCACCCTACCCTCTCCCACAAGGGGAGAGGGAATAATGTGAAGGTTGATTCCGATCAGGGTTCGACAATCTCAACACGAACGGAATTGAATAAACATAACCAAAATCAAACAATCACCCCATCTTCCATGTGCAAAACCCTGCCCATTTTCCCCGCCAATTCATGGTCGTGGGTGACTATCAAGAAACTGACGTTCAGTTCCTGGTTCAATTCCAGCATGAGTTGAAAGACATCCTCGGCGGTTTTGCTGTCCAGGTTTCCGGTTGGCTCATCGGCCAAGACCACGCCCGGTTTATTGATTAACGCCCGAGCGACTGCTGCCCGTTGCCGTTCGCCGCCGGAGATTTCGCCGGGTTTGTGTTCAACGCGATGGCCTAAGCCGACGCGTTGCAATAACCGTGTCGCGTGCTGGCGTGCGTCTTCAACCGACTGCCCACCGATCAACAAGGGCATGGCGACATTTTCCAGTACGGTGAACTCGCCTAGCAAATGGTGGAACTGGTAGATGAAGCCCAAGGAACGGTTCCTTAAGCTGGCCAATTGTTTGCCGCTGACATCGTTCAGGTCAGTGCCGTCCAAAATGACCTTGCCGCCCGTGGGTTTTTCCAGGCCGCCCAGCAAATGCAGTAAGGTACTTTTGCCGGAACCCGATGCCCCCATAATCGCGACGCATTCGCCTTTATTGATGTTGAAATTAACGCCTTTCAAGACCTCGACATCCAGGCCGCCCTGGGCATAGCGCATGGTTAGGTTTTCGCAGTGCAAAATACGGGCATTATTCATAGCGCAACACTTCCGCCGGGTTGATTTTTGAGGCTTGCCAAGCGGGGTAAATAGTTGCAAGCAGCGATAAGATGAAAGCCATTAACGCTATCGTCGTGACATCCGACCACATCAACTTAGAAGGCAAATCGCTGATGTAATAGACGTCTGCCGGTAAAAAACGGGTCTGGAATATTTTTTCCAAGTCGTGGACGATATGCCCAGCATTTAGGGCGAGCAAAATTCCGCCGATCGTCCCTAAGAATGTGCCGACTACGCCGATGATCGTACCCAACACCATAAAAATGCCCATTACGGAGCCCGATGTCAGCCCCTGCGTTTTAAGGATGGCGATGTCGCCGCGCTTGTCGGTGACGACCATCACCAGTGTGGACACAATATTGAATGCCGCGACCGCAACAATCAACAGCAAGATAATAAACATCACGGTTTTTTCGGTTTTTATGGCCCTAAAGAAATTTTCGTGCGCCATCGTCCAGTCGCTCACGATGTATTCGTCAGAAAGTTCCGAGCCCAGGGTTTGGGTTATTTTGGGGGCGTTGAAAACGTCGTCCAGCTTTATCCGCAAACCGGAAACCGCCGACTCCAGCCGGAACAGCTTGGCGGCATCGTCGATATGGATGAGCGCCATGTTACGGTCGTACTCGTACATGCCGACCTTGAAAATACCCACAACGGTAAACCGCCGCATCCTGGGGACTATGCCTGCCGGGGTGGAATTAACTTGCGGGCTGATGATGGTGATCTTGTCACCCATAAAAGTGCCGAGGTATTTAGCCAGTTCGGCGCCCAGGATAATGCCGTATTCACCAGGGACTAAATCATCCAGTTTGCCCTCAACCATGCGATTGCCGACTTCCGACACTTTG
This sequence comes from Methyloglobulus morosus KoM1, assembly GCF_000496735.2. Classification (GTDB taxonomy): domain Bacteria; phylum Pseudomonadota; class Gammaproteobacteria; order Methylococcales; family Methylomonadaceae; genus Methyloglobulus; species Methyloglobulus morosus. Next base: position 3,404 of record NZ_AYLO01000097.1, read on the forward strand.
GGTTCATTTTTGGGCATTACGCCATTGAGCATGGTGCCGCTCACCCGCCTATCGGCATTTATCATGACCTGACCGCTAATAAACGGTGCCGACCCTTGCACATGCGGGGTATTTTTGATGCGGTTTTCCGCTTCCGCCCAGTTTTCCAACTGTCCGTATTTTCCCGTCAAGGTCGCATGGGAAGTCATGCCCAGGATGCGCTCACGTAGTTCCGCTTCAAAACCGTTCATGACGGACAACACGGTAATCAGCGCGGTCACGCCCAGCGCAATCCCCATGATGGATGTCAATGTAATGAAGGAAATGAATTGGGTGCGGCGTTTTGCCCGCGTATAGCGCAGGCCGATATAAAATATAAGGGGTTTAAACATGTAGGATTTAGTTAAATGAAAAGAGGTCAGGGTTTCCTGCAATCGGGGCAAAAGCCATATAAATAGAGGCCGTGCGCGGTCAGTTCATAACCCAAGCGTTGGGCAATCTGTTTTTGCTGGGCTTCGATGACATTATCGGAAAATTCATCGACCTTACCGCACTTGACGCACATGATGTGGTCGTGATGGTCGCCATCGGACAATTCAAACACGGAATTGCCGCCTTCAAAATGATGCCGCGTGACCAAGCCCGCCGCCTCAAATTGCGTCAGCACGCGGTAAACGGTCGCCAAACCGATTTCCTCGTCTTCACTGAGCAGGATTTTATAGACCTGCTCTGCGGTCAGATGTCGGTCAGTCGCCTGGTTTTCCAGGATTTGCAGGATCTTAACCCTGGGTAAAGTCACTTTCAGGCCAGCGTTCCTTAGATCATGAGTTTCCACAGTTATCTCCAGTTGGGCAATCGCAAAAAGCTATCGCTAATGTCGGTTTCAGAAAACATTGTGACATTGTAGCCTTTTTTGCTGGCGGGGACATGACTGCATTATAGGATAATCAGTTGACATCCTGTATGATTCCGATTTTTGAATTCTTTTCCGCTAGACTATGCGAAGCGTTTTTTTCTGTATTGTATTGTTGGGCAGTTGGTTGCTCGTGTCCTGTTCGTACCTACTCGATCACCTGCCGGGCGTGTATACCATTCCCATCCAGCAAGGCAATATCGTGGACCAAACTATGATTGACCAGTTGCGTCCAAACATGACCGAGCGGCAGGTATTGTATATTATGGGATCGCCCATGCTGGTTGACACGTTCCACCAAAAACGCTGGGATTACCTGTATTCCAGCCAGCCTAGCGGCGAAGACCGTCAGCAAAAAAGGGTTTCCGTGATGTTTGACGAAAATGACCTAGTGTCCGGCATCCAGGGCGATTTCAGGCCCAGTTCCACACCCGTCGTCAAACCCTCCGAAGAAACCACGGTCGATGTCCCCAGGCGGGAAATAGAAAGGACCATGTGGCAGAAGATTAAGGGCTTGTTTGGCTTTGATGATATTGATGACGCACCCAGGAAAGATCCGGATGCGAAGCCTGCGGATAGTGGGTCGCAGATTAAGACGCCGTTGTAGGAGAAAACCTGAAATGATTGGAAGGGGTTTCCTGTGTCGCCTTTCTTTGGTTAACGTCTTAATGCCCGTTGCCGCCTAGCCTCTTTAGGGTCGTGGATTAAAGGTCGGTAGACTTCAACCCTATCGCCTGGCGTCACTGTCTGTTCCGGTTTACAGGCTACGCCAAAAATGCCCAGCTTCAAGTCCGAAGGGCTTATTTCAGGAAAACGCGCTAACAAGCCGGATAGCTCCACCGCTTGTTCTATCGTCGTCCCTTGCGCCACATTGATCGTGACGATAACTTGCTCATCCGGTTTAGCATAGGCGACTTCCACCTCAATCAAGCCTTCCCCAGCGCTAACGCCCTCAACCATAAACAGCTTTGGCGCGCTCCGTAAAAGAAGCCACCATCGTATTGCAAATCTGGTTGAACACCGCGCCAAACGCAAGGTTTGCCAATACGCCGGACATTTCAAATTCCAAATCCAGGGAGATTTTGCTGGCATCTTCACGCAAGGGCAGGAAATTCCAAACGCCTTCCAGGTAAGAAAAAGGGCCGTCCAATAAGGACACGGTGATCCGCTCTCCCCGCTCCATCCGGTTTCTCGTGGAAAACGATTTTTTGAAGCCGCCTTTGGAAATCATCAGTTCCGCTTCAACGACACCCTCTTCGTGTTTGATGATACGACTGCCGGCACACCAGGGCAAAAACTGCGGGTAAGCTTCGATATCGCTGACTAAATCAAACATTTGTTGCGCCGAATATTTGACCAGTGCGCTTTTCTGGACGAGCGTCATGCCTTAAAGCACCCCGACTACATTCAGGAATACCAAAAATACGGCGGCAGGGGCGATATAGCACACCAAAAACTTCCAAACGGCATAACTGAGATGTTCGCCGGGTAAATCCAGTTCGGCTTTACTGTGTTCCTGCTTCATAATCCAGCCGGCAAAGACGGCGATACAGAAGCCGCCGATAGGCAACATTAAATTGGCCGTCAGGTAATCGACCAACTCAAAAAAAGTGCGGTCAAATAGCTTTGCATTTTTCCAAGCATTAAACGAAAACACCGTACCAAACCCGAGCAGCCAAGCCACCAGCCCCGACCATAAACAGGCTTTTGCGCGGCTAAAGCCTTTGTTCTCAATCAGCCACGCAACGGCTGGCTCAATCAAGGCAATCGAAGATGACAAGGCAGCAAACACCAAGGCGATAAAAAACAACACGCCAACCAACCAACCGCCAAACATATTGCCGAACGCAATCGGTAAGGTCTCAAACACCAAACCGGGACCGGAGTTAGGATGCAAGCCATTGCTGAACACAATAGGAAAGATAATAATGCCAGCCAACAAAGCGACAATCGTATCGGCTCCGGCAATAATCATGGAGGACTTTGCAATCGACACGTCCTTGGGCAGGTACGCGCCATACACCATGATGGAACCCATGCCCAAGCTCAAACTGAAAAATGCTTGGCCCATCGCCACCAAGACGGAATCGGCGGTCAATTTGCTGAAATCCGGCCTGAACAGGAAGTTGAGCCCTTTAAAATAACCGTCGGTAGTCATGGCATAACCGACCATGAGGATCATCAAGGCGAACAGCCAAGGCAACAAAAAGCCCACCGATTTCTCGAAGCCTTTCTCAATCCCCCGCGCCACGATCAACATGGTTGCCAGCATGAACAAGCTATGCCAAAACAGCAACTGCATGGGACTGGCCACAAAGCTATCGAATATCGCCTTGATTTCGCTCGGATTAGCACCGGAAAAGTTGCCAAAAAAAGCTTTGACGACATAAGCCGACGCCCAACCTGCGATCACGCTGTAATAAGACAGGATCAAAAACCCAGCCGTCACGCCCATCCAGCCGAGGTAATGCCAATTTTTATCCGCGCCTGCCTCAGCCGTCAGGATTTCCATGGTATGGATAGGGTTTTCCTTGCTCCGCCGCCCCAACATAGTTTCCGCCATCATCAGAGGGATGCCGATCAATAGCACACACAGCAAATAAACCAACACGAACGCTCCGCCGCCGTTTTCGCCGGTAATATAAGGGAACTTCCAGATATTGCCCAAGCCGACCGCTGAACCCGTCGCCGCCAGGATAAACGCAAACCGCGAAGACCATTCGCCTTGTTGTGATTTTTTTTCGTCCGCCATCTGTTTGAAGCCCTTAATAAATAGCCATTATTATTAGCATATACAGTAAAATGACAAGATTATACTGTATACACCGGAAAATATTTCGCTATCCCATTATGGCCGATAAAAAGCCCGCCAAAAAGAAACCGCCACAAAACGCAAACATCGCCGTAAACCGTCAGGCCACGCATGAGTACCATATTGAAGAACGCTTCGAAGCCGGTATAGTGCTGGAAGGTTGGGAAGTCAAAAGCCTCCGGGACGGTAAAATCCAATTAAAAGAAAGCTACGTCACCTTTTCACGCGGCGAAGCTTGGCTGGAACGCGCCCATATTTCGCCGTTGTTGTCCGCTTCAACCCATGTTAATCCCGATGCCATCCGCCGAAAAAAACTGCTGCTTAATCGGCATGAACTGAATAAACTGATTGGATCGGTGGAGCGCAAGGGCTATACCTGTATCCCATTGTCGATGTATTGGAAAAATGGCCGCGCTAAACTGGAAATCGGTTTGGCTAAAGGCAAACAGCTACACGACAAACGCGCCGCTTCAAAAGACCGTGATTGGCAACGCGAACGGGCGCGGATCATGAAACACGCTTGATTTTAACGCTTCACCCTTACCCCAAGGGGAGAGGAGCTATAGAGATTTCCTTATGACACTAGATAAATTTATCGAAAAAATTGCCCAAGGTGTAGCCATCAGCTTTAATGAAACCATCATTATCATCACCGAAAATTACCACTACCAGCCCACTGAATTCAGCAATGGATTGGGGGAAGACATCTTGGTCAATCCGGCTGGCGTTAACGAAGGCTCTTGCAAAATTTTCGCTTTCGCCAAACTTCATCAACTTAATGAACAACAAACCTTGAACCTGTTTGGGGATTATTACCGCGAGGATGTTTTGCAAAACCCAAATGGCACAGGCCACCAAAATATCAGGAATTTTATGCGGTATGGTTGGGAAGGCATTCATTTTAATGGCATGGCTTTAACCCCCATGAAAAGCGCTTAACTTGCGCGGTCTAGCTGCCCTAAAATCGGCTATCAACAAAATTTATTCAGGCGGAATTATCCTAATTTACGACAAACAGTCTATATTTCTAGTGCTCGCAATCATATAAAGTTAAATAAAGCCGCCCACATTTGACGCACCACTATCGAGTAAGCTATGAATATTTCCGATTTCCGTGTTGAACCCGCCGATTATCGTGCTGATTTGGACGATATTCAGGCTGTGAGGGAAGCCGTGCTTGTCGTCGCGGGCAATGCAAACGATCAAACCGAACTCGATACTGTCGACCCGGACTGCTTTCACTTTATAGCGCGTGACAACTATCATCAAGCCATCGGTGTCGCTAGGCTTGCACCCAATAAGACAATAGGTCAAATGGCCGTGTTGGAAACATGGCGGAAAAAGGGGGTTGGCGCGGCATTGCTTATCGCGTTGATTGATAAGGCGCGTCAATTAGCCTGGACTGAGGTAATACTTAATTCACCACCCGATGCCATCGGGTTTTATGAAAAATTCGGCTTCGTCAAAGCGGGCAATACCATTACCGAATCCCGTACTCCAAAGCAGCCCATGCGTATGGCTTTAGACCCCGCAAACAAACCTGAGCGCCCTGCCCCAAAACCGCGCGATGCACTTGTGGAAATCACCGAAATAAAGGGCTTGGAAGATACGCAATCCGCCCTCATTCAACTCATCAGAAAGGCGCGTCGCCAAATTTGTATTTACAGCTCTGACCTGGAACCTGTCTTGTATGGTAATGCCGAAATAGTTGAAGCGCTCAAACTGTTTGCGATTAACAGCGGCGGCGGCAACATATTGATTATTGTACAAGATACGATGGCAGTACGCAGTCAGCCGCACCCTTTGATTGATCTGGCCCAACGACTGCCTTCTGCATTCTTGTTGCGTACGCCTGTCGAAGCCGACGACCTGCAATACCCATCCGCCTATCTCATCAATGACCGTGATGGTTATTTGTTCCGCCAGCGAAGCAGTCATTACATTGGCGTTTGGAGCCCAACCATGCCGTCACGTAACCGCCAACTTACCGAAGAATTCGATCACGTTTGGCAACGGTGTCGCACTTGTACGGAGTTTAGGGCATTAGGTTTATAGCTTTACACAGTCATTTTTCTTGATTTGCCAGCGCTACAGGCGCAACCCTTTGTTCCACGCGAATGACCGCCCTGTTCAACACCTTCAGGTTGTTTTCTTCAACTATCTGTATACCCATCGTATAAAAAATCGGTAGCCAAAGCGGGTTAATCAACATTCCACCAATTGCACTTTTGCCTAAGCGTTTCAGGTTTTTCAATGGGTTATAGGATTCGGCCAAAGAACACATAGGTTGTTCGGCAAAAACGGTGCATATAGGCCTTAATAAAGTTTGCTCGTAGCCGCTTAATTGTTCCAACGATGCCAGCAACTTGCACTCCATATTATGATAATTTATTCTCGCCAAGCTTGATGTAATAGCGAAGACGAGCGCAACCAACGGTAATATAACTGTTGGCGGGGCAACAGGAGCGAATGTTGAAGACAACATGACTATACCCAAACCTAACATGAGGATATCTTCGCCCCACTCTACGTCCCGATCTATGCCTTTGACGACGGCAGCGGCAGTGCAATGGGTTTGGTTTGTCAAATAGTGTTGTTTTTGCTTCATGAAATTCTCCTGTTGCAAATCTAACTCTTGTTATAACTTTTTATTTGCTTGTGTCAATATTCATAGCGGAATTGCGCTACCATTGTGCGCCTTTGCAATGAGTGACTCAAGCCATGTTTGGGCCGATCCCATAGGTGTCCGGTCATATTCGGCACCAATCCTGACGTAATCATCGTATCTAAAGCGATGTTGAGTTAAAATAACCCCATACTCAGCAACTGTAGAAGTCAAACCATGCAAATCGTACTCGCTAACCCTCGTGGATTCTGTGCCGGTGTCGACCGCGCCATTGACATTGTCGATCAGGCATTGGAAACCTTTGGCGCCCCTATTTATGTCCGCCATGAAGTCGTACACAACCGCACCGTTGTTGACGGATTAAAGGAAAAAGGCGCTATTTTTATCGAAGACATTTCAGATGTGCCTGTCGGCTCGTACCTGATTTTCAGTGCCCACGGCGTATCCAAGCAAGTACAAAAAGAAGCCGTTGAACGTAAACTGACGGTTTTCGATGCAACCTGCCCGCTGGTGACGAAGGTACATATCCAAGTTGCCAAACATGCAAAATCTGACCGGGAAGTCATCCTGATTGGCCATGCCGGACATCCAGAAGTGGAAGGCACCATGGGGCAATATGATAAATGTACGGAAAACGGCGGGATTTATCTGGTCGAAACCCCTGAAGATGTCGCCAATTTGAAAGTCAATAACCCTAATAATCTGGCTTATGTCACGCAGACGACGCTTTCCATGACCGACACCAAGGTGATGGTCGATGCGTTGAGAAAGCGTTTTACCTCTATCCAGGAGCAAAAAAAGGACGACATTTGCTACGCAACGCAAAACCGCCAGGACGCGGTTTATGACCTCTCCAAAACTGCGGATACCATCCTGGTTGTGGGTTCACCGAATAGCTCCAACTCCAACCGTTTGCGGGAAATTGCCGAACAATTAGGGAAACCCGCTTACCTAATCGATACCGCCAGGGATATGCAAAAAGAGTGGTTTACCGGCAGCAATGTCGTCGGTGTGACGGCAGGCGCTTCCGCACCCGAAGTGCTGGTACAAGAAGTGATAGACCAATTGAAAGCCTGGGGTGGCCAATCGGCCAGCGAACTAAAAGGCATTGAAGAAAAAGTCGTATTCTCTTTACCCAAGGGATTGAAAAAATCCGCTTGACCTGTGCCCTCTGACGTTGAAGCCATCCGGCTGGATAAATGGCTGTGGGCAGCACGGTTTTATAAAACGCGTTCATTGGCTTCGGATGCGATCAACGGCGGCAAAGTCCACGTCAATGGGCAACGCACCAAAGCCGCAAAAGACATCAAAATTGGCACAGAAATTACCATCAACAAAAACGGCTATACTTGGCATATAGCCGTCACCGCGCTGACGGGGCAACGTCGTCCAGCAAAAGAAGCCGACCTGCTTTATCAAGAAACGCCCGAAAGCCACAATAAGCGGCAACACCAAATCCAAGCCGAACGTGAACAAAAAGAATTGCTTGGTTTTTCTGGAATAGACCACAAACCGAACAAAAAAGACCGCCGCTTGATCCACCGGTTTAAGCACAGTTAGCTTATCGTCGTATCGTTCCTGTGCCAAAACGTAGGAACGATACGGTATTGGTTATCAGATTGCGTCATGGCGCACAGCTCGCCAGCAAAAGACATAGCATCAAAATATGACAGCCCTGCTTTGGTATATTTATATCGATCGGCTTAGGGGCTGTTCTCATTTAAGCCAAATCAACACGCTGGCCAAGCTCAGCATAGTCATATAGTTGACCGCCAGCCGTTCGTATCGGGTGGCGACCCGGCGGTATTCTTTCAGTTTTTGGAACAATCGCTCCACGAGGTTGCGTTCTTTGTAGATCTCCTTGTCGTAATCCC
>NZ_AYLO01000098.1 GCF_000496735.2 Methyloglobulus morosus KoM1
CGGCTAGGAGAACATGCCAAGCGTGGGCCTTGGCCAAGCCTTGGTAACGCAGGGTCTTGCCACCAAACCAGCGCTGCTGGCTGCCAAAGGTGCGCTCCACCACAAACCGCACTGTGCTGATCGCCGAGTTGCGGGCCAGTTGGCGTGGACCCAGTGGCTTGTCCTTGACGGCCTTGTCCTGGATGCCGTTTTTAATGCCCCGTTCTTTCAAGGCCGCCCAGTGCTTCTTGCTGCAATACGCCTTGTCGGCGTGGACACGGGTTCCAGGCTTAACGCGTGCCTTGTCCACCAAGTCGACAAAAGGCTGGCTGTCATGCCGGTTAGCCGGGGTGGTTTCAACCGCGACGGCCAAACCATTGCCGTCGACGACCGTGTGCCGCTTGTACCCAAAGACCGGTTTACCAGCCTTCTTCAACCACCGCCCTTCGTTGTCAACGCCAGGCTGCGCCACTTCGACAACGCGCATGTCGGCTTGTGCGTCGGCCTCGTCGTCCCGATCCTCACGGTCGCCGACGATCTCGTAGGCCGGCTTGGTCTTGGGTTTGCGCGGGCTATGCGTGACGCCCGCATCCACATGGCAGCCCGACTTGACCAGGGGGTTTCGCCCTTCAATTTGCCGGTTGATTTCCGCCAGCAACCCGTCCCACGCCTGCGCTTTGGTCCGCTGCGTCCTGAACCGCGACAGCACCGAATGGCCGGGCACATCGTCTTCCAACGCCAGACCCAAGAAACACAGCACATGCAGGTTGACATTGGCCATGTCCTCCACCGCTTCGTCACTTAAGCCGCCGTGCCACAGCCCCACCAGCAACATCTTGGACAGCAACAAACCGGGATAGGCAGGACGTCCAACGACATCGGAAACCGGTGCATAATGCCGACGGATCACTTGTTCTATCGGCTTCCAGTCGATCAAGTGGTCAATTTGGTTTAGGTTGTGCCTTTGCGAGTGCGGTGGCTAATATAAAAATCGGAAAAACTCATGGATAATAGCTCAATACATTGATTATTAGCGCTATTTTACCACTTTTCGCTGCTTTGCTTTGCTCTCTGCCGTGCAAAGGTCTCAAGCCTTGGATAATCCAAAATACTGACATCCGGTTTTTCAAGTTCGCTAATGGCATTTTTAGCAATCCATTTTGCTGACTTGCTATCGTTGGCTAGGATACGATTGGCAACGACTATAGCCAGTTTATTCAGATCGACATTTCTTTTGCCGATATTGCGAAGCGTCCAATTGATGGCTTTTTTAACATAAGTTCGCTCGTCGTTAACTTCCCGCTCAATGACCGGAAAGAATGACTCAAACGCTTCGTTGCTCGCTGTTTTGTCGGCAAAACCATAAGCCGCCATGATGACAAAACCAGCCCGTTTGATAAATTCATGTTTATTCCCTGACCATTCAAAGGCTTTAACTAAGCTATGCTGACTTTTGGCAAAAAAACCCATGCAGAACGAGTCGCATATTTCCCAATTTTCAAATGTCATCACCCAGTGATTCATTTGTTCTTCGGTAATGCACTTTGGATCGTAGATTTTGCTACACAATATTCTTGCTTCATAGATACCGGTATCAAAAAGCTCGATGGCGAGCCCGTTATCACAGCCAATTTCCTTAGCAAGTACCTTAAGGTCTTTGTGATAAATGCCTAATGAGTTCCGGGCTTTTATACCAAACTTTCGTTCCTTGGTTGCTATTTTCTCCGAGTCGGCTAAAGTTTCTAATCGTGTTACCACTTGCTGTAAATTCATGGCTTTTCGGCACTACCGAGTATTGAGGATCATATAATGCTCATCGAATTGGAAATGATGCATTCGTTGATGTTTTGTACAGACTGGCCGCTTGGCAAAGCGCAACAAGCGCTTCCCGAATGGGCGTTGCGACAGATGGGGTTGATACCATGCTGTCTTCATCAAGCTTAGCCCCGAGAAGTGGAATTTTGATAGACGCTGGTTCTACTATCTCAGCAGCCATCGTTTTTAAGGTTTCACGTAAAGCAGCATCGGAGTGATAAGCACGCGGGGACGTATTGATTACAGCAACCGGTTTATTGGCGAATGATTCAAAACTCACCAGCCAATCCAAGGCATTCTTGATTGTTCCCGTGACACCGTGAGCGTATTCAGGGCTAGCGATAATCAACGCATCCGCCTCCGCCACTTCGGAGCGAAAATTTGTGACGATGCTCGGTGGGTTGGTTTCGTAATCGGGATTGAACAAAGGCAAATCACCTAACCTAAGAAACACTGTTACCGACACTTCCGGCGGCGCAAGCCTTGCTGCCGCACGAAGTAACGCGGAATTGATAGATGCCGCACGCAGGCTACCGGAAAGCGCAAGTATTTTAGTCATAGCCGATTTAGTGAATAAAAAATAATCGAGTTTGCTAGAACACGGAGTTAACCGCTTTGAGTATAGTGGGCATAGGCTTTGGTAACCTTTCCTTCTTGGTTGAAATGAAAAACCTCTCCCGAAAGACCACGTACACCTTGGTAATACAAGGTTATGCTGTTTACCCCGACCAGCGTAGTCACCAATTCAAAATGCAGTTCAGGTGATAATTGCAACGCTTTAGCCCAATATGCGCCTACATCTTTTTTACCCTTTAGGATACCTGATGGTTCTCCTACCACTTTTATAATGACGGGCGATGTCATTTCAAAATCGTCGGTATAGTGCGACAAGATTCGGTCAAGGTCATGGCTATTCCAGGAATCAATCCAGTCGGCCGCCGCAAAATGCGCGGCGAAGTTATTTTCAAGCATGATCATTTCGCTTTAAATAAAATAAAAGTACAAATCGCCTGATTTACGGTTTTGAATAAGTGTTTCAAAATTAGGACCACAAATAGTCGATTAAAGCAAAACACGATAACTGTATCCGTGGCGTTCAAAGCCTAACGATTCGTAAAATGCCTGTGCCCGCTCACGCTTGAGGTTGGATGAAATTACAGCTTTATAGCAACCTTTCGCCCTACATAACTCTAACGCATGTTCCATCATCTTTTTTCCGATTCCATGCCCCTGCCATCGCGGATCAACCGCTACATCTTCAATGATCGCGGAAGGTGCGCCCAGATGACCTAAGTTATCCATGACAAGTAGGGCGAAGGTCCCGGCAATCTGCTCTTCACAGAGGGCAACGTAGATTTTGTAATCGGGATAATGCGCCATACGTTCGAAAAGACGCTCGGCCTCGGAGAGTGAAAGTATCTTTCCATCGTCGAAGTCAGGTTGCGCATACAGGTCAAGAACTTCCTCAAGGTCTTTCTTAGATGCTTCACGACAAAAAATTAATCCGCTCATTTCCTGTGTTTTGTTATGCCCAATGCACGCGTCAATAAATCAGTTGGCTATGCGGTTTTATCTGCTTCAACTTCAATTTGTACCATAGCTACATGCGCTTTGCCCTCTGCGTCTAGCGGCACTTTGCCTAGATAGTTTGAAGAAACCTCTTCGATAAAAGCTTCTCTTTTTTCTGTTGGAATTCGCAAGGTGTAAGGTAGCCATGTGGTTCGAATCCATCCTTCCAGGCCTGATTTGCCATCATGCGTCATATCTTTAGGTATAAGTACGACGCGTTTCTCGGAAAATCCGGCAGCTTTCAATAACACTTGATAGTCATCCACTCCCAAAAAAGTAAACGGGAACTCAAATTCAGTAAAATACTGCGCCCACCTATTGGAAGCTTTAAAATCATCCATAACCGAAAGGATAACGGCTGCATCGCCTTTCCCGCCCATGCGTAGGAGAATCTTCCCGCCAACCCTGAGACTTTTATAGAGGCCTTCAATGACCGGTTGATGATTCTTTACCCAATGTAGCACCGCATTTGAGAAAACCACATCAAAACAGTCTTCAAATGATAAATCACTGGCGTTCATAACTTGAAAGGATAGGTTTGGATGCTTGTTTTGTAGATATTTTTCTTTTGCCAATTCTATCATTTGTATCGAGTTATCAATGCCGACAACCGATCCAGAACCGACTAAATGCGCGATTTCTGCGGTTACTTTGCCATCGCCACAACCCAAATCAAGAATATCTTCTTCACCTCTTAAGTTTAGATTTGCAATCAGTTCTCTTCCCCATTGTTGTTGGGCTTGGGAGTTTCGTTCATAATCTTCGGCATTCCAATTGTAGGTCGTCATAATTTCCTTTTCACATAAACTCAAAATCACAGTTGACCGTTAATAAGCTACGTGGAGAACTTAATAAACCTTACTTTCTTAAGTTCAACTTCAAGGTTTGTTTGGTTTTTTAGTTTTGTCCGCCACAATCATCGCTTCATTAGCCCAATGCCGCAGTTGTTCCGAATCGGTAAGCACCTCTTCGGGGACTTCAAAATACCGGCGCACTTGGACGCGTCCTTTCTTGGTCAGATACGAAAACGGCTGCATCCCGGCCTGTTCATACTTCTTCCGCGAGTCTTCGTCGACCACAAAATACAGACTATTACCCATCATCATGGCAAACTGGACGAAGCCGTTGGAAATTCCCACTCCGCCAAAGAACCGGCTTGTCTGTGCTGGTGCGATGGATTGCAAATGCTCTAGGACATAGCCTACGTATTCGGCGCTGGGAGTGGTCAAAGGGTTCAGTCCGCGTTAGGTAATTCAAAGAACCCGGTCATTTGCAGTAAACGTCCATCAGTTCCGTACAAGCCATAGCTTGTGCCTTGGGAGAGTACGTTGCCATTACCGTCAACCATATTCCAATAAGTAAGGCTGCGGTCATGGTGGCTTTTGAAATCAGTGGTTATAAATTTTACGCCCGGCACGCTCTTGTGAAGTTCCGCCATGTATCCGGACAATTGGCTATATCCCGTGGCCTGGATAAGCGGGTCGGTGTACACGCAATCAGGATTCAAGCATTGCTCGAATATTTGCAGCCGCATCGGCGCGTCTGTCTCAGACCAGGATTGTGTGTAGGTTTCCCAAGTAGCTTGATGAGAATTGTTTTCCATTGCCATTTTCCTTATATAAATTTTACTGAGAGATACTCAATGTGGACGAGACAGGCAGAGTAAGCCGCAACTTCAATTACATGCTTATCCCCTTTCCAGTTTTTGGGTTACCGCTTTTCGGGTAGCATTAACCTAATTTCAGCCGTAAACCGCGCATGAGCTTCCTGGTCAACGAGCCTGTGCTTAATCTGGGTACTCGCTGGGTCTTTGCCAAGATAGCTATTATCTTTCCAGTTCTTTGAAGGCCTGATGGGCCTAGGCACAAAGCCACCAGCACAGTTGGGGCAAACGTTGCCCAGGATAGTGTCAACACAGGCGGCACAGAACGTACATTCATAGCTACAGATACGTGCTTCAAGTGAATCTGGCGGCAACGGCTTGTTGCAATGCTCACAGGTTGGCCTGAGTTCAAGCATGGCTTCTCCCTTCCATGACGGCTAAGATAAAGCTAACCGGGTGTGGCACGAAAAGGCATGTTCCTTTGAACGCCATGTCAGGCTTTATTCGCCTTAAGCCATGCAATAACCTGTGCGGCATTTTCATTGGGAGGGAATACCGGATAGAAAACTTTAAGGATAGTACCATTTTCAATAATTAGCGTAAGACGTTTGATTAACTTGGTTCCCTCATATTCAAATGTAGGGAGTTTCAATGCGTTTGTAAATTCAAAATTAGAATCATTTAAAAGTTCGAAGGGCAAATGTAAGCGCTCGACAGCTTCTTTTTGCTCCGCAATATCTTGCGAACTTCCCCCAAATACATCGGTTAACCCTAGTTCCATAAGTTCAAAATAGCCATCCCGAAATGCGCAGGTTTGTGGCGTACACCCCCTCGCTCCAGGTATCTCATTCCAGCCAATCATTGGCGCTGAATTTGGACTTCCGGTCATCGGATAAAAAAAGACCACAGTTGTGCCTGGTTCTGAACTGAGATCGACTTTACGGTTATTTGTGCTCAGCAGGGATATACTGGACAAGCGGTTTCCTTCAAGGTGATCACATGCCCCGTCATCTTGGGGAATAGGTAGATTATCTGGTAATGTGTATAAGTCTTTCATTGATTCCTTCGTATAAAACTGTAGCGGTTGAGAGAAAAGCTAACCGGGTGCGGGCTACGAAAGCTTGAAAATATATAAAGCGCCAATAGCAGAGCTCCGGACGTTCCTAATGTTAGGTTTTGCCCAATTGCTTGCATATTTTTGGCACGGCTTCATACAGGCATGAGTAATGGGACAAACCTTCCATTATCTCGATATACGAGCAACCCGGAATCGCCGATTTCAAATATTCCGCCATCATCTTTGGCGACCAATTGTCCTCCGCACCATGCCAGATAAGCGTATTACCCGAAATTTCGGAAAGCGTAGTTTCCCATGGTTGCACGTAAGCGATAATTTCCCTTATATAGCCCTGAACATTGCCAACAAAACATGACCTTAATATTTTGCTAATGGAAGCTTTAAAGCCAGCGTTATCAGCTAACACTTGATCTTTACCGACAGCACTGGCAAATAGCAGATGAAATAATGCATTGGGAAAAAGCAAAGCGAGCAACTCTTGCCAGTAAGATAACAGAACGAATAAAGCAGGAAAAGCTTTTGCTATCTGGAAAACCTGCTTGCCTGCCATTGCGTTTAGAAAATCACCTGCTTCCAGCGGCGCAGCAGCGGAAATCAAATGCAGGCACTTTACTCCATCAGGTAGATAACGGCAGGTTTGTAATGCGATGAACGCACCGATTGAAAAGCCAATGAAGTCTACTTGTCTACCGTCTGCCAGCTTTGAAATCTCCTGAGCCAAAAATTGGTAATACGCCTCACCGACTATTGAAGAACCGATGGTAAACCGGTCAAAACAAATAAACCTTAAGCCATTTTCTTTTGCGTATCGATCAAAAACAACACATTCTTCCGGTGCTCCAGGCGCACCGTGAAAGTAGATCACTATCCGGCCATTATTGGCACCGTAATGACAAAACTTCAAGATTTGCTCCATTTTATGTCTAACGGATGAGATGAGGTCTGTGGCTACATACCCCGCTAGCAAGCAACATGGTACTCATGGATAATTTCCGCCACTTGGACACTATAGGACTCATACCACCGTTCCCTGCCCAATTGTTGTGCCAAGACATGCTCCGAATGTGACTTCCATTCCAGAATGCTTGCTTCATTAGGCCAATAAGAAAGGGCAATTTCATTGTTTCCCTCTGTGATGGCTTGAAAGTCTACGCATCCGAACTGTCCCATTGCTAGTTCACGCAAACGGGCAGCTACTTTTGAATACTCGCTATCAACGCTACGCACTTTTGCCCGGAAAATTACAACAAACAATGGAATCTCCTTTGTTACATAAAATAGATCTAACCCGGAACAGCTTACGGTCGCTTATGAATTTGGATTAATCCGGTATCCACAACGCCGACATTACTATTTTTTGAGGTTAAGGGCCAAGCATTATTCAGTTAATCAAACCCCAAAAATTGATTGACGAAACTTCTAAAGCCCAGGACTTATCCACTGATAAACTGGTGACCTATATCGACCGTTGGATAATATAATGAATAACACTTCAGAGGTTACCCATGATCCCGTGCGGGAACGGTTGCTGAAAGCTGCGCTCGACAACTTTCTGTCAGACGACTACCACAAAGTCACGACTCGCCTAATCGCAGAACAGGCCGATACCAATATCTCCATGATCCGTTACTACTTTGGCAATAAGGAAGGTTTGTACGAGGAAATGATAAGCGAGACCCTTAACCCCCTATTAAAGGTTCTGGACGGACAGATGCTGGATTCAGCGGATGGTTTCAAGGATTTTTTTCTGTTGTACTACGACACGATGTCTAAACAACCTGAATTTCCGAAGCTGATCCTGAAAGTTCTGGCGCTCAACCAAGGCCCAGGACGGCGTTTTATCCAACAGTTGCTGGAACGTGGTCGTACACGCGCCGCTCAGAAAGTAGAAAGCTTAAAGTCCGCTGGACAATTACCTGTCACATTAGACCCCGACATCGTGAGGATGGCGTTTGTCAGTTTGGCAATGATGCCCATGTTACTCAAAGATATTTTTGAAGAGCAATTGGGACGAAAGATGGATGAAGGCTTCTTCCAGAAATTGGCCGCGTTCAATGGTCATTTATTTTCGGCGGGTTTAACGAGCAATAAACCGGTTTAGGGATTGATATGACATTTCAAAAAAATTCAGCTTCAGTCTACTTGTTCACAATACTGGTGAAGTTTGTCGTTTGGCTTCAGGCCATTCCCCATAAGTTAACCCCGCCACCCTTCCGGCTGCTCCAGATTGGTTCAGCGTTTTGGCAATCCCGGGCATTGTATGTTGCTACACAATTGAATATCGCCTCACTCCTTGGTGATGGCCAATTGACGGCAGATGCCATTGCCGAGCAAGTGCTGGCAAAGCCGGATGCCATTTACCGTTTGCTGCGTATGCTGGCGGCCATGGGGATATTTGAGGAAGTGTCATCCCATGTTTTTAAGAACAACACGCTTTCCGCTTAT
The DNA here is from genome assembly GCF_000496735.2 of Methyloglobulus morosus KoM1. Classification (GTDB taxonomy): domain Bacteria; phylum Pseudomonadota; class Gammaproteobacteria; order Methylococcales; family Methylomonadaceae; genus Methyloglobulus; species Methyloglobulus morosus. Next base: position 8,490 of record NZ_AYLO01000098.1, read on the forward strand.
TTGAGGGATGACCAACCAAAGAATGTCAGGGCCATGGTCTTGATGCATAATTCAATGGAGATGAGCAAGCCCTGGTATGAACAGTTGGATCACGGAATACAATCAGGCGAAGTTCCCTTCCAGCTTTCTCATGGCAAAGATCTCTATGCCTATATGGATAACCATGCTGAATTTGATGCGTTGTTCTCTCGTGCAATGGACAGCGTAGAAGCATTAACAGGCAACAGCTTTGCCACCGACTTCAATTGGGGTGCCTTTAATCGCATTATCGATGTTGGCGGTTCTAAAGGCAGTAAATCTCTGGCTATCTTGAAACAATATCCCCACCTCGCGGCATTAGTGTTCGACCGAGAACAGGTCGTTAAGACTGCCGCAGCCTACTGGAATGAAAAGAAGCCATCAGATGTGCTTTCCCGAATAACCTACCAAGCAGGGGATTTGCTTGAGTCAGTTCCCGCCGCCAAAGACGACAAAGACATCTACTTTCTAAGTGCCGTCCTGCATGGATTTGACGATGCGGAATGTCTACAGGTTTTGGGTAATCTGGTAATTGCTATTGCAGATACCGGTGCCCGAATTGCCCTCATGGAATTAGTTGTACCGGAATTGAAGGCGGACATTGCCAGCGCCACATTCGACATGCAGATGTTCATGGCTACCCGTGGCAGGGAAAGGACGCTCGCAGAGTGGACAAACCTATTCGACCAGTCCGGATTGGCGCTTGAAGAGCTAATCGGCCTTAAGTCCATCGGAAAAATAATGGTATTAAGGCAAAAATAGTTCAATTCTGTTTTACCAATTGCTGTGATTTTTGATTCCAGTACCAAACATTACCTGGCATCAAATGAACCCCGCCTATCCAGCGATCCAAGACAACACTATCCAACCAGTCCTGTTCACCGATTAACACTTTTTCGCCTGCCTTTGTAATCGACAGTATTTGATCTAGAGTAGGCGGTAAAGTGATCTGCATTCCTGGTGCTGAAGTCATCAAAGCTGGATTAGATGCCAATAATTGCCGAAGTATGACCCAAAAGCTTGAATCACCCATGAAGCGCCGTTCTTCTGTCTCCTGGTATTTGGCAAATAGTTCACCAGGACTGCATTTTCCTTTCAATAGTATACTTAACGCAGTTTGAGCTGTGCGTGATAAGCCAGTCTTGCAGTCAGGATATTCTTCCAGTAGCCTGACAATAGCGCCGTTTAGAAATGGCAATATTGTTGTGTCTGCATTCAATAACTGTTGCCAGTCTTTTGGGTTTGACGACCTGAATGCTGCCCAAGCCTTTTTTGCCAACATGAGGTGGCTTTCAGCAATGAAAGCTTCATGCCCAAGCAGTGCCTTTATTTGCTCAGGGCTTGCCAACCCAAGATATTGCTCTGTGCAGATAATGGTTAGCTTTGTCGTTTCTGGCGGATTTTCAGAAAACCAATCCAATATCTGTAAAATCTGTAATTGGTCGTACAGGTCATGCTCAAACCATAATCTAACTTTTGAAAAATTTCTATAAGACAGGAGTTCTGTGTCTCGTTCCTTAAAACTATTGATGATTACTGCTGGTTTTCCCCAGCCTTGAGCAATAATAAATTGTGCTCGTACTTCGGATAGCTTCTCCAGCGATAGGCCAGCGGGTACTGGCCCATCATGCAGAACATCTCGCCAGGGAAGGAATACACCTGGAATTCCCGCTTGCTGCATGACCATGACCGCGCTATCACCGTTGGTGATATTCAGGATTTTTTCCATAGTTTTTTCTCTGGTTTAACGGTTGTGCTTTTTGAAATAGCTTGCACGGGATAATCGATATAAGCAATGTTGTCGAAGAGTACTGTCTTTAGGTACTTGTGGGTGCTCAAAAGTACCGGACTCTTGCATACCAAGGCGCTCCATTACCCCACTTGACCTGATGTTACCGACTGAGGTAAATGCAACAATTTCATTCAAACCGAGCCGATCAAAACCGATATGAAGGGCTTCCTTTGCTGCTTCAGTTGCGTATCCTTTACCCCAGTGATCATACGCCAGTCGCCAGCCAATCTCGACACAGGGCGAGAATGGAAGTTCAGCAGAAGGGATATGTAAGCCGACAAATCCTATAAACTCACAGGTGGTTTTCAATTCAACCGCCCAAAATCCCCATCCCCTCTCATCAATAAGTTTCTGGCAACGGTCGGCTATGGCATCACTCTCTGCACATGTGAGAGGGGCAGGAAAATGAGCCATGACGCGCGGGTCTGCGTTAAGGGCGGCAAAAGGTTCCCGGTCGGCAATTTTCCACTGGCGTAACAGTAGATGTTCTGTCTCTGGCTCGACGATTTCTATCATATTAGAAAAAGAAGTAAATGGTTAACACCTTTATTTAACTCATTTATATTTCACCAGTATATCTTGCCGATTGAGCTTTATGAATAAACCCCCCCCCCATTAATGTGCTGTGCGAAATAATGGGGGTTTCCAAGCCTACTCTCCATACTTATATAAAATTTGAAATTACCCTATTGCCGATCTCAAAAACTTGGCGGCCTCGGTCATATTGGCCAATGAGGTTCTGACATCCTGCCATTGCCGCGTTTTCAGTCCGCAATCGGGATTGACCCACAACTGGTCAGGTGCAATATGTTCCCCCGCTTTTTTCAGCAATGCAATCATATCGCCAGTGGTCGGGACATTGGGGCTATGGATATCGTAAACACCGGGGCCGATTTCGTTCGGATAATTAAAATCGATAAAGGCCTCCAGCAGTTCCATATTGGAACGCGAGGTTTCGATGGTGATGACATCAGCATCCATATCGGCAATAGATGTAATGATGTCATTGAACTCCGAATAGCACATGTGGGTGTGAATCTGCGTACTGTCCTGTACCCCGCTTGAGCACAGACGGAAAGCACGTACCGCCCAGTCCAGATAACCCTGCCAGCGCGATTGGCGTGGCGGCAAGCCTTCCCGGAACGCGGCCTCGTCGATTTGGATAATCGGGATACCGGCACGTTCCAAATCGTTGACTTCCTCACGTATCGCCAGGGCCAATTGATACGCGGTCGTTGAACGTGGCTGGTCGTCCCGAACGAAAGACCAGTTTAATATCGTAACGGGGCCGGTCAACATGCCTTTCATGGGTTTGTCGGTCAACGATTGGGCATATTGGCTCCAACGTACGGTCATCGGTTTGGGTCGACTTACGTCACCATAAATAATGGGCGGTTTGACGCAGCGGGAACCATAAGATTGCACCCAACCGTTGGCGGTAAACAGAAAACCGTCCAGCTGTTCGCCGAAATATTCCACCATGTCGTTGCGTTCCCCTTCGCCATGCACCAACACATCCAGCCCCAGGCTTTCCTGTTCCCTGACACAGAACTCAATCGTTTGTTCCATGTGTTTGATGTAGTCGATTTCGCTGATCAAGCCACGTTTGAAGTCGGCGCGGGCTTTGCGGATTTCCGGTGTTTGCGGGAACGATCCGATGGTCGTGGTCGGATATCTGGGTAAGTTCAACCTGGCTTGTTGTTGCCCGCGTCGTACCGGGAAGGAGTTTTGCCGTTGCATTAGCGAATCATTAATCTTTTCCATTGCGGCTTGCACGGCTGGGTTATGGATCAATGTAGATTCCCGACGGGAACGGATGGCGTTCGCAGAAACCAACAAATCCTGTGCTGCCGCTGTTGGTTCTTCTATCGCCAGACGCAAAACTTCCAATTCGGTCAGTTTTTGCCTGGCAAACGCCAACCAGGATTTGATGGTTGGGTTTAAGGCGGTTTCGTGTTCCAGGTCGATGGGTACATGCAATAAGGAGCAGGAAGGTGCTAGCCAAAGTTCACCTTTAAATCGTTCCCGAGCGGCTGTAATAGTGCTGAGTGCTGCATTTAAATTGGTGCGCCAGATATTGCGTCCGTCGATCAGACCTAGTGACAGTATCTTATGGTTGGCGAAGTTATCCAAAACGGATGCCAATTGTTCCGGTGCCCTGACCAGATCGATATGCAATCCTGCGACCGGCAGCCTACAAACGAATGAGGCATGTTCGCCCAACTCGCCAAAATAAGTGGCAAGCAGAATCTTGACCGGGGAACTTTGCAAACGGTTGTAAACGGCTTCAAACGCGTTTTTCCAGGCACTTGGCAAGTCCAGCACCAGGATCGGCTCATCGATTTGCACCCATTCCACGCCCTGATCGGCTAAGCGGCGCAGGATTTCCCCATAAACCGGCAACAAACGATCTACTAAATCGAGTTTATTGAAATCGCTGGTCGTTTTCGCCAGCCACAGCCAAGTCAAAGGCCCCAGCAAAACCGGTTTCGGCTGATAACCCAAGGCTTGCAGCTCGCTGGTTTCATCAAACAGTTTTGTGCTGGATAGCGCAAATTGCTGATCCGCTGTCACTTCCGGCACCAGATAATGGTAATTGGTGTCAAACCACTTCGTCATTTCACAGGCACGATAAGGTTGCCCATCGGTTGACTGACCGCGAGCCATCCTGAAATAAGTATCAACGCCCGTTGATGATCCGAATCGTTCGGGGATAACGCCGAGCATAACACTGGTATCTAGGACTTGGTCGTAGTAAGAAAAATCACCAACCGGGATAAAATCCAGGCCACTACTGGCTTGCAGCCGCCAATGCCGCTGGCGAAGTTCGGTGGCGATTCTTTCTAATTCGTCCTGATCGATTTCACCACGCCAGTAGCGTTCCAGGGCAAATTTTAGTTCGCGGTGTTCGCCCAGGCGAGGAAACCCCAGGTTGTGGATTTTAATCATTACTACAGCTCCATTGGTTTAAAAATGAAAGCGGCATTGTAGGGCTTGTTATTTGTGAGGAATATTGATAGTTTCTCATTCTTTCATGAGGAAACTTCATCAATATGGAACTCATCCATTTTCGTATCTTGTTGGCGCTTAAACGATACGGCACCTTGAATGCCGCTTCAGAGACGTTGCATTTAACGCAATCAGCGTTATCGCACCAGATGAAAAACCTGGAACAACGCCTAGGGATAGTACTTTGGCGTAAACAGGGTCGTAATTTAGTGTTGACCCAGGCGGGCCACTATTTGTCTGAAGTTGCCGAGTCGGTCATTGCCACCGTCGATTCCGCCGAGCAACATCTGAATTTGTTGGCGGCGGGAAAAACCGGCAAACTCACTATCGGCATCGACTGCCATGCCTGCTATGAATGGTTCCGCACGATACTCCAACCCTATTTGCAGACCTGGCCGGATTTGGCTATTGAAGTCACATCACGTTACCGCTTCAATTCGTTTGAAGCCATCCAACAATACAAACTTGACGCGGTGTTGACTTCTGATCCCGTGTTTAACGGCGTGTTACATTATCAGCCACTATTCGATTTTGAGTTGGTGTTGATCGTCGCCAAGCAACATCGGCTCGCCGGACTTAAGGTGATTGAACCCGCTGACCTGCAACAGGAAACGATCCTGACTTACCCGGTCGAACGCGAGCGCCTGGACATGTTCAGGAAAATCCTACAACCCGCCGGGATTGAGCCGCTCGCCCATGTCACCGTGGAAGAAACCGACATTATGTTGCTGTTGGCCGCCAGCCAGCGCGGCGTTTGCCTGTTGCCGGAATGGTTGCTGGCCGATAAGGCCAAAAATCCGGATGTCGTCAGCCTAAGGTTTAAAAACCTGCCGTTGACCAAGACTATGTACTTGGCAACCCGCCACGAAGATATTCAACTGGAATATATCCAATGGCTGATTGGTCATGCGCAAGCCAAAGTTTGATCGTACGCTGACGTTTGAGTGTTTCCAGAGGGGGAGAAAAAAGTGTTTACTTTATTAATGAGAATCATTATCATTAGTGTCAAATAGAACTCGATTCGGTTTTGATATGGAAAATAACTTGGTTCACATAGCCATTTCACCCCATGTGTTAGCAGCGCTCATTGAGAGTGGAACTATTCATGCCGTGGATTTTAAGTGCCTGGATATTAATTCAAAAAAAACGGTCTGGAAATTATTTCTATTCTCTGTGAAATTAACAAAAAAGAATCAATTCCGCTATCAGGAGAATAGCTATGTCTGATAAAACGATAAGCAAGGGACATTATTAATGGCTTGGCACTTTGAAAGTTCAACATGAATACCTGCAAAATCATGGTTGACTTGTCATGCATACATCAAGGCATTCCAAAGAAATGCAAAATTTGCTTAATGGTTTTTTCAGCTAAGTGAATACAACTCATTAACACCATAGAAAGAAAGCCGTGGAACGAACCTGGAAAGTCTTTGAATGATCATTCGACCCTCTGCTTTTTGATGACGCGGTTTCATAAAGATTCAGTGTCCTAAGCTTGCCTACCCTAATTTTAGGCATATTCGCCTAGTGATTGAATCCTGGTGTAGTCGCTTCTCCCAGTTGCAGAACCTTGTGCTTAGGGCGGGCTACTTCAACAATGGCAAATCATAGCCGCAATCTTGCCGGAGCAAAGGCGAATTTTTGTGGCAAAGAGCAAAAGCACGCATTGATTAGAAAAAGCCGTAAACTGGCGTTGACTTTACAAATGATAATCGTTATTATTTGCATTAATGATTAATAAAATTCATATTCCAATTCCGCCGACGGACTTTGAGTTGCACACTCAACAAGAGGCAATGCCTGTTTCGCGGCCTCGGATACACAGCGCAGAACTGTTCGGTTCGGCGCGTGAGGTGCTTATTGAACATGGTGGTGAAGAATACCGTTTGCGTTTAACCCGCCAGGATAAGTTAATCCTGACTAAATAAGGCTTTTTATACGCTTTTGTACTTCGTTGTTGGTTACTTTGTTCTACGCTCGTTGGCCTCTCTCCTTTTCCTGCTGGGATGGTGGGCTGACAACGAAGTACAAAGCGTATAAAGCCCAGCCAGCCATTCAGTGCCTTCAGGCGTTGATAGCCAGCCAATAAAAAGACACCAGAGCGTAGCCTTGTGTCTTGTTTGCTGCATCATGCAGCTTTGGCATTCCTGCCTAACTTTTGGATGGTGAAATTAATGGCTTCTATGAAATCAATTAAACAGCATGAGAAAATACTGCTCTCCGGCACGGGCGATTGCGCCGTACTTTATTGTCCCGACTGCAATGTGCCGGAACTCATTATCGGTGGCTTGACATTAAAAATCAGCACCGAATCGTTGCGCACCCTGAGCGCAGTCCTAAACCACGCAAAAGTGCGGCTAGACCAAGTGCAAAATATATCGCCCGACAAAGGCAATGTCCGTCCAGTAAACCTGAAGCGTGTTCACTAATATCTGCTCTCAGATCGCTAACGCTGGTTTTATGGAAAATAGCCCTACACCCGTGCCCTGGGATTTTATTGAAGGCAAGGGCAATCCTAAAGTCGACCTCACATGGGCAGTTCTGGGCTTGGTTATGTTTGCACACCTGACCACGTTTGCCGCCCTACATCCAGGGCAGGAGCCGTTGCCTGAGGCATCCCTTCCTCAACCAATCATGGTCAGTTTATTGGGTGAGCCACAAGTAATCCCGCAAAAATCGGAACCATTGCCTCCTGAACAAAAACGGCAAAAATCCGTTAACGCAAAAAACATAGCCAAAAAATTAACCCAACAGCCCCAGAAGGCTATGCCGATTGCTCATAAGAGACCAGCCTTCAAACCTGTTGTTGCGCAGGAGCAGTCCAGTAAAACCGAATCATTGGTTACACCACCAAAAACAGAGGCAAGCCAAGTCTCCGCAGTAACGCCTAATGCAGCCAAAACCAGTAAGCCATCTGATGAAACGCCGATCTACCGTGCCCCCAATTTTAATGCCGCTTACTTGCATAATCCCAATCCAAATTACCCGGCTATTTCACGCCGATTAGGGGAGCAAGGCAAAGTGTTGTTGCAAGTTCAGGTTACGGCTGATGGTACAGCCAGTTTGGTCGTATTGCATGTCAGCAGCGGCTCGGAGCGACTCGACCAGGCCGCACTGGAGGCCGTCAAAAAATGGCGCTTTATTCCGGCCAAACGCGGCGAACAAGCGGTCAGTGCATCAGTCATCGTGCCGGTGCGATTTTCAATAGAAGGATAAACCATCATGCAAGCCGAATCAATCTTACATAGCCTGGACATTATCAGCCAAGGTGGACTGGTTTCCATTGCTGTTGCTGCAATCCTGTCAGCCATGTCCATCGTCAGTTGGACTTTAATGGCAACAAAAGCGATACGAATTCGGCGCGCAAGGGGCAGTGGCGGACAATTTGTCACGCATCTATGGAAAGCCTTATCTGCAACCGATCAGGTCCATAGGCCAACTTTTAGTAGTGGTGTTGCGGCCCTGCCTGCTGCGTCCGCTTGCGGCTTGGAAGACATGCAGTCGGCAATAAAAACCGCCATCAACTGGCATCCGAAGAAAGCGGAAAATCCGTTTGCACGCCTTGCCTTGCAAGGGCTCAACGCTGCCGACCATCATAATCGTTATGTAACGCAGAGGCCTGACGAAATACGCAGCTACGATGGATTTATTGCCCAATCATTACGTCGTAGCATCGGCCATGAAGCCATTCAACTGGAAACAGGTCTCACCTTGCTCGCTTCGGTAGGCAGCATTGCGCCCTTTGTTGGACTGTTCGGCACCGTTTGGGGCATTTATCATGCACTTGGCGCTATTGCGGTTGGCGGCCAGGCAACAATAGACAAAGTGGCGGGGCCCGTCGGTGAAGCCCTTATCATGACGGCATTTGGTTTGGCAGTGGCGATACCTGCCGTGCTGGCCTATAACACGCTGGTGCGTGATAACCGGCTACTAATTGTAGAAATAGAGAACTTCGCCCACGACTTGCATACGTATCTGACGACAGGCGTACCATTAATAAACAAGCAGACAGCAAATATAAGCCAGCCCAATAAACAAGCAAGGGCGGTGTTATCATGATGGGTTCAGGCGGATTCGGCGGCGATAAGCACCATACGCAGCCTATGGCGGAAATCAATACGACACCGATGGTGGATGTCATGTTGGTATTGCTGGTCATTTTCATCATCACTGCGCCGCTGCTCACCCACTCAGTCAAAATTGACCTACCACAAGCCAACAGCCAGCCTAACCCAGATAAACCCGATGCCATCACCTTGTCAATCAATGCGGAAGGCAAATTATTCTGGAACGATGAACCATTTGAAGCGACGGGGCTTGCGCCGCGACTGGGGGCGGCGGCGAACAAACAGCCCCAGCCTGAATTGCATATCCGTGCCGACAATGCCACGCCTTATCAACGCTTGGCAACCGTTATGTCTGAGGCACAAACAGCAGGGATCGTGAAAATAGGCTTTATCACTGACCCTAGCCAGAAAGCCGCCGATAGTAAGATCCGAAAAGCAGAACCTGGCAAATAACGGGCAAGGACAGAATGATGCTCATTTTGTTTTAGCGCAATCAGTGAGGTAACAATTTGAAGCTAGGTTTCCAAAGAACAAGTAACCCAAGCAAGTGAAATAAAGTGGTGGCTCCGCTTTGTTAGGCCGTGAATGACCAAGACATGCACTAAAACCATATCAACACCAGCCAGCCGTCGCCTTGTGTGATTAGCCAGCCAACAACGCTATACACATCAAACAAGGATAACTATGAATTCTAATAAAAGCAGGCCCTTATTGCTGGCTATTGCCGCGATCCTGAATGCGCCACAGTCTAAGGCCGCTGGGGATAATGCGATTGCGACGCTCCCCGAGGTACAAATAAAAGCCACTGCTGAAAAAGAACCCAGCTACAAGGCGGATACTTCCAGCACCGGACTTAAGTTTGAAGCGCCCATCCGAGACATTCCGCAGTCAATCAGTGTGGTAAAGGAAGAACTGGTTAAATCGCAAAATGCCTTTAACCTACGAGACGCACTTAAAAACGTAAGCGGACTTACCATCGCGGCTGGCGAAGGTGGCCGTACCGGCGACTCGATTACCTTGCGCGGGTTTGCGGCAAACTCCGACACCTACCTGGACGGTGCAAAAGAAAACGGCCAGTACTTTCGCGACACTTTTTTCCTTGATCGCGTTGAGGTGCTTAAAGGAGCCTCTTCCGTGCTGTTCGGGCGCGGGTCGACGGGAGGTGTAATCAACCCTATCGCCAAAAAGCCGTTGAGGACAACCCATGCCCAAGCTGATTTCACTTATGGAAATTATGATTTCAAGCGTACTACCCTGGATGCCGGTACGGCAATCAATGACTATCTTTCGGTGAGGTTAAATACGCTTTACCAAGATGCAGGCTCTTATCGTGACTATAACCACAACAATCGCTGGGGGATCGCGCCGTCGGTAAAACTTGATTTCACGCCGGACACCAATCTCACTTTGCTTTTGCTGCACCAGGAAGAAGACAGCGTGTTCGACTACGGCGTGCCGATGATCAACGGGAAGCCCGCCAATGTACCTGTCAACCAATTCTACGGTTTTAAGGATGATCTTTTTCAAACCTTTGACACGTCGATAGTGACGGCGATATTTAATCATCGCTTTAACTCGGATTTTTCAGTGCGCAATACATCCCGATACGGCAATTATGACCGCGAATACCGCACTTTGCTGTTTAATGGGGCACCCAAAGGTATCGGCGCGGCTGCGACGGTAAGGCGAACCCAGGCGCTGCGCGAAAGTCCGCAAGAAAATTATTACAACCAGACCGATTTCGCCTTTAAAAAACCGATACTGGGCTTTAACAATACCCTGCTTTTTGGCGCGGAAATCGGCTGGGAAAATTTTGCTTTCCGATCCAAAAATTCAGTCATCCCGAACAGCGTGGCGGACATTTCAATTTATAATCCCATGTCGAATCCAACAGCAGGCTTGGGACGCGCCAACGATTTTTCAGGCGTACTGACCACCGACAGGACTACCAGGACGAGTGGCTTCGCCGGCTACGTGCTTGATCAATTTGAGATTACACCCCAGTGGAAGCTGCTTGCCGGGGGACGTTATAATGTTTTTCAGGCGAAACAGGATGACCGTACTTCCGCTAATGCTGATTTTGAGCGTACCGACTACCAATGGAGTCCGCGTGCAGGACTGGTTTGGCAGCCAAAAGATTGGCAGGCTTACTATTTTAGCTACGGGACTTCCTTTAACCCTTCAGCCGAAACTTTCGCCCTCGCCAGCAATACCGCCAACCTTAAACCGGAGCAAAACCAAAACCTGGAAGTCGGCGCGAAAGTGGATCTTTTTGATGGACGGCTCAGTGCGACTGGTGCGCTATTCCGCCTGGAAAAAACCAATGCGCGGACTACCGACCCTAACGATTCGACCAGAAATATCCTGGCTGGAGAACAACGGACCGATGGTTTTGAATTCGGGCTGGCCGGGGATTTGCTTCCCAACTGGAGCCTTTCAGCAACTTATGCTTATCTCGATGCCGAAGTGACTAAATCGACTACCTTTGCAACGGGTACGGTAAGCGGGCAATCCAAATCGCTCCAAGGCAAGAAATCCGTGAACGTGCCGCAGGACAGCGGCGTGGTTTGGACTAGTTACCATATCACTCCGGAATGGGAAATCGGCGGCGGCGTGTTTATGGCGAGTTCCCGTTTCACTGATGCCGTCAATGAAGTCAGTTTGCCCGGTTACGCACGTCTCGATGCTACGGTGGCTTATCACCACAAGCACTTCGATATACAAGCAAATGCTTTCAATCTTCTGGACAAGGTCTATTACGAATCCGGACAGACCAATACGGCCCTGCCGGGAACGCCGATTTCGGGGCAGATTACATTACGGGTGAAATATTAAAATGTCAGTGTCCGTTTGCCCTGACAGGGCATAGAGGAAAAACATGCTACTTGCAATTGAAAATGTTTTGTCTAACCAAGAGCTTGCCAATGTGCGTGGGCTATACGCAAAAGCCCGTTTCGGGGATGGTCGGGTCACCGCCGGAGAATTGGCGGCAAAGGCAAAAAATAACCTGCAACTCGCAGCCAATGCAGCGGAAACACAAGTGCTTACTGGCATCGTCCACGATGCCTTACATTGCAATCCGTTATTTGTGTCTGCCGCCCTGCCGAAAGTAGTTTGTCCGCCGTTGTTCAATCGCTATGTTCCCGGCATGGATTTCGGCACTCATGTCGATAATGCTATTCGCATCAGCGCGGTTACTTTGCGCGCCGATGTGTCAGGGACATTGTTTTTGTCTGAACCGGAAGAATATAGTGGCGGGGAACTATTGATTGAAGACACTTACGGCGTGCAAACCATAAAACTATCAGCAGGGAGTCTTGTGTTGTATCCATCAAGCAGCCTGCATAGGGTGGAACCCATCACCGACGGACACCGTGATGTGGCTGTGTTCTGGGTGCAGAGCATGGTGCGGGATATTGCACAACGCAGCTTATTGTTCCAATTGGATGCCAGTATCCAAGGTTTGCGGGCAAGGTCACCGGAAAGCCCCGAGATTGTCTCGCTGGTCAGCACCTACCACAATTTGCTCCGCATGTGGGCAGACATTTAAATGTCATGAAGGCCTTACATGACTCGAACGAATCGAAACGGCAACCCAAACGCTTGCCCTGGTTGAAATGGCTGCGTCGTGTCCACGCCTGGATTGGGTTGTGGGGCGCGGCATTGGGGTTGTTATTCGGCGTTAGCGGATTTTTATTGAACCATCATGCCGTATTGAAAATTCCGGCTGCGGAAATGGAGCGCTCCGAAATCGAATTGGCATTGCCTGCGGAACATCCGAATAATGCCAAGGCGTTGGCGGCGTGGCTACAGACGCAGTTGAATATTGACCGGAAACCGAGCAAAATTTCCACAGAGCCGGGAAAAACCGTCAGTTGGTCGGGCCAAATCATCCAGCAACCCAGCCAGTGGCGGATTGATTTTCACAGCCCCCAGCATTCTGTGAGCGCGGAGTATTGGGCGGGGAATGCTTATGTTTCGGTAAAGCGGCAGGATGCCAACCTGTTTGCGTTTATTACCCGCCTGCATAAGGGTGTCGGCATGGGGGCAGCGTGGGTATTGCTCACCGATACGTTGGCCTTGGGGCTGGTATACCTGTCTTTGTCAGGCTTGTTTATCTGGGCAAAACTACACGGCTCACGTTTGACTATGCTTGGATTAGGGTTGGCCTCGGTTGGGATGGTGGTTTTTGTTGTGCTGGGTTCACTTTAACCCAACCGCAGTAATCCTTGGTGATGTGAATACTCCACCGGCTAAAGCCGGTGGCTTCGGGTTACGGCTTAAAGCCGGATTTTATCGACCCTATGGGCCGATTACAGCACCCCGAAATCATCGTCGGTTTCATCCGGCTTCTGGCCTTCAATATATTTCTTCCATACTTCATCCGTTACGTAGCCGCTCGACGCAAGCCAACATCCCCAACCAACACCGCATGGCGATATTTTGTTACCCATACCAAGCGCTATTTACAATCCCAAATCGTATGGCTTCCGCGCTTGTAATCTTTCATGCCTCCATTCTAGACCCACCACCTTATCCCTGTCGCCTAAAGGCGAGGGATTTCCTGATCCCCTATCGGGGACTTTAAAAAAGCTCAATCCCAGTTCAATGCCCCACCTGTCTGATACTCCGTGACCCGCGATTCAAAAAAGTTTTTCTCCTTTTTAAGGTCGATCATTTCACTCATCCAGGGGAAGGGGTTCGCGGCTCCCGGATAAAGCACATCCAGGCCGATTTGCTGGCAGCGGCGGTTGGCAATAAAGCGCAGGTATTCCTTAAACATGCTGGCATTCAACCCTAATACGCCGCGCGGCATCGTGTCTTCGGCATAACGGTATTCGAGTTCCACGGCCTGCTGCATGAGTGTCTTGATTTCATCACGGAACTTATCCGTCCACAACTGCGGGTTTTCTAGTTTGATAGTGTTGATGAGGTCAACGCCGAAATTGCAATGCAGCGACTCGTCGCGCAGGATGTATTGATACTGTTCCGCCGAGCCCTGCATTTTGTTCTGCCTTCCTAACGCCAGGATTTGCACAAAGCCCACGTAGAAAAATAAGCCTTCCATGATGCATGCGAACACAATCAACGAACGTAATAGCTGTTGGTCCGTCTCTAATGTGCCGGTTTTGAAATTAGGGTTAGTCAGGGTGTCGATAAAAGGGATCAGGAAATTATCCTTATCGCGGATGCTGGGAATTTCCCGGTAGGCATTGAAGATTTCGCCCTCGTCCAAGCCCAAGCTCTCGACAATATATTGGTAGGCATGGGTATGGATGGCTTCCTCAAACCCCTGGCGTAACAAGTATTGGCGGCATTCCGGCGCAGTAATGTGGCGGTAAGTCCCCAGCACAATATTGTTGGCGGCCAGCGAATCTGCGGTGGTAAAAAAACCGAGGTTGCGTTTGACGATCAGCCGTTCATCCTCGGTCAGCGCCGTACTGTCCTTCCATTGGGCGATATCGCGGTTCATCGGGACTTCCTGCGGCATCCAATGGTTGGCGCAACCGGCCAGGTATTTGTCCCAAGCCCAATGGTATTTGAACGGCACCAGTTGGTTGACATCGGTTTGGCCGTTGATGACACGTTTATCCTGGGCGTTGACGCGACCAGATGATGAAGGCTGGTTAGCGGCAGTCCGTTCTAAAACAGGCGTTGAAACAGCCTTTGGTTGAACCGGTGCTTCTTTAACAAAATCGTCTTCTTCGAATAACAACATGGTATTTTCCTTTTAGACTTGAATCATTCTGATTAGAAACAATCTTCAGTCGAAGGGCGGGTAGCTCTCCTTCTCCCGAAGGGAGAAGGTTGGGATGAGGGGGTCTAAAAAGCAAAAAGCCTTATTGAGCCCCTCACCCTAGCCCTCTCCCACAGGGAGAGGGAACCAGTCCGTCCCTTTTCGGCTGAAGATTGGTAAATTATTGACAGGCTTCGCAACCGGGATCGTCGATCAAACATTGCTTAGACTCCGGCATAAGCGGTGCAACCACATTCAACTCACCACCGCTACCCGTTGATTTCTCCGCCGAAGTTGCCCCTAGCGAGCGAAGGTAATACGTGGTTTTCAGCCCACGCTGCCAAGCCAGCATATAGGTGTCGTGCAGCTTTTTACCGGATGGAACAGCAAAGTAGAGGTTCAACGATTGCGCCTGATCTATCCATTTTTGCCGCCTAGCTGCTGCTTCCACCAGCCAACTTGGATCAATCTCAAATGCCGTTGCATAGAGCGATTTGAGTTCGGTTGGTATGCGGTCTATATTGGACAGAGAGCCATCGTAATATTTAATATCCGCCACCATTACTTCATCCCATAAATCCAACACCTTAAGTTCAGTAACCAGAGATTCATTGACCACGGTAAACTCACCGGACAGGTTGGATTTCACATACAGGTTTTGGTAGTCCGGTTCAATGCTGGCGGAAACTCCGACGATATTAGCAATGGTGGCTGTCGGTGCAATCGCCACACAATTCGAGTTACGCATACCATGTTGTTGAATGCGAGTTCTCAAGGCTTCCCAATCTAATGTGCTATTACGATCAACGTCCACGTGTCCACCACGCGCGTCACCCAACAGAATTAGCGTGTCCAGCGGCAAGACTCCCTGATCCCACAAACTGCCCTTAAAACTGGAATAAGCGCCGCGTTCCTGCGCTAACCGGCTGGAAGCCGAATACGCCTGATAACACACAGCTTCCATAGTGCAATCGGCAAACTCGACCGCTTCCGTTGAGGCATAAGGAATTCTCAGGGCATGCAAACAATCCTGAAAACCCATGATACCCAAACCTACTGGGCGATGGCGGTAATTGGAATTGCGCGCACTGCCGACGGCATAAAAATTGATGTCGATGACATTGTCCAGCATCCGCATTGCGGTAGTGATCGTGGCTTTGAGCTTGGTTTGATCCAATGCCAGTTTGCCATTTTCTTCTGTCAAATGTCCCACCAAATTCACCGATCCCAGATTGCATACGGCGATTTCCGTGGCGGAGGTATTCAAGGTAATCTCCGTGCAAAGGTTAGAGCTATGCACCACGCCAATATGTTGCTGCGGTGAGCGGATATTGCAGGCATCCTTGAAGGTGATCCAGGGGTGTCCGGTTTCAAACAGCATCGACAGCATTTTGCGCCACAGTTGCAGCGCGGAAACACGCTTAAACTGCATGATTTCACCTAGATCGGCACGGCGTTCGTACTCGCAATAAGCGGTTGCAAACGCGCTACCGAATTTGTCGTGCAAATCCGGTACATCCGAGGGTGAAAATAACGTCCACTCGGCATTTTCACTGACGCGTTGCATGAACAGGTCGGGCATCCAGTGCGCGGTGTTCATGTCATGTGTACGGCGGCGATCATCGCCGGTGTTTTTACGCAAATCTAAAAATTCTTCAATGTCCAGGTGCCAAGTCTCCAGGTAACCGCAAACCGCTCCTTTGCGCTTGCCGCCCTGGTTTACGGCCACGGCGGTATCGTTTGCCACTTTCAGGAAGGGAATCACGCCCTGGCTTTTGCCGTTGGTGCCTTTAATTCGCGAACCCAAAGCACGTACCGATGTCCAATCATTGCCGATACCGCCAGCGTATTTTTGCAATAAGGCGTTTTCCTTGATAGCCTGGTAAATACTGTCAAGATCGTCGCTGACCGTGCTGAGATAACAGGACGAAAGCTGCGAATGCACCGTACCGCTGTTAAACAGCGTCGGCGTGGAGCTCATGAAATCGAAGCTGGACAACACGTTATAAAATTCGATAGCACGGTCTTCGCGGTCAATCTCGTTGATAGCCAAGCCCATCGCCACGCGCATGAAGAAGATTTGCGGCAGCTCGATACGCCGCTCGTCGATATGTAAAAAATAGCGATCATAGAGGGTTTGCAGGCCTAGATAGCCGAACTTGAAGTCGCGGTCTGGTGCAAAAGCTTGACACAGTTTGGTCAAATCAAACTGCGCCAGACGCTGATCCAGCAAACCAGCGTCGACACCCTGTTTGATATAGTGCGGAAAATACTCGGCATAGCGCGATTGCATCGCGGCATGGCTGACACTTTCGCCCAACACCTCGGCACGAATCATATCCAACAATAAACGTGCGGTAACATAATTGTAAGCGGGTTCACGCTCAATCAGGCTACGGGCAGAAAGGATCAAGGCACGGCGGACTTCGTTAAACGAAATGCCGTCATAGCAATCGCGTACGGCCTGCTCGACAACAACCTTGGGATTGACTTCACTACCAAAATCCAGACAGGCTTCCGCCACCATCTCGATTAGCTTTGCAATATCCAATGGTTGCTTAGTGCCGTCAATAGTAATATGCAATTGGGGCGTATCGTGTGGCTGGCTGGCACGTTCGGAGGTGCGTTTTTCCCGGTACAGAACGTAGGCTTTTGCCACGTCATGCTCACCGGAGCGCATCAACGCCAATTCAACCTGATCCTGAATATCTTCAATATGCACCGAGCCGCCGGAAGGTAAGCGTCGCATCAACGCGGTGACGACTGTTTGTGTCAAAACCGTCACCTGTTCGCGCATCCTGCTAGATTTATGCCCTTGAGGGTGCAAGGCGGTTTGACCATGTTCCACCGCCAAAAACGCCTTGCTCATGGCGATGGAGATTTTCTCAGGATTAAATGCGACGGCAGCGCCATTGCGCCGGATCACTTGTAAGCTAGGGTTGGTGGCAGAATCCTGCCTTGGTTGTGACAATGCGTCGAAGGACGCTGTTGTATCAGTATCGTACATGGATAGCTCCTTAAGATTAGGAGCGGGAATGACTTCAAAAAAGACGCGACATTTCAAGTGCGTTAGAAAACAGGATTTTCTAAACATACCAATGTGTTGGCACTGAACTGAGCGCCAGCCTTAAAGACCAGCATGGCGGAAAGCAATGGGTGACGCAAAGTCGCAACGCATACCTTCCAGCTGCCGAGGACACCCCGCCTCAAACGTGTTGAAAAAATATACGGCAGGTCTCCTGGCTCTCGGGTCGTTGCGTGTGGTCGGCCTTCCCAAGTCAGCGTTCACGACTCAGTGGCAAGTTTGACGACACACTCTCCGATTACAGTTGCGGGGGCAGCTCCGGTTTTAAGATAACTGTGCCAGTTAATCTTTCACCGGATTCCCTTTTATCTCAGCTTAGACATAAGCTTGAGAACCGTATGGTCGCTAAGGTAACATCCACAATTAGGGGATGTCAATAAGAAACACTATATATTGCTTTATTTTATTAACATATATCTATATATAGTGATCAAAAGGAGAGCGTTGATTCACAATTACTGCGTGGCAATTTTAACCGCTAAAATCAACCAGAAAAGTTTCATCGTGCGAATTTTTCGTTTCGCATTGTGTTTAAACTAAGAAGCTGTTTGGTTAAATTTAGCAATTATAATCATATAATTGCCGTTTTAATCAAAGGTAATTTATCAGTAATAGTACGATAGCGATGTTACAGAGGCGGAATGGGAGCTCATCCAGGCGTTTTGTGAGCCGACGGACAAGCGGGGTGCGACGCCAAAACACGACAAGAGGGTAATTGTGAACGCCATTTTTTAGTTCAACAAGACGGGTTGCCATTGGCGGTTGTTGCCGAATGATTTCCCGCCTTGGCAGACTGTCTATGACCACTGGCACCGTTGAACCAACGGGGTGTTTGGGAAGGCATGCTGGATGCCCTGAACGCGTTGCACCGAAAAAAAACGGTAGGCGGCCCACCCCGAGTTATGGCTTGTCGATTCGCAAAGCGTCAAGACGGCCTACGCCAGCGAAGAGCGTGGCTACGACGGTAACAAGAAGACGAAAGGCCGCAAGCGCCACATCGTAGTGGACACGCTGGGCAACCTGATCGAGGTGCTCGTTCCGCCGCCAACCAACACGGCAGCAAGGCCGGTTGCGACGTGCTGAAAGCGGTGGCGGCAAAGTACGCTTCTTTGGAGGCTTTTTCAGGCGATGCGGGTTACCGGGGTACCGCTGTCGAGTTTGTCGAGACGGCGCTAAAGCTCAAGCTGCACATTTCGCAGAAGACCAAGGATGCCTTTGCCGTCCTCCCTAAGCGCTGGATCGTGGAGCGGACGTTTGCTTGGTTGGGGAATTACCTGGGGCTGGCAAAGGATTTTGAAATACTCACTGCCTCCGCTGAAAATAGGGTGCGGATTGCCATGATTCAAATCTCCCTTGCAAAATGTATGTAAATTTTAACCAAACAGCTTCTAAATCCAGGATTTTCTCAAATCAAGGGATTCTGTACCACTTTTAAGACGGTTTCTCGGAAAACCATAGCTTGCTTGGTATTGCTTTGGCAATTTTTTCTGAATCCGCCTAACATTCCACTTAGGAAATCAATCCAACTTTTCCCAACCCAGGGACATCCTTAACTTGGGCGCATACCATATTTCAGCCCGGAAACAACCATAAATATTGAGCAAAAAATATGGATTTAATTTTGGGGGATATTGTCCAATCAAGGTAGATGTTTTTATTGCTATTTTAGGAGAAGGCCAATGATCACAGAAATAGATTTGCTGAAGGAAGAAATCCCCAGGCTTGAAATGAAATTTGGAAGGACCAATGCGTTTGTCGAGCTGCTGAGAGCGCAATTGGCTTTCTTGCAAAACCAAACAAAGCACCAACCACTAAAAAAGCCGTATCATCGGCATAATGGGGCTGAAAATTCAAACTGACAGAATGGGCGGTTTGGCAAGGGCAAGTCAGGTATGTATTCAATGAATCCTACGAGGTCGTGTTTGTGCATTGCCCCCGGAAAGCAGTTTTTTTGGGGGTTCGTACAGTGGGGCCAAAATGCAAAGGGCATCGTGCCATGAGCCGCCATTCAAACTTACTTAGGGCGATATTCCAAGAACCGGTCAACGCAAACATGCACTGGCGGGAAATAGAGTCCCTGCTCCACCACTTAGGGGCAACCATAGAACCCACCCATGGCGCACGGTTTCGGGTGGTACTCAACGGGGTTGAGTTTGTCCTGCACCATCCGCACCACAGCAATGAATTCACCAAGCAAGACATTAAGCAATTGCGGGTAAACTTGGCTCAGGCCGGCATCAGCCCTTCCCTCCACGATGCCGACCAAGGCCAGCCTTGACGGCTTGTTGGTTGGGATAGCGCCATTTTCAAATGACCCATACAATTTAATTTATTTCTTGTGCCATGCCAAAACGCTTTGGCATTCTGATTATAATGCCCTAACGTTACGGTTTCGATTTCAGCCAATTTTTCATCTTTAAGCCCCATAGCACCTTATAATTTAAAATGGCTATTAACAAGCCACAGGTTGCAATAAAACCGGCGGGTGAGTGGCACACAGCTTCAACAAGCGGTTGGGGATTTGGTTTTCCCAGAAGCGCCGGTTCAGCC
>NZ_AYLO01000099.1 GCF_000496735.2 Methyloglobulus morosus KoM1
AAAATACCACTCAATCAATTGGTTACAAATATAGAGTTCAATGCAGAGGAACTGCAAATGCCTAACCAATTGAATTTGTTTGATGAAATCTTCGGACAGTAATGAGTTAATGTATAAGTTTTGGAACATTCAGGTGCCTTGGGAGGGCGTGATGGATTGTCCAAAATGCGGCAAGCAGGCGAACTGCAAAGACGGTCGGGCGAATGGCCGCCAACGTTATTTGTGCAAGGATTGCAACCACCGTTATACCGTTGCGCAACGCTCGACGGCTGGGGATGGCGCGGTGAAGCGCCAAGCCCTGGAGCTTTACCTGGAAGGGCTTGGCTTCAGGTCTATTGGGCGCATGCTAGGGTTCAGCAATGTCACGATCTTGAACTGGATCAGGGCGTTTGGCGAGCAATTGGAGGGCATCAAGAACGACAGCCCTGTGCAGGTGGTCGAGATCGACGAGATGCACAGCTACGTCGGCTCAAAAAAAACTATTGCTGGATATGGATTGCTGTTGATCGACATGGGAAAAGGTTCCTCGGTTGCGTACTGGGCACCCGGGGAGTTGCAACGGGGGAAAGGCTCTGGCAAGCCCTGGCGCCAATCGCGGGCGAAGTGATGACAGACTATTGGCAACCTTACGAGAGCTTTGTCCCCGCAGGGCAACACACGCAATCAAAGGCCGAAACCTTCACCGTTGAGGGCTACAACAGCTTGTTCAGGCATTTCCTTGCCAGGTTGCGCCGCAAGTCAAAATGCTACAGCAAGCGCCAAAAGATGTTGGGGTATTCCGTACGGCTTCTGATGGCTAAAAGAAATAATGAGCTTATCTATAGTTAATTAGCAATACCCTGAGTTTTACGGCGGCGTTTGGCCACTAATGCACCCAAAGCGCTGCCGAACAACCATACGGCACTGGGCAATGGCACTGCTGTGGCGGTTGAAAAACTTAAGGAGCCAAAGCCAGAATTACCGGAGACGGTTTGATATGAAAAATAAGGCACATCGTCCGGCAAGGCCAAACCCGCAGCGGACACCAAGGCAAACGAAGGATCGAAACCACTTGCTGAATAAGAAACACCCAGGAACAGGCCATCAAAAAAATCAACAGTCGATTGGAAATCAGCGTCTGTTAGGTTGTACGATGCCGTCAAAAAATTGAACGAGAACGCTGACAAATTAATCGATTCCAAGCCCAAATTGGTCAGGCTTGCATCGTCGAAGGCAAAACTGCCGCTGTAGCTTTCCCCTGCCAATGCGCCTGATTCGACCAATCCGTTAAAATTGTAATTGATAATTGATGCTTTTGATGCCGGAGCCATTATCAGCAATGCACTAAAGACACTGATGCAAGAAACGAATTTTAATTTGGTATGCATAGTTATATTATCCTATTAATTCTGGTCTGCAAACGCCGCCTTCCGGTTTGTGAAGGCGGCGGCTTGATAAGGGTTATGCCGCTTAGAAAATAAAATTGGCAGCGTTGTTTAAGTTAAGGGCGGTCACGTTGTTAATGATAGCCAATGCCCGTTGCACCGCTGGGCCGGCACCATCGGTATCAATGTAGAGCACCGTATTGCTGCCGGAGGCGGCAAACTTGACGATACCGTCTGCAAGCGGATCTGCACCTTGATAGCCTAGGCTTTGCAATAAGGCGGTCAGTACGATTTTGTCTTCACCCACTGCAAAGTCGATAATCGTGTCGATGCCGTCCCCTGTGGTGACGTAGACGAATTCGTCCTCATTCAAACCGCCCGATAAGGTATCTGCACCGACAAATCCAGTGATGCGGTCTTTGCCTGCCGAGCCAACCAGGGAATTCCTGGCTGCCGTACCTTCAACAATATTGATGGTTTCACCCAATTGCAGCCCGATAACCACAGGGTCATGGTCGGACGTGCGGAATTGGTTGGCGGCATAAAGCGGTAAGGCCGCCGGTTTTGCTTCAAAAGAAGCCTCGCCTGTGTCCCTGATGGTATCGTTGTAATCGAACGACGGCGGTTCGTCGGCATTGATATGCCAATCCCCCGCGCCAGTGACTTGGGGCAGCAAGGTTATATTCGCTAGCGCATGGTCCAGGTATCCAGTTTGTCCATCAAAGACGTAAGAATAAGCCGAATCGCCACCAAATGCTTTGACCAAATTGATGTAATCGTCAAACGTACCGGACGCATCGTCAGAGCCGTTTTCTATCGCCTTGATTGCGTCTTCTTTGGCGTAGCTGTTTAAGTCACCGATAATCAAGAAATCAGGGTCGCCACTATTGGTCGGATCGCTATTCAGCCAATCAACCATCGCCAAGGCTGCGTTTTTGCGGGTCTGGCTACAATTTCCCTGACCATCGTTTAAGTCCGCGTCGCCCACATCGAGACAATCCGATCCTTTTGATTTGAGATGGTTGACCGCCACCGTCAGCTTTTCGCCTGTACTAATCTGGCTGAACGTCTGGGCCAAGGTAGGACGGTTTTTGGTGTCGATAAAACGCACATCAACACTGGTCGTCAAGATTGCGTGGCTTCCCACTGGCGCAACCGATGCGGTTTTGTACAGTAATCCGACCTTAATGGCATCACCCGTTGTAGAGCTATTACCAATTATACCGGCGTTGATGAAGTCGTAAGGACCGCAACCACTGATGGCGTTTGCAGCCGCAACCAGCACACTTAGCGAAGTAGTCGCGTTGTTTTCAATTTCCATCATGCCAACAATGTCCGCGCCAATACCGCATAGTGCGATTGCCGCTTTTTCGGTTTGGCGGGTCAATTCTGCCGCCGAATCCGCGCCACGGCAATCTTGGATGCCATCAGGGCCGCAAGGGCCGCTTGTGGTGCTGGCAGTCTCGTCTATTGTAGTGAAATAATTCAACACGTTAAAACTCGCCACTTTCAGGTTGCCGCCTACCGTGGGCACTACTGGCTTGCGTGGATTGGCTGGGGTAAAATTGTAATCGATCAACTCTTCAACGGGTCGGATACGCCATGCGTCCGTACCCGTTAGGCCTGCAAACGACCAATGCAGGACACCCGTCAAGTTCGTGATGATATCGCCGCCACGGAAACGGTTGCTAATACTCAAACCACCCGTTGGGTAAGGCAACGGTAAGCCGCTCGTTAGCGCAAAGTTTTGGCTGTTGTTGCCGTCATCCAGGATGATTTGGCGCTTCGCCAGTGTTATTTCTTGATCGACCAAACCTGTAACATTTGGATTGCTGACACTGGTGAAAGTCGGTATCCGACCGCCCTGGCTTAACACCAACTGACCGTAGCGTTCCAATTCAAAATATTCCGACACTTTCAAGGTAGTCGGAAATTTCACCAACATGCCTTCAAACGCTTCGTAATAAGCGTTGATGGCTGCCGTCGCGTTCGCCAAGTTACCGTTCGGGATGTTTGGCACCGGCAAGGTCAACGTAGCTGCCGTCGGGATAGCTTGGCTGTTTGTACACACTTTCACGTCAGTCACTGAACCGATTTGCGTCATGCCGAAGAATTCGGCAGGTGTGCCTGTTACCCGAACGCGGTCGCCAACACTGACATTTGCCAATGCCGTCGTGCCGTCGAACACAAAAATACCTTCCGATGTCGCGTGGTTAGCGTCAACATCCGAGTCTTCTTCTTGCACAAAGTAACCGCGTAAGGAGTTCGTGCTAGTGCCTTGGTAATCCCCGACCACTATGCCTTCAATGCTGGTTACACCAGAAAGCGGCGTACTCGCGCCATTGCCTTGGACGGCAGAGATTTTGGTCGCCGGATCGCCGCAAGTGCTGCCTGGGGCGATGTCGTTGTCGGTAATGGCAATAGTCTGTGCCGTAGTTGTGCCTAAGCTTATCCCCGCTGTCGGGTCGCTGATGGTTAGAGATGCGGTTTCAGTGACTTCCACCAGGGCATCATCCACGACGGTAAACGTGACCGAGCCAGTCGTGCTGCCATTGGGAATCGTGATGACGGTATTGCTCAGCGTGTAGTCGCCCGTGGTTATGTCCGTGCCAGACACCGCCAGCGTAACGGTTTGATCGCCAACGACCGCAGCAGACGCTGTCACCGTTACAGTCACGGCGGTTGCCGCCGCTTCACTGCCCGTGTTGGCGCTGACGGATAAGTTAACTGTCGGCGTAGTGACCACGTTGCCTGAGGGTGTCAACGAGAAATCATCGACGGCCAGGCCATCGTCAGCGCCCGTCGCATCGGTGTCTGTCCAGCGTAGCCAAAACGTACCGCCCGGTGCGATTGACAAGGAGGCAATGTTTGCAGAAATGGCAGTACGGTTACCGGAGGCATTGCCGTCTTTGGCACCAGTTGTTGCCGTATTTGGCGTAACAAAATTTAAGCCGGACGCGCCCGTCCACGTTCCTGTGGCAAGGTCGGTAGCGTTGGTGCTGTATTCAAAATTGATTTGGTCGGTACGTGCCGCCGTTCCCAAGCGCCATTGCTCGCCGTTATAAGCGATAGCAAAAGTGTTGATTGTCGCGCCAGTGTCGTTGGTGAAACAAGCCCCAAACACCGGAATTAAAGTACCACTACGCAACCCACCTAAAGCACGTTCAGCACTTCCGGCAGCACCATAACTGTAAGTATCGCCAGTATTGCTGGCACCCGTGTCAGCAGCGTATTGCTCGTTATCACGAGTGCCGCCGCCCGTTTCAGTCATAGACCACCCATCTAGGCCCAGTGCATTAGTTGTTCCTGCGGTGGCCAACGTATCAAAGTTTTGCGTGTAGGCATTGTCCAATGCGGACAATGACACACAAGCAGCCTGAACGACTGGCGTAATATTAAGCGCAGTAAATAGGGCGAAAGCTAGGGGATGTCGTTTAGATGGGCGCATTATGGGCATAATTCCCTCGTCTCATTGAGAAGCATGGATAGGTTATTGTTTTGAGACTGCTTACGGCAGTACCGTCTGGAAACAATTCCAATGACGACCGGAGCATACAGAAATGAAATTTAAGAATTGTTACAGTTGTAAGTTAATTTGATGAAGTGTATTACACGTTTACAATGTAAGAGACATATCCAAGATCAGCTTTACCAACGGGCTGAACCGAAGGCCATGGTCGCGACAGGGAATCGGAGCATTAAAAAGCTGGTCGAATTGACAAATTCAGTTAAGCAAGCACCCAAATGTCCGGTTTGGTGAAAGCTGAACTAGCCCGAATATCTCATGAAAAAGGCGGACAAGTCCCGTAGAGTTCGATAAAATTCAGTTGCTTAGATTGAATTTGAACAAGGACTTGCCCGTGCCAAACTGTACCGCAACCAAAATAGAATTTCCAGCCTTTAAACGCCGCCAAATCGAAGCCAATTTTAGCGGCGGCGCGATCACCAGTGATGGCGGGGTGTTGTTGTTAAGGACGATTGACCAACGGTTAAGGTTAACCGAACGGGTAGCTGCCCAGATGCCTGATCCCAGGGATCCGGACAGAATCCAACATCAGGTCGTGGACCTGTTGCGGCAACGGGTGTATGGCTTGGCGTGCGGTTATGAAGACTTAAACGACCACGACACCTTGCGCAACGACCTTGCCTTCCAGACGGCAGTTGAAAAAGACCAGGTGCTGGGCAGCCGTTCCACCCTGTGCCGGTTCGAACAACAAGCGGGCCGGGTTCTCACGTGGCGCCTTCATGAACAGCTGATGGAACAATTTATCGCGTCATTTGATGTTCCGCCAGAATCCTTAATCCTGGACTTTGACGCCACCGACGACCCGGTGCACGGGGAGCAGGAGGGCCGGTTTTTTCATGGCTATTACCGGCACTACTGTTTTCTGCCGCTGTACGTGTTCTGTGGCGACTAGTGTCTGGTGAGCTACCTGCGGCCCAGCAACATTGACGGCGCCAAGCACAGTTGGGCGATCCTGGCCTTGCTGGTCAAACGCTTGCGCCAAGTTTGGCCGACGGTTTCGATTACTTTGCGTGGCGACAGCGGCTTCTGCCGGCATAAAATGCTGGGCTGGTGCGAACGCAACGGCATCCATTATATTGTCGGCTTGGCCAAAAACCCGCGCCTCAACCAGTTAAGCCAACCCTGGCTTGACCAGGCCAAAAGCCAATTTGAGGCCCAGCAACACAAGCAACGCCTATTTGCCGAATTGCACTACCAAGCAGGAACATGGAAGCGCCAACGCCGGGTTATCCTCAAAGCCGAGCACATGGGCCAGGGCAGCAACCCGCGTTATGTCGTCACCAATTTGGCAGGCGACCCCAAGCAGCTTTACGAAACCGTCTATTGTGCCCGGGGTGAGATGGAGAACCGAATCAAAGAGCAGCAGTTGGACTTGTTTGCCGACCGCACCAGTTGCAGCCGGTGGTGGCCAAACCAATTCCGGTTGTTGCTGTCGACGCTGGCGTATACGCTGACGAGTGCTATCCGCCGCATCGCCTTGCCGCAAACAGAGCTGGCGCAGGCGACGTGTGCGACAATTCGATTGAAACTCTTTAAGATCGGTGCCGTGGTGATCCGTAACACCCGGCGGGTGAAGCTATTGCTCAGCAGCAGTTATCCTTATCAAGCTTTGTTTCAATCGGTCTGCCAAAAACTCTGTCCTGATTAATCCGAAAGCGTGCTGTTCCCGGCACGTTAAACAACGGGGTAAGGGGAAGCTGCGCCTGAAGAAGCGAATTTGCCTTTCAATTAAGAACCATACCCCTTTTATTGTGAAAAACATGCCCGATACAATTGCCTACCGGTAGTCGACTGATATTTTGCTTAGGTCATGAAATATCCGGGCTAGCACCGTGAACTACCGTTTTGGGGTCGATTTTGTCTATTTTATGTAGAACCCAAAATGACAATGGCAGGTGTTCGGCATTGAGAAGCAGGATTCGTTAATTTTAGATATAGCTCAGCCACCGAATTTCGGGATGGTGATATTTATATGACGAGAACAGTTTGCAAAGTGGATATAAGAGCAGGGTCATTACGACCCAGACAAAGTAAACGGTCGGTAGGTTAAAACCGTATTCCGGTGCTGGTATGGTAGGAAAAGCATGACTGCCACGGCCAAGCAGCCAATCAACCTGTAATCCCCTAAAATAAGTGACGGCAAGCGTTGCGCCATGAATAAGAGGTAGGTGGATCAGGTAAAAAAATAAAGGCACCCGGCCGAAAATGAGCAAAGGTTCTTTAACCGGAATCAGCTTTTTCGATTCAAAGAAGGCTAGAAACAACATCATAATACTGATCGTAACCAACAAATAAGACAAAGACGGCGGGTATTTCTCGCATTTCAGGATGGAGAGAACTGTGAATAACGGATTCTGTTGGGCTTGCCAAGGTTCGGGGTCGCCGTAGATATTACTCAGGCGCAATAGTAAAAATAATCCAATGAAACCGATTCCAAACCGTAACAATAAAGCCCTTCTTGAAATCGAAGGTCGTAAAAATACCGGTCCAAAGCTGTAACCAGCAGCCATCACGCCCAACCACGGGATAAGTGGGTAATCAACATAAAAGCTATAGCCAGGACTCAATTCGATCCGGCCTGGAACATGCAGGATCTTCCATAACCAAGCGAAACCACCAAAATCATCAGGACGTAAGAAATCCAGTGCATTGTGTCCGGCAATAGTGACAATTGCAAAGCCAGCAATTACCCAACGAGGCAAAAAGATCAGGCCTGACAATCCCACCATCGACCAACCCAAAGCCCAGATCACCTGACCAAACTGGACGTGGTAGTCCCAGTTGAACAGCCAGCCAAAACGCACCAGGGTGAGCTCCAAAAAAACCAGCCACAGGCCACGGGTGAACAAGTAGCCTGCCAGTTGCCGGTTAGTCAGGTTACGTCGCACCGTTGATAGGTAAGCGCTGCTACCTGTTAAAAAGACAAATGTCGGTGCGCAAAGGTGGGTGACCCAGCGGGTGAGGTAAAGTTCGGCACTGGTCTTGCTAAGGTCGGTAGGGCTGTATAAGGCATCCGAAAAGAAATCGCGGGTATGGTCCAGCGCCATCAAAACCATGACTAGCCCCCGCATCAGATCAATCGTTTCCAAACGGCGAAAATTAAGCATTAATCTGCCTATTCGAGTTTTTGTTCAGCTAGATGTTCGTATTTCTGCCGAAGCTCATCAAGGCCTATTTGCAGCTCATAGACTTGTTTTTCAAGGGTGTCGATCCTTTGCCGATCAGAGACTGTGGTTTCGACTCCCTCACTTTCCATTGTCGGCATAGTAGACGATTGGGGATTTCCGCTGAACAGATGGGCATAACGGGATTCGCGCTTTCCCGGTTCACGTGGAAGCTTGGCCACTAACGGTTCTTCCCGTGCCATTAAGCTTTCCAGCTCCGCTTCGACTTCATTCACATCTTCGAATTTACACAACCGTTCGGTACGGCTTCGCAATTCCCCAGGCGTTTGCGGGCCTCGAAGGAACAGCTCGCAAATAATGGCTGTGGCCTTCTCTGACAGTTGCAGCGTTCCAAATTCGCTGTTACAGAAACGGTGTTGGTATTTGGTGACGCGGCTGCCATAGCCACGACTCACCAGAAATTTTTTAATCAGGCCGTCGACGGTTTCTTGTACCGCGGTCTCCTTCAATTCCAAGACGGGATCACGGTTGCTTTTCTGATTACAGGCGTTCAACGAAAGGGGATATTGGTCGGGCGTGGTGATTGCCTTTTCAATCAAGCAACCTATCACCCGGGTTTCGTAAAGGTTGAGGTTCATTTTCATGGAATTGTGTGGAAACCCAGGGTTGGTGTTGCAAGTTGGTGCTACCGATCGCCGCAAACTTCCTCCCAGCAACCGGACTTTGAATTTTAATCATAAGCTATTCACAGGAACCCAACAAATTATTGAATAGACTTTAGGGGGCAAATTTGCTTTTGAGATGGGGTTTAATTGCTACTATTTGGGTACTAATAGGGATGCCAAAAAGCTATTTAATAAATACATTACAATGTTACGCTACTATTTATTAATCTTTTACTTAGCGGACATTGGCTCATATCAACCAATTTTGTAAGATCGGCCAATTGCAGCCGCCCAAGGGTTCTGGAAGCTGACATTGAAATCGGAATAAACAGACCTTCGAAAATTACGGAAAAATAATCAGTCAGTAACTTTTGCTTAAGGTGTTGTCTTTTTAGTTGGAATAAAATCACACATCAAATCAGTTGCAGAATCTGACAAATGAAATTCGAATCCAGCATTCAGTGTCGCATTAGCTACCCGATTCTTTGATAACAGTGCAGGCCGCAATTTAGCTTTGATTTGTTTAATAAATAAACTAACCTAACATAGCCCCAAAATAACAATAATAAATCCGAGCTATCGTGCAATTCCGTCCTTTGTTACAGCATCTGTGCTTTGTGGCTATGGCGGTCAGCATTGAAACCGTAGGAGCTAAGTTGGCGTATGCCATTGAAACCCTGTCCGAAATTACCGTTACAGCACCGCGAAAACCACTGGCAGATCAGATTAACAGTCCTCAGATGCTGGATGAAGAGGATATATCAATAGCGCATGAACGCAGTATCGCCGATGTAATTCAAGGATTCCCCGGGATAAGTTCATCCAAAGTCGGTGGTTTCGGCCAAATTGGGGCATTGAATATACGTGGTGCTGGTGGGCAAGGCATGGTTACCTTGGATGGAATTCCATTGTTACAGTCAGTCCCCGGATTCCTGAATCTGGACACTTTACCTACGGAGGCTATCCAGAAGGCGGAAATCGAACGCGGCCCTAGCTCTGCATATCACTCATTCCAGGCATTAGGCGGTGCGATTCGCCTTTATACGCAGGATCGACAAGATACCGGCGGCAAGCTTTCCGTAGAAGGCGGCAGCTTCGGTATCCTTCGGGAAACCCTGCAAAGTGGAGTTAACGGTACGCTAGGCCGGATGACCGTTACCCTAAGCCGTGCTGATGCCTTTGATGGCGCTCCCCTAGCCAATCCTGCCAACAATCCCGAGCGTGACCCTTCGCATTTTACCCAAGGTATCATGCGCTTTTCCTCCGACTTAACATCCCGTTTGTTGTGGCAAGGCTCGATGTTATATCGAAAATCGGGAGCGAGTACGGACAAATTTGGCATCGACGAACAGGGACGGGTCGCGTTTCAGGACGATCCCAATAGTGCTGCCAGTGAAGAAACTTGGTTGGCGCAGAATAGCCTAAGTTATAAAGTGGCTTCAAATTGGAACACGCATTTACAACTGGGCTTTACTCAATTGGCCAATAGTGTCAATGCGGGGCCGTTACAAAACGGCGTGACCAGTCGGCTGTTTTTGGCTAATTGGAGCAATACCCATACGATTATCGACAATGACAAGCAAAAATTACAGTGGCATGTTACCTGGGGCGGTCAAGGCCGTCATGAGCAAGGCGCATCGCCAACAATCGGTTTCAGCCAAGAGCGCACGATGGCCTCGGGTTATATCGACACCCAAGCCCAACACGGCAATTTGAGTGCAGAAGCTGGGGTCCGCGTCGAACATTTTGACCAATTTGGCGACCATACACTATTTAAAACCGCTGCGGCATGGCAAATAACGCCCAATTTAACCATACGGGCATCAGGCGGAACCGGCTACCGCCTACCCAGCTTCACAGAATTGCTGTTCCTGTTTTTCGGCAATCCGCAGTTAAAACCTGAGCGTTCGGCCAGTGGCAACTTAGGCTTGGAATGGTATCCGGTAACAGGCATGAAAATTACCCTCAATGGTTATTACCATCGTTATCATGATCTCATCACACCGGCCTACGACCCACATAGGGGGGCCATTAGCTTAAATGTCGCAGATGCCAGCGTTGCCGGAATGGAGTTGGAATCCCAATACGCCTCGACGGATTCTTTGGATACGGGCATCAGCTACACCTACGCCGACAACCGCGATTTAAACACGGACAAAAACCTGCCATTGCGTCCTCAACACACCGCAAGGGTTTGGGGACAGCAAAAATT
This sequence comes from Methyloglobulus morosus KoM1, assembly GCF_000496735.2. Taxonomy (GTDB): domain Bacteria; phylum Pseudomonadota; class Gammaproteobacteria; order Methylococcales; family Methylomonadaceae; genus Methyloglobulus; species Methyloglobulus morosus. The sequence goes on from NZ_AYLO01000099.1 coordinate 10,893, forward strand.
GACGCATCTTCCGATTACTTTGTGGGCCGAGACCGTTATTCGCAGCGCCACTTGGAACGATGTTGCCAACACCATTCCCGTTAACGGATCAGTCCAGGTTAATGCCTCAATCCGCTATGCACTCTCTAACAATGCGGAAATTTACTTGCGCGGAGAAAACCTGCTCAATAACCGCACCCCCCAAGTTTACAGTATCTATATGCCGGGAGTTGCCGTATACGGCGGTTTTAGGCTGGATTTTTAATGGGATAAAAGAAAGATTCAAGATCGCCATTAGACTTGCCGTTGGGGATGTGCAAAAAGCCCTTACAAGGTACATTAAACGCGGTAATTCCTTAACACACCCAATTTATGGGCTTTCTAGTCTCACCGAACCCTTATTGATTTGATTTGAATGATCCAAGGCTAATAACATGGGCAGCAATTCATCACGGCTGTTGATGTCCAGCTTTGTGAAGATTTTTCGGATATGGTCTTTTGTTGTGGGCAATTTAATATGCAAGCGTTGGCATATTTGCTCATTTGAACAACTCTGCGCCAGCATAGCGGCAACTTGTTGTTGTACAGGCGAAAGTGACAGGTCTTGCAATGCCCGCAATATCTTTATTTCCAGGGGTTCTTGATGCTCAATGGTCATGCCGACCACACCGCCAGATTCCTGATTTTGTCTGTCCAACCAATAAGCTCGAAAAATGAAACGGCCGCGGCCATTGACATGGCTCCACGAAGGCGGGGCAGCAACTTTGCCATGAAATATAGCTTGCAAGTTACGGCACAGTTTCGTCAGGTTCGCCATCAATTCGACTTTTTGTTCATGCGCCCCTACGTTTAGCGTTGGATGACATGCCAAAGCCAGTAACAATTTGGCCTCATGGCTGAGATACTGAATTGACCCCTGGGTATCCATAATCATCATGCCCGATTCCCCGGCATCAGAATAATGAATGTCTTTGCTTTGATCGCAAAGCGCATGCGCCACATAAGGCAACAAACTAGTCATAAGTGTTTGTTCATAATCATTAAAAGAGTTTTGTGTCGGTGGGCGAAATAAGGATAACATGCCGACCGGCTTACCGTATTGAGTTACCGGAGCTGACAGGACATGGTGTTGCTCCCATTGACGAAAAACTAAGTTATACAAATCAGTAGAGTAAAATGCCCCATCTATCACCCTAGGATTCGCCAACACCGAAAATTTAGTAAACCATTTGCCTGCGCGCAATGTCCGTTCTGGTGTCCAAAAGCCACCCATAACAGAAAGGAGAAATTCGTCCAACTCGGCATCAACAAACTCAGCTAAGAAATAAGTTGGCAATAGCTCCTCGTCGACCCCTGAAAATGTATTGTTTCCTGATGGAATGGCAATTTGTACAGCGCGGAGAAACTCAGGAATAACAATTTCCTTATCCAACCCCGAACAACACAACTGGCGAAGATAAGCGATAGCTTTACTTTGTTTCGGGTTATGACCCATCGCTCTTCCCGTTATTATTGTACATTATTGAAAATAATAGTTTTTATGGCTTGCTAAACTTAGCATTAACGCGTTTCCTCCCTCAATCTTACCTGATCACTGTATAAACGATTTTGCACGGTTTCTCACCTAGACTCTACCTACTTATTACGCATTCATTTAACAATAAGGTGAAAATTGATTTTATACCATCCCTAGGGATGGTGAAAACGGAAAATATTCGGTTTAATCTGGACGCTGGGAATAAAGAAGCTTAAGTAACGGCTTGCATGAATGCAGGAGGCAAAGCAACAAATGGACCACAAATTGTTCCAATGTTTGCTGTATTCAGCAACGCCCGTACTTTAGAGTATGTAATGTGCTTATCGCTTGGAAAAGGTAATAAAAAGAACGTAGGCCAGTCCACTCGTGGGTGATGCGCTATTAGGGTGTGGCATTTGTCCATCTTAAGGAAACATTGGTGGA
>NZ_AYLO01000100.1 GCF_000496735.2 Methyloglobulus morosus KoM1
GGCGAAATTCCAGCGGCCAAACCAGGGAAATGTTGGGTGTTCATCGAAGACGATTTGATTAATTGGCTGCGCAGCCTCTACAATACTGGTGGGGATGCAAGGCAAGGAGGTCAGGCATTATGCTCTTTAAAAGAAAAGACTCAAAACTCTGGTGGGCGCGTTTTACCACGCCCAACGGCAAACGCCTACGCGTTTCGACTGGGACTGAAAACCGCAAGCAAGCACAGGAATTCGCCGACCAATTGAAGGCGAAAACCTGGAATGTCCAGAAATTGGGCGAAAAGCCGGAACGGGGTTGGCAGGAAGCGGTGTTACGCTGGCTGGATGAAACCAGCCATAAAGCAACGCAGAAAGACGACATCGGTCATTTACGTTGGCTTGATCCTTACCTGGGCAGTTTGATGCTGCACAGCATTACCCGCGACATACTCGATGACTTGGTCGTGCGGCGGAAACAGGAAGGGGTCAGCAATGCCACGGTAAACCGGATGTTGGCTGTGGTCAGGGCGATCCTCCGGCGGGCGGCATTGGATTGGGATTGGCTGGATAAAGTCCCGAAGTTCAAGTTGCTGCCAGAACCCAAACGGCGGGTTCGCTGGCTTACGCACGAAGAAGCTGCCCGCCTCATCACGGAATTGCCAGATCATTTGGCGGAGATGGTGCGGTTTACCTTGGCGACCGGGTTGCGGCAAGCCAACGTGACCCAACTTGAATGGGCACAGGTTGACCTGGAAAGACAGTTCGCTTGGATCCATGCCGATCAGGCAAAGGCGAGAAAACCAATTTCGGTGCCGTTAAATTCAGGGGTTATGTCGGTTCTCACGCGGCAGATAGGCAGGCATCCAACACGGGTGTTCACTTACGAAGGCAAGCCAGTGCGACAGGTGAACACCAAAGCTTGGCGGAATGCATTGAAGCGGGCGGGGATCACTGGCTTTCGCTGGCACGACCTTCGGCATACCTGGGCTTCTTGGCATGTGCAAAACGGGACGCCGCTGAATGCGCTCCAGGAACTGGGTGCCTGGGAATCGGCGGACATGGTGCGTCGGTATGGTCACCTTGGGCAAAACCACCTGGCCCACTATGCCGAAAACCTGTGCCAACCAGATTAAAATTGGCACGTTTTTGGCACGGTGAGCCGGATACAGTAACTAAAATATCGCTAACTCGTTGAAAAAATGGAGCCAATGATGGGAGTCGAACCCACGACCTACTGATTACGAATCAGTTGCTCTACCAACTGAGCTACATCGGCTTTTAATTGACGATTCCTTTAATAACTCAGGAATTCGGGATCGCGTACACTTCTATCTCGATAACCACCCTTGCACTTTTCAAGCGCGGTTAAATTTAAGTCGAAACCAATGCTGGGAGGTGCGGACAATTTTAAAACATATCATTGGGTATGATATCGGTTTTTCCCTCAACTTTTATTGCATTAAGTAATGGAAGTTTTCGCTAAGACAACCCTGATTCGCACCTTATAAAAGAAGCCTTCATAAACTCGCCATTTTTTAACGCCGAAATATTTTCCACCTACGCCGCCTGTTAATTATACACCCGAATAAGGCAAGCATTTTAGGAAGAAATTTCCAGCTTCATGACCATATACCCTACAAATTGGCAGTTCGGTAAACGAACTGTATTCGCACTGGCGTACAAAGTCTTTTTCGCGCAAATCCAATTGTTATCGGATGGCTCGTGGCACCAGAATGATTTTGTGCATCCAACTTCGCCAACAAGAACCATCACTCGGCCTGATAACTGTTAAATACGTGATGCTGATTTTTTTTGTCGAAACCGATAACCTCGTAAGCGTCTTTTTTTCCGCCCATTTCCATGCCCGGCGTCCCATTAGGCATACCCGGAACGGTAAGGCCGACAATGTCAGGCTTATTTTTCAACAGCGTCCTGATATCGCTTGCAGGAACATGACCTTCAACGACATAGCCGTCAACAATGGCAGTATGGCATGAGGCCAGGTCTTGGGTAATACCGTACTTGTTTTTGATGGCTTGCACATCGCCTGAGACAATGTCTTTCACATTGAAGTTGTTTTGTTCCAGGTGTTCCACCCACTTCCCGCAGCAACTACAGGTTGGGCTTCTGTTTACGACTATATCCACCGATTTCTCGGTTTGCTTGCTTTCCGCAAAAATAAAACCCGTATTGACCAGTAATGCAATGGTCAGAAACTGTTTCGCTTTCATAATCAACATTCCTCTCTTCGGAAAATGTGCAGGTGAAGATTTTTAAATCAATTGCTATTCGCTTGCCCCAGCCCTCTCCCATGGGGAGAGCTTAGGAATTCCTTATCAGGACTTATGATACATCGGGCTGTATTGGTGAACGGCATCCACCATCGCTTTGACGTGATCGGGATTGATGTCCGGGAGGATACCGTGCCCTAAATTAAATACATGACCGAAGCCTTGCCCATATTTTTCCAGGATAGTTTTAACTTTATCGACAATATAATCGGGCTGTGCGTACAGCGTAATCGGATCCATATTGCCTTGCAGCGCGACCTTATCGCCTACCCTGGCACGGGCCAATTGAATGTCTGTTTGCCAATCCAGGCCTAATGCGTCATAGCCAGCATCAGCCATGCTTTCCAGCCATTGTCCGCCGCCTTTAGTGAACAGTATGGTGGGAATTTTATGTTCGCCTGTCTCCGTATTCAACAACGACCGCACTTGTTTGGCATAATACAATGAAAATTCCGCATAATCTTCGGAGGTTAACATCCCTCCCCAGGTGTCGAATAACATGACGGCCTGCGCACCAGCGGCAATCTGCGCGTTCAAATACGCTGCCACCGATAAGGCCAGCTTATCCAACATGATGTGCAGATACTTGGGCTGTTCATACATCAGGCTTTTGGCTTTTTGGAAGCTTTTGCTGCTGCCCCCTTCAATCATATAGGTTGCCAATGTCCATGGGCTACCGGAAAACCCGATGAGCGGTACGCTGCCCCGTAATTCTTTTTTGATTAACCGAACGGCATCGACCACGTATCGTAACTCCGTTTCAGGGTCGGGGATGGGCAGGTTGTTGATGTCGGCTACTGTCCTCACCGGATTCTTGAATTTAGGCCCTTCGCCTTCCGTAAAATATAACCCCAAACCCATCGCATCGGGGATGGTCAGGATGTCGGAAAATAAAATTGCCGCGTCAAAATCAAACCTCCGCAGGGGTTGCAGGGTAACTTCACAGGCCAACTCAGGGTTGGTACACAGATTAAGGAAACTACCCGCCTGCTCCCTAACCTCCCGGTATTCCGGCAAATAACGTCCAGCTTGGCGCATCATCCATATCGGCGTGTATTCCACCGGCTGTTTCAATAACGCCCGGATAAAGGTATCGTTTTTTAGTGTCGTCATTTTAATCAGGCGTATCGGTTGGGATTGTGGCGTTGATTTCAGATTGGACTACGCCTATTTTACGCAACCAAGTTTTCTGCAACTCTTTGGGCAACGTGTTTATGTCCGCTTTAGCCAGTTCCGGGCTGGCGAACGAGCCGTAAAGCAAGACGAATCTGTCCCTGCCGCTTCTAGTTTTAGTTTTTAGGTAGCGCAAGTTTTGCCCTACTGCCTGATGCCTTTGCATAACTTGGATGATGGCTTGTTCATTTGATAAGGCCATAAGTTGTAGCGTGTAGTTTTCAATGGGCTGTTCTAATAGCCATCGTTCACCGGCATCCAGCGCGACCGAAGGATCAAGTTGAACCTGACGGCCTGAATCCGCACCTATTTCTGCCGCCTTTGGCGTATCATTGGCTAAAGGTTGACTGGGGGGGGCTACGACAGGTGCTGGATGGGGTGCTTGTAATGGGGTATCGTTATGTTTCAAACCTTCTTCAATAGCCTCCCGGCTGTGCATGTCATTGATGACATCATTCCTGATGCCGGTTAATGGGGCATTATTCAATGATTCCACAGGTTTTTGGGGTTGGGATGAGGTAGCTTGGGACGCAGGGATTTCCGGTGCCTGGGCAACAGTTTGCGGTTGAACGGCCTGCGCCGGAACTGCTGGCTGCTGAATAGTTGGCTTAGTTTTCGGGGTGGCTATGGCTACGGTAGTTTCTGGGGCGGCTTTTTTGGGCCTGGAACTCCACCACTGCACACCCAATGCCAAAACAATTAATACAGCAACGGCAGAAAACAAGATAGTCTTGGAATAATCCTTTTTGTTGTCATCGGTTGCTGGTAAATGGGCCAGTATATTCCCAGGTATGCCATGCGTTTCACGATAAAGCGAAGCAACCATACTTTCGTTGATGGCACTGAACTGGATACGTGGGTTAGGCAAAGTCGATAAATATTCCAGGAAATCCCCGCATTGTTTTTCAGACAATGGCGGGATGTCGATTTGATAACAATCATCAATCGCGGGATCCGTGCCGTTCTTTAAATATATTTCACTGTGCGTCAATGTGAGAATGACCCTTAAAACGGGCTTTCTTTCCGCATAGGAAATGATTTTTTCAATCAACCCGGGCGCCAAGTTTCCGGCATCATCAATCACTAAAACGATTTTATTATGACGGGCAGCAATTTTGTCAAACGCATTTGCCAGAGGCAACGATTTAAGGTCGGGCATATACTGGGCGATATTTTCACCCAATATTTCCTGAATCTTTTCCATGCTTAATGAATTGTCGCCTTTTAGCCAACAAAAAATCCAGGATTCGGTAGTGGTTTCCTGAAATCTCTTGAGCAACCGGCTCTTGCCAACGCCTTCCGGCCCACAAATGATAACCGTATGCGCCAAGTTGGCGACAAGATGTGTCAGCAATTCAAGCTTCTGGACGCGTTCCCTGCTAATTAACGGATTGCCGGAAACCGTCACAGTCCTTTGCATATTGAGTTGGGTTTTCAAAATAATCAGCTTTTGTAAGATTCTAGGGTCAAACGCAATAACTGTTCATCAACGCCAACAGGCAGCGTAGCTTGCCCAATGGCTTTTAGCAAAATGAGCCTAATTTCGCCATCAACATTTTTCTTGTCTACCGACATCAATTGCAAAAATTGCTCAGTGCTAAGAGCGTCCGGCGGATACACGGGAAGCCTTGCCTTTTTTAACAGCGCCTTTATTTTTCCCATCTCGTTATCGCTTAACCAGCCTTTCCGTCTTGATAGATCCGCCGCTTGGCATATCCCGATGGCAACCGCTTCACCATGTAAATACTCACCATAACCCAGCCCTGTTTCTATCGCATGGCCAAAGGTATGGCCCAAATTCAAAGTTGCCCTAATGCCCGACTCGGTCTCGTCTTCCGCAACGACCTCCGCTTTATTCATGCAGGAGCGTTCTATAGCGTATGCCAGCGCTTTCTTATCCCTAACTAACAGCGCATCCATATTATCGTCTAACCAGTCAAAAAATTCAGCATCCCTAATAAGGCCGTATTTAATGACCTCAGCAAGTCCGGCGGACAATTGGCGATCATCCAACGTATCAAGGACACCGGTATCAGCGATGACGCACTGCGGCTGATAAAATGCGCCGATCATATTTTTGCCAAGCGGGTGATTGACTCCCGTTTTCCCACCGACAGAGGAGTCCACTTGCGCCAGCAAGGTCGTGGGTATTTGGATAAAGGGAATGCCGCGCTGGTAACACGCTGCCGCAAATCCGCCCATATCCCCTATCACGCCGCCACCCAAGGCAATCAAGGTCGCATTCCGGCCAAATTTGTTTGCCAATAAGGTATCGAATATTTGGTTGAGGACATCCAGCGACTTGTATTGTTCCCCGTCTGGCAGGATGACCTGTGCCGTATTGTACGCCCTAAGTTGCATCAAAACCCTGTGCAAATATAAGGGCGCAACCGTTTCGTTCGTCACCAGCAGCACTTGCTTACCTTTAATGTGCCGTGCATAACATTCAACCTGATCCAGCAAATCAGGACCTATGTATATGGGATAACTGCGTTCACCTAACGCTACTTGAAGTGTGTTCATTTCTTATTGGCTTGCTTGATTGACCGCCCTGTAATCTTCCAAAATCCGGCTGACTACAGTTTTGCTCTTGAGGACACCGGTATCTATCTTGAAATTGGCGCAGGACAAATATAAGGCTTGTCGCTGCTCAAACAGATATTGCAAGTTCTCCTTAGGGTTATCCGCCTTTAATAAAGGCCGCTGGGTATCCCTGCGGGTACGCTCCAATATCCTATCCACAGAACATTGCAAATAGACGATATAACCATTCTCTTTAAGCAGCTTCCGGTTTTCTTCCCGTAAAATTGCACCACCGCCAGTTGCCAGCACGATGCCTTGCAATTGGGTCAACTTCTCGATCATTTTCTGCTCGCGATCCCTGAAACCTTGTTCGCCTTCAAATTCAAAGATGGTGGGAATATCGACACCCGTATTCTCTTCGATGGCTTTGTCGCTGTCGTAAAACGGCACGGCCAGGGCTTTCGCCAATTGCCTGCCAATAGTGGTTTTACCAGCGCCCATAAGGCCTATCAGGTATATATTCTCCGAGGTCATCTGGGCTATATTACAACGCATTAAAAAAGGGGCATTATGCCCCTTTTTCGTCCCGAGTTGAAGCGGTCAGTTTACCGCCACATTGTCTTTTACGATTTTCGGCGTAACAAAAATTAGCAACTCATTTTTGTCGTCCTGCTTTATTGTCCGCTTAAACAAGAAACCTACGCCTGGTAAATCACCAAAAAACGGCACTTTATTAAGGTTATTGTTTAGAGTCCCTTGAAATACCCCTCCCAAAACGACGGTTTCCCCATCCATGACATGGACATTCGTTTCCAGTTGCTGGGTATTGATACCGGGCGCTGTCGCCCCGGCGACGATAGATGGCGCATCTTTTGTGACCCTTAATGCCATCACCACGCTACCGCTCGGCGTAATTTGTGGCGTCACATCCAGCACCAATGCCGCATCGACAAAGATGGTCGTGGTACCTAGGTTGCCGCTCGTCGTTTGATAGGGAATTTGCACACCGGACTTTATGGTTGCCCTGCACCGATCTGATGTCAACACCCTGGGATTTGACAGCAATTCACCTTGGTTCTGATCTTGCAAGGCCGACAATTCAAGATTTAACACATAGTCAGCCCCTCTCGCCAGCGTCATTCCTAATGCACCGTAAGGATTAGCCGTAGTCCCTAACTCCACTAGCGTATCTGTGACAGTGGTAGCACCAGACGTGCTGTTTCCTTGAGTCCCAAGACCGCCTATCGCAAATTTTTTACCGTCCCCTGCGCTGCCTTGTTTTGCCACGCCAAACCTTACGCCCAGTTGCTTCGCAAAATTATTATTTGCAGCCGCTATCCTGACTTCAATCATCACTTGCCGTACGGGCAGATCCAGCCTACGAATTAATTTTTTGGCTTCTTCCAATTTCTTTGCCGTCTCACGAATGATCAAGGTGTTTGTCCTGGCATCGACAACGGCCGAACCACGGCCGGACAGGATCTTGAATCTTTCATTTTGGGCGTTACCTCCTTGACCTTGGGCTTGAGCTTGGCCTTGTTGACCTTGACCGTAGCTTTGTGAGCCCGGTGTCAATGAACTCGCGGATGCTGTGGTCGCACCACCAGAGGTCGAGCCGGAACCAGTGAGCCCAGACCCGCAAGCGCCAAAAGCCCCGGTATCCAGCCCATTCAACAAATTCCTGAAATTTTCCGCCCGGGCATAATTGATTTTAATGTACTCCGTTACCAAAGGTTCCAGTTGCTCAACGACTTTTTCTGTCGCTTCTTGTTTTTCTTTGTATTCTTTAATCCTGCCGACTGGCGCAATCAGGATGACATTGCCCGATTCAAATTTTTCCAAGCCCTTGGTCATCATGATGAAATCCAGCGCTTCATCCCAAGGCACGTCGTCCATTTTTAAGGTGATGGTGCCGGCCACATCATCGCCAGCCACCACGTTTTGCCCGGTAAACTCAGCCAAGATGGCGATTACGCTGCGTATGTCAATGTCTTGAAAGTTTAGGGATAACCGGTCCCCTTTGTATTTTTCCCTTTTGCTATCGAGAATTTCTTTCTCTTCACTTGTCAAAGGACGAAATTCAACTGTCAACAAGCCCTCGGATTGAAACAGGGAATAATCATACAGGCTATTTTGCATCCCTGCGGTGATGGTCGTTTCCCGGCTTGAAGAGGTTGCTGCAATCGTTTTGACCGGTGTTGCGAATTCAGAAACGTCCAGGCGCTTAGCCAAGTTATCGGGAAGCCGCGTGTTGACAAAACTTAGGACGACATTGCCGCCCTCTTCGCGCGTATTTACGATGGTATCGGGATTTTCCAGAGAAACCAGGATACGCCCTTCGCCATTATCGCCACGCTTGAAATCGATGCCCCTGATGCCTTGCTCAGGTATTAGGCCTGCTGCGACCGAAGATGGTGTCGATTTTCTTATAAATGGTCGAGTGACCGACGCAACGGGCATGTGCTGGGCTGATTGTGAATGCTTTAAAGACAGCAATACCCTATTGCCTTCAATCTTGGTGTCAAATGGCATAGATTCCGCTAAATTAACCACCACGCGAACCCTATCCGCCGCTTCCGCCACATAAATACTGCTCACTGAACCTTGGTTTATAGGGAACATTTTTTTCTCAAGGCCATTGGCTACACCCGGAAAATCCAACGCTATCCGTGCGGGATTATCAGTCTGGAAGACTTTGGGCGCAATGGCAGGCCCAGTCATTTCCATCTGTATCTGTAGTTTATCCCCAGGCATTGAAGCAACGTCAATACTCGAAATAGCAAGACCAGCAGCATTAACAAAAGTAATTTGGAACATCAATAACAATACGCTCAAACAAATGTACGCATCCCTATGTCGCACCATTCTGCCACCCATCATATCACCCTGTTTAATATTCATTTGTTACCCTCAAAATCACTCTGTTAAAGCTAATGAAGTTTGTTGTTCTCGCCAGGTGCCAGGCGTGTCAGGAACAATTTCCATTAATTCAATCTTATCGGTCAATATGCGGATAATTTTCCCGTAATTCTTGCCCATGTAGTTGCCGACTTGTACACGATAAATAGTCTTATCGCTCGCTTTTACCAAGCCCCATAAATTGCCCTTCATGACGACTGTACCCACCATTCTCAGGCTATCAAGCGGAAATGCCTCCAATTCTTCTTTACGCCTTGAGGTGTCAGGTTTAATGCCGTTTCCGGCAGCAACTTGTGCCTCATCGGCTTCTTGGGTCTCGCTAATGGGTTTAAAGGGGTCACGTAACCCTTCCGGTTTAAACACAAAGGGTTCGACTGTCTTTATTTCCGGTAACGGCTCAATGGTTCCCTTAGGCCTGGCATTAACGTCCGCTATGTATTGCTTAAGATCAGAAAAGCCGTCATCGCCACAACCAACTAGCACAATCGAGATAACCAGCGAGAACAGCACCCAATTTAGGCACCTAAGGCTTATAACATATAACTGTTTTTCACCCATTACTTACCTCCCCTTGTTCTTACTCCGGGAGTGCTTACTTCTGTTAATTGTTCGTTATATGTCTTGACTGTTGCATCCATTAACATCGTATCATCCTTGCCGACCGGTGAGATTTTCACATCATGCACAGTAACGATTCTGGGCAGTGCCGCCAACCCGCTGACAAACAGGCTTAGTTCCTCATATTTGCCGACGACCTGTATATTGATGGGCAGTTCCGAGTAGAAATCCCGCGCAATCGGCGCACCCGGCCTGAACAACCTGAATTCCAACCCGCTCGCCAAGCCGGTTTGGGAAATATCGACCAACAGGCTAGCCACTTCCTCTTTTGTTGGCATCTGTTTGATCATGATAGCCAAGGATGTTTCTATTTGTGCCAGCTGATCCCGGTAATCCTGGAGGTTGGCCGCTTTTTTTTGTTTGCTTTCAAAATCGCTTTTTAGGTCAACTTCTTGTTTTTCTAATGCTTCAAGTTCCTCTATTTGCCCTGCCGTATCCAGGTAAAAGCCGGCTGCACCCACCACAATACAAATTAGCGCGGCTATGGCTACCTTGACGGGGAAAGGCCATGTCCCTGAAGCGTTTATGTCCCAATTTATTTCCGACAGGTTCATCGTTTTACCTTTTCATTCGCTTCTGTGATCTTCTTACCCAACGTGGCCCGCAGGGTAAAGTCGCTATTTTGCTCTACATTAGTTTTATCGGGCGAAATAATGACCCCAAGCTTGGGTGTCCGCAACCAAGAGGAGGCTTCAACGGCCCGCATGAAAGCCGAAACCCTGGCATTGGACTGGGTTTTACCATCGAAGGTTATGTCTGCGCCTAATTGAGTGAACTTGGTCAAAAACACCCCGTCTGGCGTAGTCCTTGGGATCTCGTCGAATAAATGGACGATTTCTGGCCGACTTTCCTGCAACCGTTGCACGAGGTCAATTTTGGAAAGCAGCTTGCTTTTCCTTTCACCAATACTCTTTACTTCGACAATTTTCGTGTCCAGCAGGGCAATTTCATCTTGCAATAATTTGTTCCTTTGCCCTTGGTGTTCTTTCAGCCCAAGCATGTAAAGGTGAACCAAACCCATTACGATGACAGTCATTAAGGCGGCCAACCCCAGCAAGGATAAAAATTCCTTTTTCTTTTCTTGGCGCAGTTCTTCCCGCCATGGGAGTAGATTGATTTTTGCCATTAATCAAAACTCCTTAATGCCAGTCCGCAAGCCAGCATCATTGCCGGTGCATCCGCACTCAAAGTTTGTGGTTTTACCTTATTGGAAAGCGCCATGCTGATAAACGGATTTGCTATGTAGGCGGTGATTCCCAGCGTTTGCTCAGTCAGGCTATCAATCCCTGGTAGGGAAGCACAACCGCCCGCCAGAATAATTCCGTCTACACTCCGGTTCGCACTTGATGATATAAAAAACTGCATGGAGCGGGAAATTTGTTGCACCATGGCTTTTTTGAATGGCTCTAAAACATCGACAATATAACTCTCCGGCAACCCGCCACGCTTTTTTGCCAGCCCCGCTTCTTCGTACGAAAATCCGTAGCGCCGTTGGATTTCTTCAGTAAGCTGCCTTCCGCCGAATCCTTGCTCCCTCGTGTAAACGGTACGCCCATCGTGGACAATATTGAGGGTCGCCATCGTAGCGCCTATGTCCGCTACGGCATACGTCTTACCTTCAGTGGCACCTTCCAGTTGGTCGGTAAGCAACTTGAATGCGTTCTCTATCGCAAACGCCTCAACGTCGACAATTTTTGCCTTGATACCTGCCTTGGTTAGGGCTTCAACGCGGTCGTTAACGTTTTCTTTCCTGGATGCCACCAGCAATACATCCAGCATTTGCGGATTGGATTCATTGACGCCCTGCACTTCAAAATCAAGATTGACCTCGTCAAGCGCGTAAGGGACATATTGTGACGCTTCGTCCATGACTTGTTCTTCAATTTCAATGTCGCCCAGGGACGCAGGTATGGCAATAACTTTCGACATGACTGCCGAACCAGAAACGGCGACGCAACCCTGTTTTAATTTTGTGCCCGATTGCTTTACCACCAACTTTACCGCTTCAGCAATCATGTCAATATTGGCCACATTTTTATCGACAAATGCTTCTTGGGGCAAAGGCGCGACGGCATAGCTTTCTACCCGGTATCGGGTCCCAAGATTACTTAATTCCAGTAACTTGACAGCGGCTGTGCTTATATCCAGACCTAGCACCGAATTCTGTTTCTGATTAAACCAGCTCATGAAACGCCCTTATTTGTTATTTATCCCAGGTTGCAATGCTGTAATCACTGATAGCGTAAAACTATCAAAATTCTACCCGGAAAAGTATAGTAGCCTTTTCAGTTTTCATGTTAAAAAAATATTCAATTTATTTGTTTCTATTGTTGTTCTATACTCGCTGCCTGATTTTTTTGAAGCATTTAAAGAAACAAAAAGCCGGGTGAGGCCCTTAAAACCCCTAGCTTGCCAACCGAATAACAACTCACCAGGATTATTTGTGCCCCAAAAAACACAAAGCGGCAGCATATTGAAATGGTTCGCTATTTTTTTTGTTATCGTTGTTATAGGCGTTGCCGCTTTAAGTTACGTCACCTATACCCGCCTGTCCTCTGACTTACCTGACGTAAAGACCTTGCATAATTTCCGGTATGAAGTACCGTTAAGCGTTTTCAGTAAAGATAATCGGCTGATTGCCCAGTTTGGCGGCAACAAGCGTATGCCCGTTAAGATCGAAGAAGTCCCCAAGCAGCTCATCAATGCATTCCTTGCCGCTGAAGATGACAATTTTTTTAAACATCCGGGCGTCGATTATAAAGGACTTATAAGGGCCGGATTGCAGCTAGCCTTGACCGGAAAAAAAAGACAAGGCGGCAGCACAATCACCATGCAGGTGACGCGCAATTTCCTGCTGTCCAATGAAAAAACCTTTACCCGCAAGCTTAAGGAAATCCTTCTTGCCTTAAAGATAGAACGTGAATATACCAAAGACAAGATTCTTGAACTCTACCTCAACCAAATTTATATGGGCCATAGTGCGTATGGCGTGGTGGCCGCAGCGCAAACTTATTACGGTAAAGACCTGAACAATTTGACACTCGCCGAGCAAGCCATGATTGCCGGCCTTCCGAAAGCACCATCGGCGTATAATCCCATAGCCGATGAGGCCCGTGCACTTGAACGCCGAAATTACGTCTTGCAACGGATGCTTGAGCTTAATTACATCACCCAGGAAGATTATGGTTCCGCTTTAGCGCAGGATTCAACGGCAAAGCTCCAATATCACTCTTCTGAGGTTTCGGCCCCTTTTATTGCCGAAATGGTTAGGCAATATGTCCATGAAAAATATGGTGATGAAGCTTATACATTGGGCTTAAAAGTCTTTACGACCATAGAGCCAGACTTGCAAAACGCGGCTGAACAAGCACTTAGGAATGCGCTGCACACTTACGATGAACGTCATGGCTTCCGTCTCCTTGCTCAAGGCATGACGGACCCCAATAAGCCATCCGAAATAATCAACCCTCTCATTGGCGACACGGTAGCGGCCACTGTCAGCAGTGTTGATAACGACGGCGTAAACGCTCGGCTATATAGCGGCACTCCGATCAAAATTTCATGGAAAAAAATAACCTGGGGCGGAAATAAGCTCAAAAATTATTTGAGAGCAGGGGCCGCTATACGGGTACGTCAAATAAAAAATGGCCCCTGGACACTGACACAAATACCTGACGTCGAAGGTGCTTTTGTCTCCCTTAATCCTTCTAATGGCGCTATCTTGGCCTTGGTTGGTGGTTTTGAATTCGACCAGAATAAATTCAACCGCGCTATCCAGGCCAAACGACAACCCGGTTCAGGTTTCAAACCCATTATTTACACAACAGCTCTTGAAGAAGGCTATACCGCTGCCAGCATGGTCAATGACGCACCGCTGGCAATCTTTGACCCTGGCCTGGGAAGAATCTGGAAGCCAGAGAATTTCACCAGAAAATTCTATGGCCCAACCAGCCTTAGAAAAGGCTTAACCTATTCAAGAAATATGGTAGCCATCCAGTTGCTGAAAGAAATGGGCATCGCCAAAGGTATCGCCACTGGCTTGCGTTTTGGTTTTGCCAAAGAACAATTACCTTACGGGTTATCACTTGCCTTGGGCAGCGGCTATGCATCGCCATTGCAGATGGCCCGCATGTATTCGGTTTTTGCAAATGGCGGTTTTTTGGTGGACCCTTACTTTATCGAACGCGTTGAATCGCACGAAGGCACGGTCATTTTCCAGACCAATCCCAAAACTGCTTGCGATGCATGCCAAAACCAAGCGCCAAGGATTATCTCGCCTGGCATTAACTACGTCATGAATTCGATGATGCAGGATGTGGTAAAAATGGGGACAGCAACTGATGCCAATATCCTGGGACGCAACGATTTGGCGGGGAAAACAGGCACTACAAATGACCAGCGTGATGCATGGTTCAACGGGTTCGTACCCACACATGTCGCATCTACCTGGGTCGGCTTCGATAATTTCAAACCGCTAGGGCATTATGAAACAGGGGGGGCGGCTGCGTTACCCATGTGGATTGAATATATGCGCACCGCCCTTAAAGACACACCGATCGCAACATTTAATCCACCTGACGACGTATATATGAAAGGTACGGAATACGTCCAAAAAGGTGTCGCACTTAAGAATTTATCGCCGATTTCCTCCGCCAAAAAATCGGCTGCGGAAGCAACCAAGAAATTGATCAAGGAAAAACCGATGGAAGCGCTGTTTTAGCGCTTCCATCTTTTTAGTAAAAAATTAAAACCGGGAAAGCTTACTTACCGTATTTTTTACGGAATTTATCAACCCGCCCAGCGGTATCAACAACCCGTTGTTTGCCGGTATAAAACGGATGGCAGGAAGAACAAACTTCGATTTGCAAGTCCTTAGTGAGCACGGAGCCGGTGGTAAAAGTATTGCCGCAACCGCAGGTCACAGTAATTTGTTTGTATGCTGGGTGAATTTCGGGTTTCATAGCTTATAGTCCGCTGATAAAGTTACTGCTTGTAATTTAACCCAATATGATACGTTTTCCATTGTTAAACCGCAACCTCAAAATTAATCCATGCGAATAATTACCCTGAACGCCAATGGTATTCGTTCAGCAGAACGCAAGAATTTCTTTCTGTGGATGCAAGCCCAACAGCCGGATATCGTCTGCCTGCAAGAAACCAAAGCGCAATTGCACCAGCTTGATTCCGATGTTTTTTGCCCGGTCGGTTATCATTGTTATTATCACGATGCCCAGAAAAAAGGTTACAGCGGTGTCGCCATCTATAGCAAAAAGAAACCCACGGAAATTATCGAAGGTCTCGGCTGGCCGGATATGGATACCGAAGGCCGATTTATCGAAGCGCGGTTCGGCAATCTCAGCGTCATTTCCCTCTACTTACCCTCTGGCTCATCAGGCGAAGAACGGCAGGCCATTAAATTCAGCTTCATGGAACGCTTCATGCCGTTTTTAATGGCATGGGGGAAGAATGGGCGGGATTACATCATTTGCGGCGATTGGAACATCGCCCACAAAGCAATTGACCTAAAAAACTGGCGCGGCAACCAAAAAAACTCAGGCTTCTTACCGGAAGAACGGGCTTGGATGGATGAGTTACTAACCAGCGGCCATTGGCTGGATGCGTTCAGGGAGATCAACCAAGAAGGAGACCAATACACTTGGTGGTCAAACCGGGGACAAGCCTGGGCTAAAAACGTCGGCTGGCGGATTGATTACCAGATTGTCAGTGCGGCGCTTAAAGACAAGATCAAAACAACCAGCATTTATAAGGACGAACGGTTTTCTGACCATGCGCCGTTGATTGTTGATTATGATTTGTAATTAATGCCTAGTTGATTGCGAGAGCTCGAAAGACTGTTTGAGAGAAGTTCTAGCGGTTTCACAATATTCCATCATTTTTTTAATGCTTCTTAATGTCGGCAGAATAATATTCCCCATGCTGATAGTTCTTATTTTCATCTTGCTCCGAATAATCAACCAACAATTTATCCTCAGAAGTTACAACGATACGAAACCTGTGTGGTTCAAACCAATCTGCACCTGTAGCCGATGCATCCCTTACTAAAAGACCCTTCGGCAGGGTGAAAACTGCATCCCTCCCATTGAAATAGCCTACTTTTAAGTCTTTCGAAAGCACACCAAGCTTACCATTTGGTTTTTCGGCACAGCCTTCAAGGCTCAAGTATGTAACTAAAGCCATTAGTACAATGTTCAGCAGAATCGATCCAATTAATGCAAAGATTTTCATACTGTTGTAATATAAGGCATTAATTGTTAAGAAGAATTTAAAAGCGAAGGATTAATAAACAGTCTATTCTTTCTCATCCCACGGCGCAACCTTAAACAGCAACAACATCCCCGGAATGGCAATAAAAAAACAAATCAAAAAAAACGTGTTCCAGCCTAACCATTCCACCATATAACCCGTGGCGGCATTGGCGAAGGTGCGCGGGACAGCGGCAAGGCTGGTAAACAAGGCAAATTGGGTGGCGGTATAAAGCGGATGGGTAGCACGGGCGATGAAGGCCACAAAAGCCGACGTTCCTAATCCTACGCCTAACGCTTCTACGCCAATCACCACTGCCAACCAGAGGTGACTATGTCCTACCATCGCAAGCCAGGCAAACCCTAATATAGCGAGCATTTGCACGGCACCGAAAAGCCACAAGGCCCGGTTGATTCCCAGCCGTATCATCCACACACCACCCAACAGTCCACCGATGACGCTAGGCCATAACCCCGCATTTTTGGCGATTAGGCCGATCTCGGTTTTGCTGAATCCCATGTCGAGATAAAACGGCGTTGCCAAGGCAGTCGCCATGCTGTCGCCCAGTTTGTAAAAAAAGATGAACGCCAATATGAGCAATGCGGGTTTTATGCCACGGCTACGGAATTCTTCAAACGGCTCAACCACTGCCGCCCTCAATGTCTTTGGCGCACCTTTAAGTTCCGGTTCGTTGACCAACAGCGTCATGACGATCCCTGGCAACATGAACAAGGCGGTGATGAGGTAGACGCTACTCCAAGGCAAATGGTCGGCCAGCACCAGGGACAATGCCCCAGGCACCAAGCCGGCAATTTTGTACGCATTGACATGGATGGCATTGCCCAGGCCGAGTTCTTCTTCCAGCAATAACTCGCGGCGATAGGCATCCAACACAATGTCTTGCGAGGCACTAAAGAAAGCGACGATGATAGACAAGTAAGCGATAGCCCATAAGTCCAGCTTGGGGTGCAAATAACCAAAGGTCGGAATCACCAATAGCAACGCAATCTGAGTAATGATTAACCACCCGCGCCGACGACCCAAGGGGGGAATGTATCGGTCAAACAAAGGTGACCACAGGAATTTCCAGGTGAACGGCAATTGGATCAACGCAAATAAGCCGATGGATTTCAGGTCCACACCTTCCGAACGCAACCAGGCAGGCACCAGGCTTATCAGGATATACAGCGGCAAGCCGGAGCTGAAGCCCGTGAAGATGCAAATCAGCATACGCCTGTTAAACAACGAATCGCGGAGAGTTGCTTTATCTGTCATCGAGTGACCTTAATTCCCGAGAGTGCACGAATGCCATCGCATTGTAAAATTTTGCAGGCGGCCTATTCATTCAGGATGAGGCGCAGGGGAATCATGTCAGAAAACCTGAAGCCATGCCTTTGATAAAAACGATGCGCCGCCGCATTAACACGATCCGTGAGCAAGGTAATACGCTTGCATCCGTTCAAACGCGCGAATTGAATGGCTTGTTCCAAAAGCAGGGAGCCCACGCCGACACCCCTAACATGGGGGGAAACCACCATATCTTCCAGTAGGGCAACGCGGTCGCCTAGCACAGTCGATATCGTGTACAGAAGACTGACCATGCCTACAACGTGGTTGTCTTGGCGGGCGACAACAATAAGCCCGACATCCGGGCTGATAATGATGCGCGCCAAACCACGGCTTTGTGCTTCGCGATTGGGTGCAAAATCCGCTTCTTGAGCAAACAAGAGATGTAACAGCTCACAAAGCGCGGGGATGTCAGAAGTGTCCGCAGGCGTAATTTGAATTGCCTTGTCCATTAATAGCGGCGGTTAACCATTTAAGTTAGGCAACAATGCCATGCCCTATTGCCTGTTCGCTTCTAGCGGAAATACCATACTTACGCCACCAAATCCCAAGAGCGAAGCTATCGATAAAAATAAAATCGGGGTCAATTGCAATTGGCCCCGACTTAATTCAAACATCAGCCAGTTTGGCTAGATCGTTCTATCAGCCATTAATCAGGTAATGCGCAAAAATACTGCCCGCATAACCCGCCGCAATGGCAGGTGTCCATTTCAAGTGGCTGAAAAAGGTGTACTTGTGGTCGGATTGCCCCATCAGCGCAACACCCGCAGCCGAACCGACCGACAACAAGGACCCACCCACCCCAGCGGTCAATGTCACTAGCAACCATTGGTACAAATCCATATCCAAGTTCATGTTCAATACCGCAAACATCACGGGAATATTATCGACCACTGCCGAGATCAACCCGACCAGGATATTGGCCGTGGTTGGGCCAAGCGTGTCGTACATCGCGCCAGACAGCAATTCCAGGTAGCCGATATAACCCAAACCACCGACTGCAAACACAACCCCAAAGAAAAACAACAAAGTATCCCATTCGGCATTGCGAACATGATCGAAAATGGTAAAACGTTTGTCGCCTTCTACGGTAACATTGATTTTTAGATAATAGCCATAAAGCATCAAAACAGACAAACCCACCATCATCCCCATGAAAGGCGGCAAATGCAGGACTTGTTTAAAACTGACCGCCGATGCAATCGTTGCCAAAAACATGAAGCAGATGACCAAAGCACCTGGCTTAAGTTGTACAGCCACTTCATTGGTTGCCGCTGGCTGTTCGTCCGGTAACGCAAAATACATCACCGCTGCCGGGATGCCATAATTGACCGCAGATGGGATAAATAATTTAAAGAAATCAAAAAACTCAGCGTATTCGGCCTGCCAAACCATCAAGGTGGTAATATCACCAAATGGACAGAAAGCACCGCCGGCATTCGCGGCAATAACGAGATTCACAAAGCCCATACTGATGAATTTTTCATTACCTTTGCCCACCGCAGAAACCACCGCGCCAATGAGCAGTGCAGCCGTCAGGTTGTCGGCCACGGACGAGAGGAAGAAAGTGGTAATGCCCGTAATCACAAATAATTGCCGATAACCGAATTGCTTCCTGACCAGCCAGGAACGCAAGGCCTCAAACACGTCCCGCTCAGACATGGAATTAATATACGTCATGGCAGTCAGCAGAAACAGCATCAGCTCGGCATATTCTTTCAGGTTATATTCGAATGCCTTGTGCATGTCCTCCGCAGAAACACCCGCTTCTTTGGAAAGAATGGCCGCATGGGCCCAGATAATCCCGGCGGCCAGAATCACTGGCTTGGACTTGCTCAAATGGGTAAATTCCTCGGTCATCACGAACGCATAAGCAATGATAAAAATCAATACCGTATAAATGCCCCGTTGTGTCCCCGTCAGCCCCAATGTATCAAAATCTGCGGCCATCGCCATTTCCGGCAATAACAGCGCGAACAATAAGACGAATAAAAATCGCAACACAATCCCCTTCCTTATGTCTGTAATTATAAAAATGAAAAATTTAAGCCGATAATGGTATCACTAAACCAATAAATTTTGTCATTTTAAGACGCACAGTATATGATTGAAAGTCTTGATGAACGACCAGCAAAGGCCACGAAAAGCCCACTATGTACCAGTACAATGAAATCGACCAAAAACTTGTGGACGAACGGGTCGCCCAATTTCGGCGACAAACCGAACGGTTTTTGAAAGGCGAACTCAGCGAAGACCAATTTAGGCCATTACGGTTAAGGAATGGGCTCTACATCCAAACCCATGCTCCGATGCTACGTATTGCTGGCCCTTATGGTTTGCTAAATACGAAGCAATTCAGGATGTTGGCACACATTGCCCGAAAATACGATAAAGGCTATTGCCACTTTACCACCCGCCAAAACATCCAGTTCAACTGGCCTAAATTGGAGGCAGTGCCCGACATCCTGGCAGACCTTGCCAGTGTACAAATGCACGCCATTCAGACCAGCGGCAACTGTATGCGGAACACTACGTCCGACCATCTGGCTGGCGTGTGTGTGGATGAGATCGAAGATCCGCGCCCGTATTGTGAAATCATTCGCCAGTGGACGACCTTGCATCCCGAATTCGACTACCTGCCGCGCAAATTCAAAATCGCCGTTAGCGGCTCCCTGAATGACCGCGCCGCAACCCAACTGCATGACATCGGTGTCCATATCGTCAAGAATGAAGCGGGCGATCTGGGCTTCAGGATCCTGGCTGGCGGAGGATTGGGACGCACGCCCGTTATCGGGCAAGTTATCAAGCCCTACCTGGAAAGGAAATACCTGCTCTCATACCTGGAAGCCATCCTCCGGATTTACAACCTGTATGGACGCAGGGACAACAAATACAAGGCGCGTATCAAAATTCTGGTCAGAGAAACGGGTATTGAAGAATTTACCCGTCAAGTTGAAGAAGAATGGTCGCATACCAAAGACACGCTTATCTTGACGGATGAACGAATTGCCGCCATCAAAGCACATTTTGCGCTACCGCCCTATGATAAGGACGCAGCGTCGAATACCCGTTTTGCTACCCACCAAGCCACTAACCCCGCCTTCGCCACTTGGTACAAGCATAATACGGCCGACCATAAGGTTGCAGGTTACCGAGCCGTGTTCCTGTCGCTAAAAGCGCCCGATGTGCCGCCCGGCGATATGACCGATACCCAACTCGATGCCGTTGCCGATTTGTCCGACCTCTACAGTTTCAGCCAAATACGTGTTACGCACCGACAAAATCTAGTGTTTGCCGATGTCAGGCAAGCGGATTTATTTCCGCTTTGGCAACAATTGGATCAGCTGAAACTCGCCACTCCCAATATCGGCACGGTAACCGATATGATTTGTTGCCCTGGCCTGGATTTTTGCTCGCTTGCCAATGCAAGCTCTATCGGTGTCGCCAAAGAAATCAACGAAGCCTTGGACGATATGGATTACATCCACGACATCGGCGAACTAAAAGTCAACATGTCCGGCTGCATGAACGGCTGTGCCCACCAAAGCGTCGGACATATCGGCATATTGGGTGTCGATAAAAAAGGCACGGAATGGTATCAACTGACCTTGGGCGGCTCGTCCGACAATGAAGCAGCGATCGGCGAACGCTTGGGCCCAGCCATTGCCAAAGACGAAGTCACCAATGCCATCACCACGATTCTCGATGTCTATGTCAAACAGCGCCAGGAAGAAGAATCCTTCCTGGACATGGTAAAACGCGTGGGAATCGAACCGTTTAAGGACCAAGTTTATGCAAATCATTAAAGACAACCAGATAACGGACGATACTTGGGAATATGTCCCCGACGATACCGACCTAAGGAATGGGGACATCACCGTTTCCCTAAATCACTTGAAAGAAAACAATAAAGCCTTGTTTGATCGAAACGGAAAACTGGGGGTTCGCTTAACACCGAGCGACTCCGCCACTGCTATTGCAGAATTTTTGCCGAATTTGTCACTCATCGAACTGTACTTTCCAGAACTTGCCGATGGGCGCCTGTTTTCCCATGCTTGGCTACTCAGAAACCGATACGGTTATAAAGGTGAAATCAGGGCTTGCGGACATTTTTTGCCTGACCAAGTGTTTTACTTGTCCCGCGTTGGCGTCAATTCGTTTTACCCTGAAAATACGGAAGACTTATCCTCAACACTCGTCGGTTTGAAGGATTTTTCGGTGAACTACCAGCCCTCCGTAAACTAAAAAACCTCGATTCAACAATGGCAAGGCCGAATTTATAAGGGTTTTACAATCATGCATCTTTATGTTGATTTATTCTTAAGCCAACAGGCGGGATTTTTGCTTTGTCCGCTGGACCGATAGCGATGCCATGAACAATCGACGCAATTTCTATCGCATTTTGCATGTACAACCTGAGGCCCCACTTGAGGTCATCAAGGCAAGCTATCGCAGCTTGATGACTAAACTCAAATTGCATCCTGACCTAGGCGGGGATCACGAATCTGCCGTACTGATTAACCAAGCCTACGCCGTCCTCAGTGACCCGCAAAGGCGCAGGCAATACGATGAAATACTGAATGCACGCAAAAACCAGGGTCGTAGTCACTTCACTGGCGAATTTCACACCCATTCAACCGGCTGGACAAGAACCCGCAATCCTTCCGGTTACCCCAATACCGGGGACGACGACCAGCCCCCCTCATCCACAACCTATCGGTGCCTTTTTTGCCGGGGTAGGCTGATTTCGCAGGGCAACAAACATTGTATACATTGTGGAAGCCCCTTGTCGCTGGCACAACACATTCCGAATGACCGCCTCGGTGAGCTGATTGGCCGACGCACGACGCCGAGGATCACAAAAGCCGGAACGATCATCATTTATCCAAGCTGGCCCCATCCAGGCTATCCGGCGAGGTTACGCGACCTGTCGACATCCGGCGTGAGCCTATTGACGGCGTATGGCGCACGCGTCGGACAAATCCTAAAATTTGATTCCAACAACCTAAAAGCCGTGGCGCGTGTCGTTTCTGTGCGGGCAAATGGCTCGACCTTCTCGGTGCATGCCTCATTCCTGACTGCCGAATTCGTCAGCAAATCCGGCCTGTTCGTCACTGAAAAAGCCTAGCGTCCGATGGGCTGCTGCTAATATTTCACGCAATTGCGCCCACTTTGTTTAGCTGAATATAACTGCTTGTCTGCGGCTGAAAATAGTGATTTTGACGTTGAGCTTGCATCGCTAAGCGCAATACCAATTGACACCGTTATACTCGGCATTGCAGCACCGTCGGGGTGCGCAATGACTTGATTTTCTGTTTCCTGCCGTATTCGTTCCGCTAGTGCGATACCGACCGTCAAATTGGTGTTTGGCAGAAGGACCATAAATTCCTCACCCCCAATACGGGCGGCAAAATCATAAGGCCGAATATTGGACCTGACAACATTCCCCATATAAATTAACGCGATATCACCCCCCTGATGACCATGTAAATCATTGTATTTTTTGAAGTAATCGATATCAATAACGAGCACGCAAAGCGGTTGGCCGATGCCAATCATTTGCGAAAGGATGCGCGGAAGCGCATTATCCAGCCAGCGGCGGTTGTATAGCCCGGTTAGCCCATCGATGTTGGCCTGATTGGTTAGTTCGGATATTTGGACTTGGTCATTGATGATTTTCTGCGTGTTGGCTTTCATCCATTGGGTAAGTAAACGAAGCAAATTGTATGCAATCGGCTGGGCATTATGTATGAGCTCGAGCAGAAAATCGCGATGAATGGGGAATACCCTGCAAAAACCTTTGGCCTTCACGTAAGCGGACGGGGCCGTATCGCCAATAATTGACATTTCGCCCACCGAAAAACCTTCGGTTATTTCCCGAATTACGGGCGAGTCCGGCGAATCAAAATGCACTGTGAGCGTACCTGAGAGCAACAAGTAAATATGCTTATTGTCCTGCTCGGGTGAAAGCAGCACTTCACCAGGGCTGAAACCCAAAGGTTCGGCATGCGCCAAGACTTGTTTTAGGATGTCATCCGATACCTGCCGTAATAATTCAGTTTCTGCTAACTCCTGGATGAGAAGGGGCATGGAGCATCCTGTATTGTTGAATGTTAACTGTCAGTAAAGTACAAAATCGGCGGATCTTTCTTTGTACACTTCCTTAGGCCCCATATAATACGATGAATGCTTGAAAAGTGTAATTTGTAAGGCTTTATTCACGGCATCCATTTCAACGGGACCCCACCTATTGCCGTTTCAATTCTATAAATGATCCATAACGCGGCATTTTACGGTAATTTCCATAATGTTATACTGGATGCATCATCAACCCTGTAACCATTCGACTCTATGGACAAAAATAAAGCTTCAATGACGCTCGTGTCAATTACCGCCATTTTATTATTGCTGTGCGGTGCTTTTTTCACGATGGGCGGTATTGTCAATACGCGTTCAACCATACCTTCCGGCTTGTACTGGAAAGTCGATAAGCCCTTAGGCATTGGCAAGACGGTTGTTTTCTGCCCGCCCAACCGACCCGAATTCCAGGAAGCACTGAATCGCGGCACTATTGGTCCAGGCAATTGCCCGGATGGTTTCGACAGCATGATGTTAATAGTGGCAGCTAAGTTTAAAAATAGAGTGACGATCAATGCTGACGGCGTATACGTAAATAATGTATTGTACCCCAATAGCAAGCCGCTCGCGCATGACCGGGATGGGCATCCTATGGCCCTGCCAACAATAGAAAATTATGAATTAAAAGAAGATGAAATTTTGTTAATGTCCAATATCGATGAAGATGCGTTTGATGGCCGTTATTTCGGCCTGATCGATGTCGAACAGGTGGACTCAGTCATCAAGCCGGTTTTACAGTGGTGAAAACAACGACTACACACTGAATTACCGCTTAACTTAATGGCGGCAACCGTCCTTTCTGCGAGGCGTTTGTACCGTAGTAGCCATCCGAAACAGCAGTATTGATGGGTTACATTTTGGTTAAGTTAAATTTTGGCGGAAGCAAATGCCGTTAAAGTTTGCTAAAGTGTTTCTAAAATCACAATCTCTAACTAAAATTAGATGCAACCACAATTTTATTGCATGGAAAACTTTAATGCCCATGCAACTTTACCTCAACCCAAGGCGTAACTGATGAGTTCTCACTCGTTTAATTTGTCATCAACATACCCATCTTGCCCACAGCCCATTACCGTGCCATTGCCGTTTGCCATTGATGAGATGGCGTTTTCAGAATGGCTTAAGACGCTAGCCAAAGAGGGAGAAATAACAAAATGCCTGAAAATCCTGCAAGTACTACAAGCGCTGAATAACGATTACCCTCCTGCACGGAACCTCATCCCCGGCAGGACGCGCTTGTTTTTTTTGGAAAAAATGGGTTTGATGCTGGTGGCAGCCACAACCATGCTAACTGCCCTCCCGAACACTAACGACTCCCTTTCCGAATCGCCTGACAATGAATCGGTCAGAAATGACCTGTCGGTTTGGAGCACCCTGGAACTTGCAGAGGGGTATGCGCTGTTTTGTCAGGACGACGCTTTTAAAGGGGATGAATACTTCACCATCGAGGAAAAAACCTCGATCTTGTCCAACGGCATCCAAGCAATGGGCAGAAGCTTGTTATACATTTTCCAAACTTACACCAAACCTGTCACTAATTTTTGGCACAGATGCTTTCAATTTTATCGTCACGCCCAACTTAACCGTCTTACGGACAGCGAATTCAATCCCGGCGCACGGGCCATCGACAACGCCTTCAAACGGGTACTGGTGTTTGCCCTAAGCAACACCAATCAATTTTCACCGTCGGAAATGCGGACGATTTACGACTTGTTGGGGCTCTATGCAGAAAATACCGGATTATTGAAATCCGTCCCCCAAAAGAAGTTCAAGGGCATTCCCTCCATACACTTGAGAGGCAATAGCCCACCCCTTATTTCTAATGAAAACTCGGAAAACCCCGACCCAGACCGCTTGTATATCGCCACGGTCATTGTCGCCAGCAATATTCTCGAAGCGACTTACGATAAACGCACCCATTATGTCCCTACCGATCGTTTAATGCTTCTGCGCCTAGCAAAAACATTAACCCTCAACGAGCAAAGAAAAGACCCGAGGGAACCTGCGGAAGGCAACCATCTCGGCATTATGGATTTTGATAACATCGTCAATTTCTTGCGCAGCAAGGAAATTGAACAACAAAATTTTCTTGCGCAAGCAGGATATTTCGACCCCAGCCGGCCCGGTGAATTACGCGAACTGGATTTTGAAATAACGCCGACAGATGGCAAACATACTGGAAACTTGATTTCGCAACCAACCTTCCAGGTTGAATTTACCGACACATCGGAGATCTGGAAGAACAACCAACAAACCCCGCCCCATAAAACCAATATGCACCTCGTCGACAAAAGCCCAAAAGGCTTTGGATTATTATGGACAGACCACCATATAAGGCCCAAAGTAGGCAGCATTATCGGAATCATGAATAAAAACCTGACCATTGGCTTAATCCGTTGGCTGGCACAATCCAAAGAAACGGGGATGTTCATGGGTGTTGAACTAATGGGAGAGAATGCCTCATTCGTAAAGGTTTCCAATCCAGGTTATCCAAATAACGAGGTTTATGCCATTTTGTTGCCCGGCAAGGAAGCCACCAAACAACCCACCAGCTTGATCTTAATGAACAAAGACTTTCGTCCTAGCGAATTCATATTTATACACAAAAACCACAGGAATGCCCGCTATCGCCTGACCAAACAGCTGCACCTCACCTCGTTTATCAACCATGTTGAAGTGATCCGTTCACATTAGGCCATTGGGCTATAATTAAACTTAAACGGCTGATTGGCTTAGCGTCCACTCGACACAAGGCCACTAATTGACCTCGCCTATCTTAATAGGGAAAATCACGGCATCCGGGAAACAAACTCCGAACAAGTCCTGACAAGCTCAGGACGAACGGTAAGGTGTTGGTTCCGTTCATGGCGAGTGTGTCGAACCATGAGCGGAATCAACTTATTCAGGGATTCCACAAGTATTCCTTCAAATGTCGCCCGTACCGATTCGTACGATTACACCCATAGCTATAGACCTGGTTTAAGGCATCCTTAAACCATCCGGTCATATCCTTAAAAGCGACAAGATTGCCTTGGTTACGAAATGAAGTTCGCGTTCAAGCTTCATTGTGCAATAATGCCGCTCCCATTTTCTTGAGGTAACAATACATCCATGTGGTTTAAAAATCTTAGCCTTTTTCGTATCACAGAACCGTTTACTTTTGATCCCGATGAGTTGGCAGAAAAAATGGAAGCATTACGGTTTCGCCCCTGCGGAGCCCATGAAGAATCCAGTTACGGATGGGCTGCACCCATGGGAAATTCAGGGCAGGCATTAGTCCACGCAACCAATGGCTATATGATGCTGTGCGTCAAGAAACAGGAGCGGGTTTTGCCGACAGCGGTCGTCAACGAAATGCTTCAGGAGAAATTGGCTGACCAGGAAGAACAGCAAGGGCGAAAGCTATCGAAAAAGGAACGTACGCGCCTTAAAGATGAGCTTATTTTCGATTTGTTTCCACGGGCGTTTACGTTTTCCCGCAAAACATACGCATACATTGACCCTAAAGGCGGCTGGCTGGTAGTGGATGCTGCCTCGTCGAACAAGGCCGAGGATTTGTTAAGTTTATTGCGCAGAAGCCTAGGCTCATTGCCTGCCGTGCCGATAAACACCACTAACAACCCGGTTACGGTTATGACCCAATGGCTGGTAAGCCAACAAACGCCTGACGATATTGTGGTTGAGGACGAATGCGAGTTGCGTTCGCCTGGGGAAGAAGCCAGCATTATCCGCTGCAAACGCCAGGATTTGGCGTTGCCGGAGATCCAGAATCATCTGGATTCGGGCAAGGAAGTCATTCAATTGGCACTGAGTTGGGCGGATCGATTGTCTTTTGTGCTGGATAAAAATCTAGCCATCAAGCGATTGCGGTTTTTGGATTTGGTGCAGGATCAATTGAAGGAATTGGATATCGAGGATGAAGCGACCCGCTTTGATGTGGATTTTGCGATAATGTCAGCGGAACTTGGATTGTTTCTGCCGCGCATTATTGCCTTGTTTGGCGACGTAAGCCAGCCGTAACCCAGGGCAAAAAAAAGCTCGATGGCTTCAATGCCACCGAGCTTTTTTTGGTCTCACTATAGCAATAATGACGATTATTTCATCATCGATTTTTTGAACATGTTGTCCAGTTTGCTGTTTGTATCTTGTGCATATTGTGCAGCACGTTCTGCAGCGGCTTTCGCGTCAGCAGCAGCCGCATTTGCGCTAGCTGCATCAGAAGAAGCTTGTGCAACAGAGGTTTTCAAACCATCAATCTGAGTTTGCAAATTTTCGATATCTGAATTGGTAGCACAGCCAACCATTAAGCTAGCCGCTAGAGCAATCATTGACACTTTAACTAATCTTTTCATGTTATTTTCCTTATTTCAAAGTTATTGCTACAAAAAAACGTATAGCCAATTAAATTCTAGCATCGTTTTTAATAATTTCCAGCTTTATTTTATTTTTACAAGCGTTCCCGTATCGACCCACTGGCTTAAATGGTCAATTTGGTTATTGGTTAACGCGATACATCCGTGCGTCCAATTCATCGTCCTATGAATTTCTTCACTGGCATTCCCAAGCCCGTGAATGCCAATCCGACCACCCAAAACCGTGTTTTGCGGCGGAACTTGATGGTACATGTGGGCGCTTAAGATATCCTTATAAGTATATCGGTCGATCATGCCTTTCCGTAACGCATTATCAGCATCTTGAATGGATGGGTAGTTGAGGCCGAAAAACTTGTGAAACGAGCTTTGCTGGCCCACCCAGCCAATACGATATTCGCCGTAAGGGGTAATATTGTCGCCACGATGCGTCTTTTGTCCAGCACCTGCCTGCCCTATGGCAATGCCATCAATGATGTCAATGGTTTGTTCGCCGCGTTTGACTTCAATTTTAAGCGCATTCGTGTCGATAAGCAGCCAGATATCGTCGTAAGCAAAAGCACTTAAAGGACAAAAACAACAAATCAGAAATAAAAAAATCCGTAACATATCGCAAGGTCTACACGAGATAGGAAATATAGTGTACTTTACTCAGACAGTCTAACACCGTACAGGATAAAGAATGCAAATCGAAACCATTAACACCCACTCTTACGACGACCAAAATCCAGGAACATCTGGGCTGCGCAAAAAAGTTAAGATTTTTCAACAACCCGGCTACCTGGAAAATTTTGTCCAAGCCATTTTTGATTCGCTCGAGGACTTTTCCGGTAAAACCTTGGTTTTGGGGGGTGACGGTCGCTATTTTAACCGAACCGCCATTCAAAGCATCATCAAAATTGCGGCCGCTAACGGTTTTGGTGAGCTTATTATAGGTCAGGGCGGCTTATTATCAACCCCTGCCGCATCAAATATTATCAGGAAATACAAGGCGTTTGGCGGCTTGGTGCTATCTGCCAGCCATAATCCCGGCGGCCCTAACGAAGATTTCGGTATCAAGTACAATGTCAGCAACGGCGGCCCGGCACCTGAAAAATATACCCATGCTTTTTTCAAGCGCAGTCAAGTGATTGATAGCTATAAGATTGCCGTGATGGAAGATGTTGATTTGGATCAACTTGGCACCCAACAACTCGATGGCATGACCATCAAGATAATCGATCCAGTCTCCGATTATGCCGAACTGATGCAATCCCTATTTGATTTTGACTTACTGAAACAAAGTATTGGCAGCGGTTACATCACCTTGCTTTTCGATGCCATGAGCGCCATCACCGGCCCTTATGCCAAACGGATATTGGTCGATTTGCTGGGCGCAAGCCCCAATTCAGTCATCAATGCAGAACCTTTGGAAGACTTTGGCGGACATCACCCTGACCCAAACCTCGCTCATGCCCATGAACTGGCAGAAGCAATGTTCAGCGATGACGCGCCAACGTTTGGTGCAGCTTCTGATGGCGACGGCGACCGCAACATGATTACAGGCAAACAAATTTTTGTCACACCCAGCGACAGCTTGGCAATCATGGCGGCAAATGCCCATCTGATACCCGCTTACGCCAAGGGTTTGGCGGGCGTCGCCCGTTCCATGCCGACCAGCCAAGCGGTAGATCGTGTCGCCGCCAAATACAATATCCCCTGTTTTGAGACCCCAACCGGCTGGAAGTTTTTCGGTAACCTGCTGGATGCCGGCAAGATCACCTTATGCGGCGAGGAAAGTTTTGGCACAGGATCCGACCATGTACGCGAGAAAGACGGCGTATGGGCGGCACTGTTCTGGCTGAATTTAATCGCCGTAAAACGCCAATCTGTTGCCGAAATCGTCCACGAGCATTGGCAAACTTTTGGACGGGATATATACAGCCGCCACGATTACGAAGCGGTTGACGCGACCATTGCCAAAGGCATTGTAGAGCATTTATGCGGCCAATTGCCTATCTTACCGGGACAGCACTTTGGCGAATACGAAATCAGTTTTGCCGATGAGTTCAGCTATACCGACCCGGTCGATGGTAGCGTCAGCAGCAACCAAGGCGTTCGTATTGGCTTTACTAATGGCTCAAGGATTGTATTTCGCTTGTCAGGGACAGGTACGGTGGGCGCGACTTTAAGGATCTATTTGGAACGTTTTGAACCGGATACCACAAAGCATAACCAAGACGCACAAACCGCTTTGGCAGACTTGATTGACTTGGCGGAACAACTTTGCGAAGTTAAAAAACGGACAGGCAGGACCGAACCGGATGTGGTCACCTAAGCCCTGAACCTGTGTTACCTTAATTACGGCTAAAAGCGCGGACAATTCCAACCACTAAGAGCAAGCAGATGGACGAGCCTTATCCGGGCCATAGGGTTCCGGCCAATTTACAGCGCACCTTCCTTATCGTCATCACCGGCCAGGTCGGAAATTTCTTTTAACCGGGATATGGCTTTAAAATTAAGGCTGTGTTCCGGGTAATTACCGTCGTTGTCGATGGTGCCTATGGTTTTACCGGTTAGCAACTCCAAGGTTTCGTCGACGCTTGAGACGGCATAAATTGAAAATTGCCCTTTCATGACGGCATCGATGACCTCTTGCTTCAACATCAGGTTACGCTTATTTGCGGTGGGAACAATAACCGCATGGTCGCCATTAAGGCCCCGTGCTTGGCATAAGCGGAAAAAGCCCTCTATTTTTTCATTCACGCCGCCGATGGCTTGCACTTCACCGTATTGGTTGATTGATCCGGTCACTGCGAAAGACTGCTTGATCGGAGTACGCGTAAGGGCGGAAATAAGGCAACACAATTCCGCCAACGAAGCGCTATCGCCGTCTATGTAGCCGTAAGATTGTTCAATAGCGATACTGGCAGAAATTGCCAAAGGAAATTGTTGGGCGTAGCAATGGCCTAAATAACCGGTCAATATCATCACGCCCTTGGAATGGATGGATTGGCCTAACTCGGCTTCCCGCTCAATATCGACGATACCCCTTGAGCCAGGGTACACGGTAGCCGTGATTCGTGCAGGTGCGCCAAAACTGCTGCCGCCTATTTCAATGACGGTCAACCCGTTGATTTTGCCGACTGCCTCACCCTCCGTATCGATGAGTATGGTGCCATCCAGCATTTCTTCCAGCACGGTTTGGGGTATCCTTCCATTGCGGTATTCCCGCGCAGTCAACGCTTGTTCGATATGCGACTTATCGATGAAATCATCATGAGTTTGGTCTACGAACAGTTGGGCTTCTGAAATAATATCCAAGGAATCATTGATGTGTGCAGATAGATGATGTTGATTTTCCGATTGACGGCAACTATGCTCCATAAGCCGTTGGATAGCGGCTTTGGTTAAGGGTTTAAATCCTGTGTCCGCGGCATGTTTCACCATACGAAATGCAAATTGTTGCGCGGATTCTTGGTTCAGCGGAATGTAATTATCAAAATCGGCGAGGATTTTAAACATCTCGTTAAATTCACTATCCAGTTCTTCGAGCAAATAATAAATATCCCGTGATCCGACCAGGATGATTTTGGTTTTTAAGGGAATGTCCTGGGGTTTTAAGGTCACGGTGTTGATACCCAAATCGGAATAAGGCGATTCAATTTCTATGCGGCCTGCTTGTAAGGCCCGCTTAATGCCTTCCCAAACAAACGGATAGGTTAAGAGTTTTTCAGCATCGAGGATGAGATAACCGCCATTTGCCTTATGCAACGAGCCCGCACAAATCCTGCGGTAAGTAGTAATCAGCGTCCCTTGGTCGCTAAGGTACTCAATGCGCCCAAACAGGTTTTGGTAAGTGGGGTGCGGTTCAAAAATAACGGGTGCGCCGCTGCCATGAGGGTGATCGACCAAGATATTAGGGGCATAAAGCTCGATTAATGCGGCCCGTTTGATGGCGTTATTGCTGGGCTCAATCGAGCGGGTCGGTGCCAAGTAGTCGGTAATCGTGTTATTCAGGTTTTTTTTGATTTCCGACAAATAACCGCAGACATCAGCCAAGTCTCGGTATTTCTCATCAATTGCCGCAAATAGGGGAGTAATGGCAAGTTGAATTGTCTCAGTATCTAATTGTTTGATTTTTTCGACCATCGTCCTGCGCCATTGGGGCAAATCCAATAACGCTTCATTCAAATATTCTTCAAGTTCTTCGACATCCTGGTGAAACAAATCCCGTTCGGTTTGAGGCAATTCAGCGAATTGGTCCTCATCAAGGGATTTATTGTTTTTTATCGGAACGAAAGTGACCCCTTCATTTTCCCGGAATAAGGCAATGCTTTTGCTTCTTGATTTTTTATCAACTACGTCAATCGCATTGTTATAAGCTTGATTGAACGACCGCTCGATGGCCGATTTTTTTTGCTGGTAACTGGGGCTTTCAAAAACAGCGGGGAAAGTGACCAGCAAATTATCGATCAGGTCTTCAATATCATTGCAAAATTGCCGACCCAACCCAGGCGGCAATGAAATAGCCAGTGGCTCCCTTTGGTTGTCAAAGTTATCGACATAGGCGTAAGAAGACGGGGTGGGGAGATTTCGGCACAATTCGTTCAGATGACTAGTGACCATAGACAAACGCCCCAATCCTGGCTCACCCATCACAAAGACGTTATATCCTTCGTTGGGCATGGCGATGCCAAACTCCAGCGCGGATTGCGCCCTGGGCTGGCCCAGAATGTTATATTGGGGTGAGGATATTGCTTCTAAATCAATATCCGCTAGGTCGATAGTTAATTTCAGCGCATCAGATGGGAGCTTCAAGCGTGAGGACATAGAGTAATGAAAATGGTTGGCATAAGGTTTAGGATTTTATCATTCTTCTTGATAAACGCCGATTTACTGAGCTTAAAGCAAACGCCGCGAGGGATTTTGTAACGAGTGGTTACAACTATTCGATATTGTTGTATGATAAATCTCAGCCAGCAAAAACGGCTGTATCTTTTGGTGGTTTGCTTAATTGTGCATTAAGGGATCCCTGCCAGAATGTGCGGCGAACATAGCTTGGATTTTAGTATTTCAATTTTTGCTCTCTTCACCCTTGATAGACAAATACCATGCACAATTTAAAATTATTGGCCCTTATTTTGCTCAGCCTTTCTGTGCCTCCTTCACTGGTTGGTTGTGCCGGGGGCAAAACCTATCAAAGTACAGGAGAATTGCTCGATGACAGCGTTGTCTCCAATAAAGTGAGATTGTCAATCCTAGGCGATTCCAAAGTTAAATTCGGACAAGTTTCAGTCGAAACCTTTAAAGGCGTCGTCCAATTGAGTGGTTTCGTGAACACTAAAGAAGCTGCCAATCGGGCCGTAGATTTGGCGCGTCGCGTTAAAGGAGTCAAACAGGTCAATAACAGCTTGATTGTTAAGTAGCTTACCCCTTATGGCCTTGCTAATTTGTCATGTAAAATCGTAACATCCTCGTCTTGACCCTGCCAATCAGGCTTTGCTTAACGCATCGATAAACCGCATTGCCTATCCTTCCCGATGAAAGGATCAACTGTTAGTTTCATCAGGTTCCGTTTTGAGACTAGTGGGCACGACAGCGGTATCTTTAGTCAGGTTGCCCTTGTTTTCAATTGAAAAATCATGCGCCATGAGTGCAGGAATTTCGCTGCCCGAAACGGGACGGCTAAACAAATAACCTTGCATGACATTGCAACCCAAACCCAACATCACGGAAGCCTGATCCTTGGTTTCCACACCTTCGGCTATGAGGGTAAAATTCAACGCGTTAGCCAAACCGATAATAGTACCTAGCAGTAATGGCGTATGCGGATTTGTCATCAGGTCTTCGATAAACATTTTGTCGATTTTTAAGCCGTCAAGAGGCAGTTGCTTTAGCGATGCCAAACTGGAAAATCCGCTGCCGAAATCGTCTATCGCTATTTTTACGCCCAGCTTTCTCAAGTGACCAAAGATTTCTATGCGGCTAACAGCCTGTAATCCATTTTCAGTTATTTCCAATTGCAGGTATTGGGCGGGAACTTGGGTTTTATCAAGCAATTCTTTTATGGTGTCCAGTAGGCTTGGATCCTGAAAATAAGCTGGCGAAATATTAACGCCAACTTGGATATACGGAAGCCCCGCGCTATGCCACTCGGCAATTTGTTCGCAGGCCGTTTTCAATGCCCAATGACCCAGTTGGGCTATTAAACCCAGTTGCTCGGCAAGGGAAATAAAATCGCCGGGGGAAATGATCCCTTTCTCTGGATGTTGCCAACGGGCGAGAGCCTCAACCCCCACGATTTTGCCCGTTTTCAACGACACCTGAGGTTGATAGTGCAGCACAAATTGTTCCTTGGCAGATGCTTCGCGCAACATACTTTCTTTTTCCAGGCGTTGTTGGGTCTGGTTAGCCATGTCTGGGGAATAGAAAATATAACGCTGTTTACCGGTTTGTTTAGCCAAGTACATGGCGGTATCCGCCGCTTTCAATAATTCCGGTTCGCTGATACCATCTTTTGGGAATAACGCGACCCCTATACTGGCTTTGGGCTTGATCTGGTGATTGTTCAGCATCAGTGGCTGATTGATTTTTTGCAGGCAGCGTTTCGCGACTTCCGAAACGCTAGCCTCATCCGTAATATTGTTCACGATGATGCAAAATTCATCCCCCCCAAGCCGTACGATAAAATCTATTTCCCGTGCAATAAGCTTTAGCCGTTGGGCGATTTCTTGGAGATAAACATCGCCGATATGGTGGCCGAAATTATCGTTGATGCTTTTAAAGCCATCCAAGTCAATAAACAAGAAGGCGAATTGGGCCTTGCGTTGCGCGGCTGACTTGATGATGTCTTCCATGCGTTCCTGGTAGTAGGATCGATTGGCCAGGCCGGTCAGGTGGTCAAAGTAGGCTAGGCGATGGATTTGCTTTTCCGTTTGTTTCTTGTGGGAAATGTCCTGGACGAT
Source organism: Methyloglobulus morosus KoM1 (assembly GCF_000496735.2). Classification (GTDB taxonomy): domain Bacteria; phylum Pseudomonadota; class Gammaproteobacteria; order Methylococcales; family Methylomonadaceae; genus Methyloglobulus; species Methyloglobulus morosus. The sequence goes on from NZ_AYLO01000100.1 coordinate 34,570, forward strand.
GCCGGTAATAAAAAGCAGGTTCTTGCTGGTTAAGGCTTCAATTTCTTGCTGCACCTCGATAATTTCCGATGGCTTGGCATTAACCCGATATTCAATATGCTGGATTGCCTTGCTGTGTGCAGCGGCGTTGATGACATCTTTGACGAACTCCCTGTCCTTGGGATGAATAAGATTAATAAAACCAGCTAGCGTGCCGTCGAACGTATTCAGGTCTATGCCGCATAATTGCGCCAGTTGGTCAGAAATGGTGAAGTGGTCACGTTGTTTGTCCCACGTCCAGTAGCCTAAACGGGCAATCCGTTGTGCGGCGGTCAACTGGAGTTTGCTGTTCCTAAGTTCAGCCGTCACTTGTCCAGTACGTAAACCAAAGTTAATGCGCTGTATGAGAATCGGGTAGTTAACAGGCTTGGCAACAAAGTCTGTAGCGCCCGCAGCAAAGGCCTTATGTATAGAGTCCACATCATCCATGCCCGTCGCCATGATGATAGGGATGTCCGTCAAGTTTGGGTCCTGCCTTAACAACCGGCAAGTCTCAAAGCCGTCAAGATCAGGCATGTTAGCATCAAGCAAGATTAAATCCGGCAACTGTTGTTTGACCCGTTCTATCCCTTCAGGCCCGCTCGCTGCCTCATCGACGACAAAGTCTGAAGCCGTTAACGCGGAACTGGTTATTGCACGAAATCCGGAGTCATCGTCAATGAGTAAAATTTTATTGCGCGATTGATAATTTTGCGGTTCGGTATTGCCTGTTTCCACTGCTGAAGGCGCATCGGGCTTGGCAATTTCTTTTTGTAACGCCTCGATAACCAAGGGCAATTCATCGCCCATGGTTCGCACCAATTCGATTGCACCTTGCGTGTGTTTTTGTCTACCGATGGATTCCAGCATCGCGGCATTTTTGGCCATGGCATTCGCACCGAGGTTGCCGCAAGAAGATTTGAAATTGTGTGCGATATTAGCCAATTGCACGGCATCCCTATTTTCCGCCGCCTGCTTTAGCGCCTCAATTTCCTGGGGTGCCGATTCCAAAAACAAGGCGACGGCCTTATCCAACAAGTTCTCTCCGCTGGATGTGGTCAGGTAACGTAAGTTATCAAGTGCCGCTTGATCAAGCAATGTTTGGCTGGATTGCTGATCGTCGGTTTGTTTTGTTGATTCATCGAAGCCTTTTGTGGGTGTTTTTTGTTTAAGGGGCAACCATTTCACTAAGGCTTGTTGCAACTGCCTTCGGGTATAGGGCTTACTGAGGTAACCGTCCATTCCAGCGGCGGAGCATTGTTCGATAACACCTTTTTGTACATCGGCAGTTAAGGCGACGATAGGGACTCGGGAAACATGACCTGACAGTTCACGCCGCCTAATTTGAGCGGCCGCCTCAAAACCATCCATCCCAGGCATGTGGCAGTCCATGAGGATAAGGTCATATTTGACCTTGGTGGACTTGTCCAAGGCTTCCAAACCGTTATGGGCTACATCCACATCACACCCTATAACCCTAAGTAGGCCTTTAGCAACTTCCTGGTTGATAAAATTGTCCTCCGCCAATAAGATATTCCCTTCCAATTGAAGGTCTTCGTCATTGCCTAGGGATTCAGGCAAATTGAGCGAGTGTTCACTTTCTACACCAAAGACATTGAGCAAGGTATTGCGCAAGTTTCTTTGAGTGACGGGTTTGTTTAAAAAATGGCTGATCCCATATTTGCTGTGTTGGCCGTAATCCAGGGCAAGATTTGAAGTACCCATCAATATGACCGACAATGGCGGAATGCGAGGTTCCGTCCGTATGGCCAGGGCGGTTGCCAAGCCATCCATGCCAGGCATTTGACAATCCAATAATACGCAGGTATAGGGGTTGTTGATTCGAGCCGCTTCAATCAATTCCTTGAGCGTGGAATCGCCGCTCTTCACACAATGGCAACGCATTCCCCAGGTGGTCAACTGGTCATTAATAATCGTCCTGATTATGGGATTATCATCGGCAACGAGTACCGGTTGATTTTTCAAGGCGCTAATATCTACGGCTTTGTCAAACGCTTTTGTGCTGCGGAGGTTAAGGCTAAAAAAGAAACAAGAACCCTGCCCCACACGGCTTTTGACCTTGAGCTCACCGCCCATAAGCGCGACCAAGCGCTTGGAAATTGTCAACCCCAACCCTGTGCCGCCGTGCACGCGAGTGGTGGAGTTGTCAGCTTGCGTAAAGCTGTCGAAAATTTGCGCCTGTTGCTCCGGCGCTATGCCGGAACCGGTGTCAATAACTTCAAAAAGGAGATTACTGCGTCCACCCGGCTCAAGGCCAGGAAGACGGCTAACTTTAAGTTCTATATAGCCTTGATCGGTAAATTTTAATGCGTTCCCCAGCAAATTGACCAGAACTTGCCTAAGCCTTTCATCATCGGCGTTAACCTTACCGGACAAATCGAGCGGCAAGTTTAAGACCAACTCAAGGTTCTCCCTTTCGATCTGGGTGGACAGCATTTCCGCTATATCGGTAAGCAATTGGCGTAAATCAAACTCTCTTGGCACGAGTTGGAATTTACCCGATTCAATTTTGGAGAAATCCAAGATGTTATTGATGATGCCGAGCAGCGATTTTGCTGACCGGAACGCAGTGTCAGCCAATTGTTGCTGTCGGGAATCAAGATAAGAATCTAACAGCAGTTCCGTCATGCCGAGCACACCATTCATCGGGGTGCGGATCTCGTGGCTCATAGTTGCCAAAAATTCACTTTTGGCTTTGCTGGCGGCTTCCGCTTTATGGGCAAGCTCGACGGCTTCATTGGTCTTTTTTTGCAGATCCCGGGTACGCTGGCTGACCTGTTCCTCCAAAATCTCACGGTGTTCAGAAACCTCTTTCTGATAGAGCGCCAACTCTTGGGACATTTTATTGAAGGATTGCGCAAGTTCGCCTATCTCATCGTTTTTTGATGAAACTGTAAAATCTTTGCCAAAATCGCCCTTGGCAATATCGTGTGTGGCCAATACCAATTTCTTAATGGGTTGGGTGATCCGACGAGTTTGCCAAAGCGTCAAAAACATGCCCAGAACGATAGTCAAAGGCGCGATTATCAACGTTTGCAATACGAATTTATTCGTACTCTGAGAAATGCTTTTCTGGCTAATTCCAAGCTGGATATAACCGATGATTTCTGGATTGCTTGATGGGCTTGGGGACGCTGTAAACTCTTGTTCCAGGCCAGTGCCGGACATGCCTGCCTTAATATAAACGGGGTTGACAATATTGATATAGCGATTGCCTTCAGGGTCGGAGTACTCGTCACTCTGGGACTGCAAAATGGGCAACTTCCCGCTATCCAGCAAGGGCAATTTGGCTAAGTTGCGCTTATGCCGCTGGGTTAAGACTTCCCCACCCTTGTTATAAACCATTACATAGGCGATGTCCTTATTATCTTCCAAGCTTTGCAGGGATTGCCCGATAGCCTCCTGGTTTTCGGTGTAAATGCCGTAGACAATGTTCTTGGAAAGCATGGCGGCAATTTCTTCGCCATGCTCCGTAAAGTTCTTGTAAGCACTGAGTTGATGCTGCCAAATGATGTAACCAGCGGTGAGAAAAGCCGTCAGCGCGATTAAAAAAATAGTCAGTAAATTAAATTTTGTAGCAATTGATCTCAAACGATTGATCTCTCCAGTGTCCTACCAAGCAGGAAATCCCTAAGATTCCCAAAACTCCTGCCCCTTAAGAAATAGGGCAGCGATAGGTATAAAATTTAAATTTATCATTTCTCCTTAAGCTCTTCCTGTTAGGAAGGAAATGATCTTGAAGAATTTAGCTTAATTAAATACCATTTTAGCGTTTTTAAGCAGTGCTTCTGGAATGTCCATCTTCATGTGTTCAGCAATCTTGGCATTAATAGTATATGTGACTTTTCGCGGATGTTCTGGAGAAATTGTTTTAATTGATGCACCGTTCAATATTTTTAGCGCCAATTCCGCAGATTGTTGGCCCAAATCCGCATAATCCCAGGACAAAGCATAAAAGGCCCCTGATTTTACCCAGTTGTCGGACAAGCCAATAAATGGCACTTTATTCCTGAAAGAGGCCAACAACACTTCTTTGGCAGTATTGACGGACATTACCGTTTCATCCGGGATAGCCAACAGGATTTCGATGTTGTTTGCTAACTGCTCGAGAGCGAAAGGCAGTTGCTTTGGCGATTCGACCGGAATGGCGACCAAATTGAAGCCATTTTGCAGGCCCGCTTTTTGGGCTTCCAAGACGGTGGCGGCATTCTCGGCAGGGTTAAATAAGACGGCTACCGTTTTTTGTTGAGGAAAGAATTTTTTTAACCATTGGAATTGGGTTTGTAATGAATAGCCCAGGCTGATACCGGTAATATTGGGCGCTTGCCTGAACACATCTTCTTTCAATACCATGGTGGCGACAATCGGGATGCTGGATGTCTGTAAGCTGGCCCATTTCGCAGCATCCACACCCAACGCATAAATCAAGTCAGGTTTAATGCTGTCGATTTGCTTAACGGCGGGAGCGTGGACTTGAGACAACAACATCTCGGTGAATTTGATATTGCCGCGCGCTGAAACTTGCTGTTTAAACCCATTTATCGCTTCTTGCAATGGGGCATCATTGGAAGTGGCTATGATTAAAATATGGCTGGTTTTTTCGGCAAAAACAGGATTGGCCCACAAGCAAATGCCAATGATTAGTGCAATCAAATTTTTGTGTACCGTAAAATAAAAGCGCATCACCCAAAACCATCGTAACCTTATTGCGACAGGCCATACTAAAACCCGCCCCTCAGCCTCGCAATTAGTACGAATACCTATGGCACAGTTATGGATCGATTTAATACCAGGGAACACCGGATGAATCGCCTTACTATAAATTAAACTATTATTTGTGTGATGAAAGCAACAGATTAGAAATCCATGCTTGCCTTGACCCTGAATGTTATGCCGTCTCTTTGTATGCCTGTTTGCCTGTGGTCGGGGGAGCCGGGATCGAAATAACGTTCGTCAAACAGGTTGTAAGCCCCCGCCGACAACTCCAGGCCTTTCACCCAGTTCTTAGTAAAGACGGTGAGGTTACTGATGACATAATCATCCACTTTTCCAATGACCCCGCCAGGATTTTTTGCAGGCACTAACCTGCTGCTCAGGTATTGGGTTTCAAAGCCAAGAAATACGATGTCCTGCCAAAGCGGCGCAATTAGGTTGAGCTTGGCCATGTGGGCAGGGGAATTGGCTAGGCGTTGGTTAGTCTTTGAGTCTGTGGTTTTTTGAAAGGAATAACTGATACGGCCCTGAAAGCCATTACCCCAGTTATCTTCTAACTGTAACTCAAGGCCGTTGGATTCGGCATTATTGACGTTTTGGGATTGTGTGTTGTTGTTATTCACTGAAACCTGGGCAATGATGTTATTGACATCGGTATGAAATAAGTTGAATTCTCCACGCAGGTGGTCATTGAAATAATGTTCTAGGATTAACTCTGTGGTATCCAATTTTTCAGGTTTCAAGCTAGGGTTAGGTAAGTTCCCGAAGAAGGGGGTATTGATCTCAAATTGGCTGGGTGCCCTAAAAGCGGTGCCGTACAGTAATTTTACTGTCGTCTTTTCCCAAGGGTTATAGATCAAGGCCAAACGCGGGTTGAGGGTGTCACCGAAAATACTGTAAAAATCATAACGAATACCGGCATTGAAGGTAAATTGGTCATTGAATTTATATTCATCCTGGGCAAACAGCGCCCAGCGGTAAGAGTTTACGTTAGACGAAACTAGCTGGGAAATTGGCAAATTGGGACGGGCATTGAAATTGCTAAGGAACTGGTCGAAATCATGCTGGATTTCGCCGCCGACGGTAAGCCTATGGTCGTCAATGACTTTGGATAGTTCCGTAATGGCACGCCACCACTGACCATGGGTCGAATCCTTGTTTATGGCAATCCCCGGGGGGGTGAATTGATTTCCGAAATCGGTTGGGAAATCCCCTTTGTAGTTGTATTGATTGTACGAAACCCTTGTTTGCAGGTTAAGTTGGTTCTCAAAAGTGTGGTTGTAGTTAAGGTACAAAAAAGCCGCCTGGTCTGTGGTATGGGTGCGTGGATCGTTAAAAATGGTTTCGAACGATGCGGTAGGAATTCCTTTCCTGCGGTTGACATAGACCCCTTCCAGGGTAAAGTCGCCGTAGCTGAACTTGCCCATCAGTTTTTGGGCCTCTTCGTAATCATTGTTTTGGTAAATGCCATTGTTGGTGGCAGGGCTGTCAAACTCCTTGGAAAAAAACCGGGTGTTGCCTTGGCTGTTATAAATCGTTCCGGTAAGGAAAGCTTCCAGTCCACTGTTAAAGCGTTTGCCATAGCTCGCGCTAGTCTTGTAAGTATCGAAGGACCCATATGAAGCCTTCACATTCGCACCGTCCAGGTCCCGCCCCCGCTTAGTGATGACATTAATGACGCCGAAAACCGCACTGCTGCCGTAAAGGGAAGAACTGGGGCCACGCACCACTTCCACCCGTTCTATCATGTCCACATCAACCGGAAAATTTTGATCGGAATAAAAGGATTCAAACAGGTTGTCGTTATATCGATGACCGTCAATCAGCAGCAGCAAACGGGTGTTGTTGTCGGTGGGAAGGCCAAATCCGCGAGAGCCGATAAAACCATAATTATGGTCAGTCGTATTGTAAAAACCTTTCAGGCTGGCAATGATGTCGCCAAAACTCTGGTAACCCCATTTTTTTATCTCATCGGCAGTCACAATGCTAACAGATGCAGGGGCTTTGCTTACTTTCTGTTCGTATTTGGAAGCGGTGAATACAGAGGGGATTTCCTGGAACAATTGTTTTTCTTCGGCAGTTGCCGAGCCTCCTGGCGAATAAGGGTCATTTTGAGCGTAAGCCAATCCTAGGGGCAGGAAAATCATGCTCACTAATTGGATAAATGATTGAAATCTCATAACTACTACTATGTCTAGTGTGTTTCTTCAAATATAGCTGAATTTATCAGAAGGTGCGCTGTAAAACTTATAGCAGTGAGCAAACTTCGCTTAAGTCGTTGCCTTTTTTGAAATGCCAAGGGATAAATTGCTTAGGGAAAACTTCTCCTTTATTTTTTATTTCGCTTCGTAGGTATTCGTACTAATTGCCCACCTAACCAACCTTCCATAATATAAGACAGATTATTTTGTCAAGGTGTAAAATCAAGCAATTTTTGGATTGCGTGACATACCTCACATTATTGCGAATTATTTATTCATTTATTGTGAGTTCATCTACGCTTTTACAAAAAGACAATAGCATTTTTAAAGCACTTATGGTTGGCATTTTCGATCCAGGAAGCGTTTGACCTTTTTATACTGAACTGTGCAGTTTGCCGGACTCGGGCAGCTGCTGGAACTTACTATAGATATAGAGGATTTAAATTTATGTGGTTGTATTATGCGCTGTTGGGGCCACCATTCTGGGCATTGGTTAATATTCTCGACAGCCATTGCGTAGGCAATGTGTTTGACCGTCCCTGGATTGGCGTTATTACTGGCTCCCTGGCGACGGCAGTTATCTTGCTGGTATTTCCTTTTGTGTTGCCATATATGGAATGGCAACTACCGGATTGGCCTATCATCGCCTTGGCTTTGTTGTCAGGGGCGTTGATACAATTAGCCCAAGCCTTTTATTTCCAAGCATTGGAAGAAACTGAGGCGGGCATCGTAGCGGCCTATGAAAATTTTACCCCTACGCTTTTGCCGTTAGCCAGCTATTTTTTGATGGGCGATGAATTGGAACTTTGGCATTACATCGCGATTGGGGTATTGATCATCGCATCACTCTGTTTTTGCTTGATCGATATTTCCAGAAACGGCAAATGGGATTCGATTTTTTTAATGCTGATGGCATCTTCAATTCAGGTTGCTGCGATATTGCTTGAAAAATACGTGTTTGAAAATGGCACGTTTATTATCTGTTTCATGTTTATCATTATCGGCGTGGTGTTTAGCGGCCTGTTGCCCTTAGTGCTCAGCCCTCAAGTTAGAACGACATTCAGCAATAATCTCCCCAAACTGACCCCCATGGCCCCGCTTTTTATCGGGCTTGAATTTGCCAATGTGGTCGCCTTATATTTGAGCCAGAAGGCGCTTGATTTGGGTTCGCCCGCATTGTCCGCCGCTATGGAAACCACGGTGCCCGGCTATACGTTCCTGCTTACGATCTTACTGCTGTATTTCAAACACCATTATGGCGATGAAGATGCCCGCTATAAAATCCGCACTAAAATGGTCCTAGTGGGCATAATGACAGCGGGCGTTATGCAAATAGCTTAAGGCCGATCAACCTTAAACGTGTCATTACCGTTCTCGAGAATGATACTGTCTGCACGGATTTCCTTGAGTTTTACTGAACCCTTTATGAACTGCCCGGCCTTGTATTTAACCATATCGATGATGACAAATCGATCTTCCGGTTGTTGGGCATAACTGAACACATTGATGGTTAAATTAGGCAACGTGCTGCGCTCTTCGTAAGGCAGTTCGTTCAAGTCATGGACACTTTCCCCCTTGGGTGCAAGCAGTGGCTTTGACGGAGACATAGGTTCTTCATCGGCAATGGAAAATTCAGGCTGGCTTGCGGGCAATGCTTTGCTGCGGCTAATCGTCTCTTTATTCATGGTTGGCCATTTTTTTTCTGGGGCCTTCTTAACGGGCCGCTCGATTTCAGCCATTTTTTTTGATTCGATCAACTCCGCAATGGAAGGCGAAGGCGGTTGTGGTACTGCCTGTTGGGGCGACGGCTTAACCGCTTGGTTAATGCCATTCTGTGATGCGGGGCTTCCTAGAGGCAAAAGCCGCTTTTCTGATGTCAACGGCAATAGCTGTGTGTCTAAGCTTCCTGTGGCCTTACCTTTGGGTTGCGACTCCACAGAGGACTTCTGGGTGAAATGCCACACAAAATATGCGACCACCAATAGATTGCCGATAATCAACGCAATTATCCACTTGGTTGATTTTTGTTTAGGTTGCGGCGGGTTAAGCAAGATTCTGTCCGTCGCGGAATCCGGTTGGGTAGCTTGCCGTTGCTGTTCGGATTTACGTAAGGCATCGAGGATATATGACATTGTGCATCAGTCCTGTTTTAAATGCGGCGAACCCTGTGCGCCAGTTGCATTATCTAGGTGAAAAATTGTTTGGATGCCCACTTTGCCGTCTTGCTTTAAGTGGTACGTTCGTTGAAAATTGACGACCCTTGCTTTCAGGTCGGCATCAAAAAAACGGCGATTTTTAACTTCTGGGTTAACGCCGTCTATTGCCGCCAACCGCTCCCGCAACCAAACGACATTATCGGACGATTGCCCTGGGAAAATCATGTTCACCCCAGGCTTGGGGGGTTGCCAAAGCAATACGTAATAACCATCCCAAAAACTCAACACATCCGCTAACGGAAATGTCACATCGTGGTCGAATGCGAAGGTTGGCCGTCCGTCCTTTATCGCTGTCAATAGGACGTAATGTTTAGTTTCTGGCGACAACGAAAACTCCAATACCACAGGACGATTAAATGCCAGCAGGTCTTTCCAGTTGCCCTTGTCAAACTGACATTTCAACCCCATTTTTAGGGCAGTATTGCAGTCTACTTGTTGGCTGGTTGGAGGTTCTTTGCCCCAGCGCTTCAAGGCATTGCTTAACCCCGCGCTTAAAGTAAGGGCTGGATCGGCCAACCACGCACTAAAGGGTTTAGTTTCAGCAACAGGCGGTTCGTGCTTAATGACAGTCGGGGCAACCTTAGCGGGCACTAACGGTCCTATGCTGGGCTTTTCTGGCAAAGCATCGGGTATAATCGTCTTGATTTTAGGGGGGGCTTGGTTGCTTGCATAATAAGTTTTGTAATATAGCCCAATAGCAAGGCAGCTTAAGGCCAACCCAGCCAATATAGGCTTTAACCAAAATGGCTTATCATGGGTAGGTGCCAGCGTTTCTTTGGCGGCACGTTTGATGATGGCCGGTGTAATGACGCGGGTGTCAGTTGAGTATGCCCCCAGCAAGGCGCAATGGCTGATAATGTTGATTATCCGAGGGATGCCCTTGGAATAATGGAAAATCTTATCGATTGCTTTTTCTTTGAACAGGTCAGGATCGCCTTTGCACATCATCAACCGGTGGCGTATATAGGTACGGGTTTCGGGAAGAGAGAGCGGCAGCAGATGATAACGGGCGGTTATGCGCTGATTTAACTGGCGCAATTCGCGCCGATTCAATAAATCTTTCAATTCCGGCTGACCAACCAGGATGATTTGCAGTAATTTTGTCTTCGTGGTTTCAAGGTTGGTCAGCAAGCGGACTTGCTCCAAAACCTCCAGGCTTAGGTTTTGGGCTTCATCAATGACCAGGACGGTGCGCCTACCATTGGCGTGGGCGGTGAGCAAGTGTTGGTTGAGTGCATCAATAAGGTTTTTTAAGCTGTGCTGGTGCTTGTCATAAGCTATCCTCAATTCGTCGCAAATCGTCGCCAATAGTTCAATAGCATCCAACTTGGGGTTTAAGATAAGGGCAATGTCAATATTTTCTGGCAATTGCTGCAACAAACAGTGGCACAATGTTGTCTTACCTGTGCCGACCTCGCCGGTCAAGGCGACGAAGCCGCCACCGTGATTGATCCCGTACAATAGATGCGCCAAACCTTCCTGATGACGGGCACTCATGAAAATGAAGTGCGGATCCGGTGCGATCGAGAACGGCAACTCGCTAAAATGAAAATATTCGTTATACAAAATTATTTTTTCTAGATAGTTGGTAAAATGAATTTTATTTCAGTAACCTGTATGCGAAAATTTATCAAGGCATTATGACTAATGCCTGTCTTTTTGCCTTGAATCCTGAACCTTGCACCACCTAATGCATAATTGTAACCTACAACAGAAATAAGGTCTCGCTGCAACATGGGTCGCTACGATCAAAACAGAAACAAAAAGTCCAACAATACGGCTTTTATTATTGCTATCCTGGTTTCATTGCTTACCGGAATCAGCGGCACTTATTATATTTTGACCAATTTCGAGCTTCCTAAAGAAGCAGAAACTACGGATTTGGGCATTGAACCCACCAACAAAACGACGATTTCAAAAGCATTTCCTGATGAACAAAAAGCTGTAAACCTGAGCGAACCCCTACCGCCCGCAAAGCCAGAAATTTTGGTTCGCAACAACGATAAAATCCCAGCCCAACAAGATGGATTGCCCGATTTACTGGGCAGTGATAATTATGTCAGGCAAACACTGGCTTCGCTTTTTCCAGGGCTTGCCCAATGGCTTAATACTGACCGGTTGATTAGGCGGTATGTGGAAATCATAAACGATTTCGCCCAAGGCACACGCATTGTCAAACATGTCAGCTTTCTGCGGTTTGACGAGTACTTTACCGTAGCCCAAGATGAAAATGGCCTGTATATTGCGCCTAAAAGCTTTGCGCGATACAACAACTTAGCGCAAACGATCCACGCTATTGATGTTAAAGCCGCCGTTGCCGTTTACCAAAAACTCAGGCCGTTGATGCTTCAAGTGTTTGCAGAATTCAATTATCCCGACGACATCACCTTAGAAAACATCGTAAATAAGGCTGCAGGTGAAATTATTGCCACACCTGTGCTGGATGGAAATATCACCTTGGTCAGGCCGTCCGTCTTCTACAAATTTGCCGATCCCAAACTTGAAGCGCTCAATCCCGTCCAAAAACAAATGCTAAGGATGGGCGCTGAAAACACGCGTCTTATCCAAAACAAATGCCGTGAATTTTTGGTCGAATTGGCTAGATCAGATGTTAAGGCTATCGATTATCAGGAAACCCCACAATAGCAAAACCTATTTCATAAACAGAAAGACAAGTGATTATTGTAGAAGGACAATAATTTCTTCTGTGCCGGGGATTAATATCTTTCCCTACAAGCTGCATTATTAAGGATTTAAGAACCTTAAAATAACATAGCTATGAACTTTACCACAGGCATCAAACTCCAGTCCTGTACTGATTGCCTGGAGACGGAGAGTCGCCATGCCAGCATGAAGTGTAGTCACCCCGCCCGAATTGGTGGATGATACCAATCCTAAAAAAACACCTCATTTGTTGCGGATATCAATACACCTTGTTGTACTTTATTGGGCAATAAAAAAACCGCTATGCCACAAAACATGCAGGTTTTTGTACTTTGTTGAACGGCGTTAAAGCACTTGGTGGCGGAGAGAGAGGGGTTCGAACCCTCGATACGTTGCCGTATACACACTTTCCAGGCGTGCGCCTTCGACCACTCGGCCATCTCTCCTGATTGTTACTGTTTTGATGCTTGCCCTGGGGTTATCTTAATTTGGGCAGGGCGGCAAGGATAAGCCAGAATGCCTTTTGTTGCAATGATATTATGTGATTTTATGCTGATTTCAGGCTTTCAAGCTCATCCCAGCGTTGGTAAGCTTGCTCTAACTGGGTATCTGTGACTTGCAGTTCTGCCAAGGTGTCGGCGACAACGGTTGGGTCGTTTTTGTAAAAATCCGGGGAACTGATCTTTTGGGTCAGTTCCGCTTGCTTAGCTTCAAGCTGGGCGATGATTTCGGGCAAAGCATTTAACTCTTGTTGCTCTTTGAAGCTGAGTTTACTTTTAGTCGGTTTTTTAGGGACATTTGGATTTTCAACGCCTGAGTCCGGTTTCTTTTTGCCATCCAGGTTTTTTTTGTCAGTTTCTGTTTTTGCGATGGCTTGTTTCTGTTTTTGCCAGTCGCTGTAACCACCGACTAACTCTTCCACTTTTCCTGAGCCATCCAGAACGCAAACGCTGGTGACGACGTTATCCAGGAATGCCCTGTCGTGGCTGACTAATAATAACGTCCCACTATAATCAACCAGCTTTTCTTCCAATAGCTCCAGGGTTTCCAGATCGAGGTCGTTGGTCGGTTCGTCCATCACCAAAAAATTGGCAGGTTTGGTGAACAATCGCGCCAACAACAGGCGATTTTTTTCACCGCCCGACAGGCTCTTGACGGGCGACCTCGCCCTTGCTGGAGCAAACAGGAAATCGGACAAATAGGACATGACGTGTCGCCTGTTTCCTGCTATTTCGACAAAATCATTGCCGTCAGCAACCGTATCAACAACTGTCATTTCAGGATCAAGCTGGTCGCGGAGTTGGTCGAAATAGGCGATTTCCAGGCGTGTACCGTGTTCCACCGTGCCGCTATCGGGCGGCAATTCCTTGAGCAATAGCCTAAGTAAAGTCGTTTTACCTGCCCCATTTGCACCGATAAGGCCGATTTTATCGCCACGTTGGATGAGCGTGGAGAAATGACTGATGATTTGCCTTTCCGGATAACTAAAGCAAATATCGTTGACTTCGATAACTTTTTTGCCTGATGCGTCGACATTAGTTAATCCCAGCTTGCTGGTTCCTTGTTGAAGTCGGCGTTGCGCCCGCTCTTTGCGGAGCTTTTCCAATGCCCTCACCCGGCCTTCGTTACGGGTACGCCGAGCCTTTACACCTTGCCTGATCCAGACTTCTTCTTGCGCCAGCTTTTTGTCAAATTCGGCATTTTGGTTCGCTTCGTCTTCCAGTGCCGCCGCTTTACGCCGCAAGTAATCGTCATACGTGCCTTGCCAAGACACCAAGTTGCCGCGGTCCAAATCGACAATACGGGTTGCCAGTTTCTGTAAAAACGCCCGGTCATGGGTAACGAAAAGCACCGCGCCATCGAAGTTAAGCAATTGCTCCTCCAGCCAAGTAATGCTTTCAAAGTCGAGGTGATTGGTTGGCTCGTCCAGTAACAGCACTTGCGGCTCGATAACCAAGGCTTTCGCCAACGCAACTCGGCGTTTCCATCCGCCCGATAAATCCTTGACCTTTAATTCTCCCGGCAGGTTCAATTTGCTGAGTGTGGCTTCTATTTTGGTGTTGAAATGCCAACCATTCAGGGCTTCCAGCTTGTGCTGCAAATCACCCAGTTCTTGCAAGGATTTCTGGTCGTGGTAATCCATCGTCAATGATAGGTCATGGTAACGCGCAATCACTTCACCCAGTTCGCCTAAGCCACTGGCAACCGCATCGTAGACAGTCGCTTCATTTGGCAATTCGGGCGCTTGTTCCAGCCATGCCAGTTTTAATGCAGGTTCCCGCCAGATGTCGCCGCCATCAGGCAGTACACTGCCGGCTATGATTTTCATCAGGGTCGACTTACCTTCGCCATTGCGCCCTAACAGCCCTACCCTTTCACCCATATCCAACTGGAAATTTTCCTTATTTAATAAAGCATGGGAGCCAAAAGCGATGGCGATGTTCGATAGGCGTAATAAAGGCATTGGATCAGTTGCGTATTGTTTATGCCGTTAAGCAAAAAAAGCAAAGCTCCCTCTCCTATTGGAGAGGGACGGGGTGAGGAGAAATAATCTCGTCTGAACGTAGATAGTTATGCCTGTTTTTGGGCGCACAAGGGAACAGGACTCAATCGATTAACTCTACGGCATTAGATATTAAATTTCCCCGTCAATACATGACGGTGCTGCATCGCTGTTTATTGTACTTTAGGCTGGGTTTTTATCGATACATCCGCTTTTGTTTGCAGGCTTGCCAGCATCGCATTAAATTCTGACTGCCCAAAAGCTTTAGCTAAATTTTTCTTGGCAAGATCCATTTGCTTTTTGTCGTCTTCGCTCATAACACCCGCTGTCACTTTTTTCAGGCTGACGACGACTTGTTCACCTGTGGGCAAGACGACATCAAAAATTGTCGCTTTTCCAGCAACCGGTTTTGCTGCCCTAAAAATGGCATCGCTCAGTTGTTCAGGCAAAGCGCTTTTGTTTCGGGTCAGGCCGGTTGCCTCCTTTACAGGCAGTTTAAAATCAGCAGCGACTTTCTGGATGGCTTCACCCGTCTGTAGCCGTTGTTTAATTTTGTTTGCCGTATCGACCGCTTGCTGTTTGGCCCTCTCATTTGATAAGGCCACAATCACATCCGTTTTAACGTCTTTCAATTCACGTACGGCGGCAGGTTTGTGTTCAAGTATCCTAAGAACCACCAAGCGATCGCTCCCTAGCTCTATCGGCGTACTGTTATTGCCTTGCAGTACTTCCTCGGTAAAGGCGGCATCACGGATTTTTTGTTCAGTGGCGATACCTTCGCCTTTGTCCTTCGTAAAGAACCCCGATTTTTTAACCGCTAGCCCAAGGTTTCCTGACACTGTTTGCAAATTGTCGGGATTCTCGTAGCTCATTTCCGTAAGTTTTTCGCCCGCTTCATAGAAAGCATTTTCCGCTTGAGCTTTTTGGTAGGTTTTGGTGAGTTCGCCTTTAACTGTATCAAAAGACTTGACTTCTGCTGGCACTAATTCAGTGACCTTGATCAGATGATAGCCGAATGAGGATTTAACCGGCTTGGAAACTTCGCCCGCTTTCAATGCACTTGCGGCTTCTTCAAAGGATTTCTCCATGCTGCCGACAATAAACAAGCCCAAGTCGCCGCCTTTTTTGGCGGTGAGTTTGTCGTCGGAAACTTCTGCGGCAACTGCCGAGAACTCTTTGCTTTTCAAATCTTCTTGCGCCTTTACGGCTTTTGCCAAGGCAGTTTTATCATCCGTTTTTGCATTGACAGCAAACAGGATATGGCTGATTTTTCGCCGTTCCGACGTACTGAATTGGTCTTTTTGCTCTTCGTAATAGGCCTTGAGTTTGTCGTCTGTCACTTCCACTTTTTTGGCAAGTTCTTCTAACGACAATTCTACATAATCCACTGCCACTTGTTCGGGCAATTTATAAGCGTCCTGGTGCTGTTGGTAATAAGCGACAATCTCTGTGTCGCTGGGTTGTGCAGTCGCTTTTTCCAAGGCGACCGTAATATAGTCAACATCGCGTTGCTGATTTTGGATTTTGAAAAAGTTTTCAATTGCGTAAGGCGTAGCAAAACTGCTGTCAATGACACTGCGTTGGAATTGCTCCATAATCAGTGCGCTTTTGATTTTGTTTACAAATTCAACTGTTGACAACTTTTGTGTAGCAAGCAGTGATTTATAGCGTTTTTCGTCAAACTTTCCATCGGTTTGAAAATACGGCAAGGTCTTGATGAAATCACGGGCGCTAGTGTCCGTTGTGACCAAGCCCGCCCCTTTGGTGTACTGCAACAGCACTTCGTCTTTTATCAGCTTGTCTAAGGCTTGCTGTTTCAGGAGTTGCTCATCAATGTTCATCCCCCGAAAATTCTGGGCATACTGTTCGTAGGCATTGTTGACATCGCGCTGGTAAAAATCCTTGTCGCCTACGGAAGCGACCGGCGCTTCCTTGCCAGTATCAATATAATTTTGGATACCCCACAACGCAAATGGCACACAAATCACTATCAAGATTATCCAAGCGAAAGCCCCTTGCGCTTTTTCTCTGATTGTTGTCAACATAAGTTCAATTCCAAAAAAGCCAAATAACCCATAAAAACTCCTGTAAAAAAAAAGCCCCGAACCTTGTCGGTACGGGGCTTTCGATTTGGCGGAGCGGACGGGGCTCGAACCCGCGACCCCCGGCGTGACAGGCCGGTATTCTAACCAACTGAACTACCGCTCCAAAGTCTGGTGGGTGCTGAGGGGTTCGAACCCCCGACCCTCGCCTTGTAAGGGCGATGCTCTCCCAGCTGAGCTAAGCACCCGACTCAAGACGACTATTTTATAGCATCTTTGAGCGCTTTACCAGCCTTAAATGATGGTAGTCTAGCTGCGCTTATAGTTATCTCGCGCCCTGTTTGGGGATTGCGGCCTACCCGTTCAGCCCTTTCTTTTACGGCGTAGGTGCCAAAACCGACTAAAGTAACTGAGTCCCCTTTGCTTAAAGCCCCTGTTACCGCACCGATAAAGCCCTCTAAAGCACGACCGGCATCGGCCTTAGTCAATCCAGAAGACTCAGCTATAGCGTCAATTAGTTCCGATTTATTCATTTATTCCCCCTTAGGAAAGTGAGTATTGTTTTTATGTAGCAAGAACTGCGTATCGATTCTTAGCCGCTCGTTTGGACAACTAAAGAATAAGATGGGTGTATTTATAACAACTGCCTTTGTAGAGTGTCAAGCGTTAAAGGTCAGTATATTTTGCACCCCGACCATTTAACGCCCTTACTCATTGTTTCAATGCGCGATTACCCCACTGCTGGGTTTAATTTTTGCCGTATCGGCTTCCACTTTACTTTGCTCATCGCCCGCAATTTTCTCCAAAGGGCTGGGCATATATTGCAAGGCGACTTCCAATACTTCATCTATCCATTGCACAGGCTTGATCAGCAAATTCTGCTTGATGTTTTCAGGTATTTCCGCGAGATCCTTTTCGTTTTCAGAGGGTATCAACACGGTAGTAATACCGCCACGGTGCGCGGCCAATAATTTTTCCTTTAACCCACCAATAGGCAACACTTCGCCACGCAAGGTGATTTCGCCCGTCATGGCAACATTAGCACGCACCGGAATCTTAGTCAGTGCCGAAACAATCGCCGTACACATGCCAATCCCGGCACTGGGCCCGTCTTTCGGCGTCGCCCCTTCCGGCACATGGATATGTATATCATTCTTTTGGAATATTTCGCTATCTAGGCCCAATATGTCCGCACGACTCCTGACCACGGTCATGGCGGCTTCGATAGACTCTTTCATCACGTCACCCAGCTTACCTGTAGCCGATTGTTTACCCTTGCCTGGAATCACCGCAGTCTCTATCGTCAACAGTTCGCCGCCAACTTCCGTCCAAGCCAATCCTGAAACATGACCGACCTGGTCTTGTTCTTCGGCAATACCATAATGGTAGCGTTTCACGCCCAAATAATGATTGAGGTTTTTAGGCGCAACCACCACGGTATCCTTGCTAGGCTTCAATAATAACTCTTTGACAACTTTCCGGCATATTTTTGAAATATCGCGCTCAAGGCTACGCACGCCCGCCTCACGGGAGTAATACCTGATCATGTCCCTAACCGCCGTTTCGGTAATTTCGATTTCCTTGCCTTCCAGTCCATTGTTTTTTATCTGCTTTGGAATTAGGTACTTGATCGCGATATTGATTTTCTCATCTTCGGTATAACCCGCAAGCCGTATAACTTCCATCCTGTCCAATAAGGCATGGGGAATATTCATAGTATTGGCAGTAGCGACAAACATCACGTCGGACAGATCAAAATCCACTTCCAGATAATGGTCAGAGAAAGTATGGTTTTGTTCTGGATCAAGGACTTCCAATAATGCCGAAGCCGGATCGCCACGAAAATCCTGCGCCATCTTGTCGATTTCATCGAGTAAGAATAACGGATTTCTGGTTTTTACTTTGGCCAGACTTTGCAATATTTTACCCGGCATGGAACCGATATACGTCCGGCGATGACCGCGTATTTCCGCTTCATCCCGAACACCACCCAACGCCATCCTCACATACTTCCGATTGGTCGCCCTAGCGATGGACTCGCCCAATGAAGTTTTGCCCACACCCGGCGGCCCCACCAAACACAATATAGGCCCTTTGAGCTTCCTGACGCGTTGTTGCACGGCGAGGTATTCCAATATGCGTTCTTTGACTTTTTCCAGCCCGTAATGCTCAGATTCCAATACGAGTTCCGCATCCTTTAACACTTTGGTGACCTTGGTTTTTTTCTTCCAAGGCACATTCACCATCCAGTCTATATAATTCCTTACAACTGTCGCTTCAGCGGACATCGGCGACATCAGCTTAAGCTTGTTCAATTCGGCGTTGGCTTTAGTTTTCGCCTCTTTGGACATACCCGCGTCTTCAATTTTGTTCTCCAGGTCTTCGATTTCATTAGGCACATCATCCATATCGCCCAATTCTTTCTGGATGGCTTTCATCTGTTCGTTAAGATAATATTCCCTTTGGTTTTTCTCCATTTGCTGCTTCACGCGCACGCGGATTTTCTTTTCCATTTCCAGAATATCGACTTCGCCTTCCATCAGTGCCATCAGGACTTCAAGTCGTTGCTCTATGTCGGCGGTTTCGAGAATCACCTGTTTTTCTTGGATTTTGATGGCGATATGCGCAGCCATCGTGTCGGCAAGGCGACTGGGGTCATCAACCCCGTTCAATACATTCAACACTTCAGGTGGAATTTTGTTGTTGAACTTGACGTACTGGTCGAATGTATTCATGACCGTACGTTTCAGGGCATCCAACTTTTGCTCTGAGATGAGCAGGACGTCATTAATTTTTGAGACAGTCGCCGAAAAAAAACTGTCCGTTTCTTGGTAAGAGCTTACATGGCTGCGTTCACTGCCTTCCACCAGCACCTTGACCGTCCCATCCGGCAATTTCAACAATTGCAGGATGTTGGCTAAGGTTCCGACTTCATAGAGATCGGTAAATTCTGGCTCATCGACACTCGCTTCTTTCTGGGCCACTAGCAAAATCTTCTTGTTTTCCAGCATCGCGGCATTCAAGGCGTCGATGGATTTCTGCCTACCGACAAATAAGGGGATAACCATGTGGGGATAAACGACGACATCCCTTAATGGCAAGACCGGAACTATTATTTCTGATTCTTTCATCTTCTGCTCTTCCATATATGGAACAAAACCTACGTTAACTGTGATTATGGGGATGTTATTTCAAATAGCAAGAATGAAATGGCTTTATCTAGACTGACTTAGCAATTTTTTTTTTTGCTTTTGCGAATCGAACAATACCCACAAACAAAAAAGGGGCTTTAAACGACAAAGCCCCTTTTATGTGAATCCCTAATCATAATGCCACTAAGCCTTAATCTTTTCTGTCTCGTAAACTAAGTACGGTTCGGCCTCTCCCATAATAACGCCCTCATCAACCACAACTTTGCTGATATTGTCGGCAGACGGCAATTCATACATGGTGTTGAGCAGGACGTTCTCCACGATAGTCCGTAAACCCCTGGCGCCAGTTTTTCGCTCCATGGATTTACGGGCAATTGCGCCGAGTGAATCATCACGGAATTCCAATTCTGCACCTTCCATCTCAAATAAATGTTGGTATTGCTTGATTAAGGCATTCTTAGGTTCAGTCAAGATCTTAATCAGCGCCGATTCATCCAGTTCATCCAGCGTGGCGACTACAGGTAACCTGCCCACAAATTCGGGGATCAGGCCATATTTAATCAAGTCTTCAGACTCGACATCGGCGAAAAGCTGACCGACATTTTTGCTCTCATCCTTTGTTTTGACATCCGCAGAGAAACCAATGCCGCCTTTTTCGGAACGCGCCTTGATGACCTTATCCAACCCCGCAAACGCACCGCCCACAATAAACAAGATGTTCGCGGTGTTGACTTGCAAAAACTCCTGTTGGGGATGTTTACGGCCACCTTGTGGCGGTACGGAAGCTATCGTGCCTTCAATAAGCTTTAATAAGGCTTGCTGTACGCCTTCGCCTGACACATCGCGGGTAATAGAAGGGTTGTCGGATTTACGCGAAATTTTGTCAATTTCGTCAATATAAACGATACCCGTTTCAGCTTTTTCAACATCGTAATCGCATTTTTGCAAAATCTTTTGGATGATATTTTCGACATCTTCGCCAACATATCCAGCCTCGGTCAACGTAGTGGCATCGGCAATGGTGAACGGCACATCCAGCAAACGCGCCAGGGTTTCGGCCAACAAGGTTTTGCCTGATCCGGTAGGGCCTATTAACAAGATATTGCTTTTTGCCAATTCAACGCCGTCTTTCTTGGTCTTGTTCCGTAAGCGTTTGTAATGGTTGTATACAGCAACTGCCAGGATTTTCTTGGCGCGTTCCTGCCCGATCACATAAGCATCAAGCTCTGATTTGATTTGTTTGGGCTTGGGCAATTCGCCACCATAAAAAGATGATGATTTGTCCAGTAGCTCATCTTTAATGATGTCATTGCACAGGTCTACGCACTCGTCACAGATGTAGACTGAAGGGCCTGCGATCAGCTTCCTGACTTCTTGCTGGCTTTTGCCGCAAAATGAACAATAAAGCAATTTATCGTCCTCTTTACC
Organism: Methyloglobulus morosus KoM1; assembly: GCF_000496735.2. Classification (GTDB taxonomy): domain Bacteria; phylum Pseudomonadota; class Gammaproteobacteria; order Methylococcales; family Methylomonadaceae; genus Methyloglobulus; species Methyloglobulus morosus. Next base: position 55,528 of record NZ_AYLO01000100.1, read on the forward strand.
GTGTTTGTCATTACTCATACGTGGACTCCACTAAGGCCCAGTTCAACAAGATTTTTACCGTTACTGCAAACATACTAAAAACTGGATGTTATAGCTACTATTAATTGCGTTAATTGATTAGGCTGTCACAGAAGTTCTATGCGCCAACACTTTATCAATCAAGCCGTAGCCGACCGCATCGTCAGGGCTTAGAAAATTATCCCTATCTGTGTCAATCTGAACCTTCTCTATAGGCTGTCCTGTATGATGGGACAAAACCTTATTCAGCTTGTCCCTGATGGACAAAATTTCCCGTGCATGGATATCTATATCCGATGCTTGGCCTTGAAAACCGCCTAAAGGCTGGTGAATCATCATCCGTGAATGCGGCAAACAATAGCGCTTACCTTTCGCGCCGCCCGTCAACAGCAAAGCACCCATACTGGCGGCTTGGCCTATGCACATGGTACTGACATCTGGCTTGATGAACTGCATAGTGTCATAAATCGACATACCTGCCGTCACAGAACCACCCGGGGAATTGATGTAAAGGTGTATGTCCTTATCAGGATTTTCAGATTCCAGGAACAACAACTGCGCCACAATCAGGTTGGCCATATAATCTTCGACCTGCCCAACCAGGAAAATGACCCGCTCCTTTAAGAGCCTGGAATAAATATCAAAACTGCGTTCGCCCCTAGCGGTTTGCTCGATGACGATTGGCACTAAATTGCCGGCAGCTTGTGGCGTTGTTATCTTGTTTGCGTCAGATTTGGTGTATATCATAATAACTTTAGAAAGAATTAGCGTTGATTTGCGTCCATAATATCACTAAAACTCATTGTTTCATTAGCAATTTTTGCTTTTGAAACCAACCATTCGACGGTTTGGTCCTCCAACACCATCTGTTGAACGCTATGCAAGCGGCTTTTATCGGAATAATACCACGATACATAGGCCTCCGGCTGCTCGTAGCTTTTCGCCATATCTTCTATAGTGCTGCGGACTTTATTGTCATCAACCTTGATTTCTTGGGCATGGATGATTTCGCCCAAGATCAATCCCAATGCCACACGCCGTTGCGCTTGGTCTTGGAACATTTCCTTGGGCAGTTGAACATCCGTCTGCTTTAGCTTATTCCGTTTGGCGGATTCCAGGTACGGTTTCATGAGGTTTTGAATTTCTTCGTCAACCAGGGCGTTAGGAACCACCAACTGCACTTTTTCGTATAGGGCATCCAACACCGCATTTTTCAGCCTGCCATGCAGGGCTTGCACCAATTCGCGCTCCATATTGGCCTTAATATCCGTCCGAAAAGTAGCCATTGATCCGCCCTGGGTGCCGTAACCCTTGATAAAATCCTCGTCGACAACAGGTAACGCCGCCTCTTCAACCTTAATCACCTCGACCGAAAACTCAGCAGGTTTTCCCGCCAGTTTTGCGTTACTGTACCCTTCTGGAAAAGTCACCGAAAAAGTCTTGGACTCTCCTTTTTTAAGGCCAACAAGATTATCTTCAAAACCAGGTATCATTTGTTTGGCGCCGATTTCCACAGGAAAATCCTTAACCGTGCCATCGGTAAAATTTTCGCCTTCGCTAATTCCCGAAAAAGCAATCGATATCCGGTCATTTTCTTGCGAAGCACGTTCGACTTCATTCCAGGTTTTTTTCTGCGCCCGCAATTTTTCGATCACAGTATCTACATCGCTTTCTTCTACGGTAGCTGTTGTCTTCGTTATCTCCAGCCCTTCGATTCCCGCCAAAGAGATCTCAGGATACACCTCAAACTCAGCAATATATTGAAAGCCTTCCGTTTCGTCCAAGTCGCGGATATTCGGTTGTCCGGCAGGTTTTAAGTCTTGATCACGCAAGGCATCATAATACGTGGATTGAATCAAGTCGCCCGCCACTTCTCCGCGCACCTTGTCACCGTACATTTTATTGACAACATGTTGAGGTACTTTGCCTGGGCGGAAACCATCAATCTTGACCTGACGCGCCAGGGCTTTCAGACGTTCGGCCATTTTTTCCTGGACAACGGTTTCAGGGACACTAACGGTCATTTTTCTGCTCAATTCTGATATTTTTTCGACAGAAACTTGCATGGTCTTTCCTCAACAAACGGGTTTGATTTTTACGGGAATGCCGACAATCGGCGTATAAGTTGGATGAGCACGGCTCATGTATCGCTAAATTCAAATTTGGCTAAGTGGTGCGAATGGGGAGACTCGAACTCCCACAGGCTGCCCTACTGGAACCTAAATCCAGCGCGTCTACCAATTTCGCCACATTCGCACATGGTCGGACTTTGCATTATAGAGGCTAGAAAGACCGGCAACAAGGGATAAGTTCCAGATTTAGGCGATAGTCCTCAACAAGCGACAGACACCACAAACCCTAACTGGCGAATTTCTTCCGCAATGGCATTCAAGACATCAGGCGGTAACATAGCCAATCGATTAGCTTCTGGATGCATGGAGGGCCTTGCTAGTGTATAGAGCATGATTTCCTTAACATCAGCCGTCGCTTTAATGGTTTTTAGCGCATCCAGATAAGCCTGCTTTTCAGCCTCAGGCCAGCCCTGCCCTGCGTAATCAAACAGGCAGGTCTGCAGTTTTGTTGTGCATAATTCCGACGAAATCCTGAGATTTTCCAGGCTGCTTTTTACGGACTGCGTGGTTTCGTTAAACAATGCCCGGCGTTGTTTAGTGGCGCTATCTAATTTAAACCATACCTCACCGCCGTAGCGGTTTAAGGTTTGCAACCCTTCCTTTACTTTTTGCTGGTGAACCAAGCTGCCATTAGTAATCAGCACAAATTTACTTGTCGGAAACACCCCTGATGTTGTTGCAATTTCCCCTATCAAGGCAATCGCCTTAGTGAAATTTTTTACGCTGGTCGGCTCACCATTACCTGAGATTGCAATATCCTTGATGACCTGGTTATTGGTTTCCACCCGAAAACGCCGATAAAAATCACCTTGCTGGACATCCTTAAGGAAAAACCCTAACTCCCACTCAAGCAACGCTAAGTTCAAATCGGGCGCAGCACCTTTGACAAGATTTGGTACTTGACAGTAGATACAACGCCAATTGCAAGCATTATTCGTGTTGAAATTAATACCAATCGATAAACCGCCTGCCCGTCTTGATAGTACGGGGTAAACGTAAGTAAGACCGGCCACATCACGGTCATGGTTGAGGGTTGTTAGGGAGGATGGTGTCATGTTGACAATAAATCACAGTGGGGCGGCGTCATTGGCATTTCCTTTTGGCTGACAGCATCGACATAGCAGGTTGATGGCATTTTATTCCCAGACAAACAAAAAACGGAATCGGAAATGCATAGTAAACGAATCGACATAAGCTTGGCAAAACAGGCTGCCAGGTAAGCCTTCCCAGAGAAAGGAGTTTTTAGAGCTTTATTGACAGCGGCCTCTAAATCGCACTCATCTTTGTAAGAAGCGCTGACCAAGCCCTTCAACTAGCTTATTTCGACTAGCTCAGGAAGCCTGATTCCGCTCGTGGCGAACCATGAGCTTGCGAAACAGCCTAAGCATTTACGGAAACAACTTATTCCGAGGTTTCCTTGCTATGGGCAATTAAAGACATTTAAAGCTTACGAGGATAAATAGCATTTTCCACACATTAATTAAATGCGGCTCAAATAAACCGCCAGCCTTGGTGCATTTCAACCATTATTCTGAAAACGAGCCTTACAATCTTCCAAAGAAATATAAAATAATTATTATTAATTATTGAGTTATAAAAAAATATGCTGTTGGCATGATTTTCGCTCTTTTGAACATAGAATGCTGCTTTTTCTATACCTTAGTTAAATTTGTTTAAAATACAACACAGCTTTAACAACAGATAAAGGGATCTTTTAGGCCTTTAAAACTGCAGCCGTAATTTTGCAGGTAAATTTCCTTATTGCTGTTGGGCAAGAATATGAATGAGTCAAATGAGATGAATGCCAATAAAATTCACCAGGACAACTTTACAAAAGAAGGGCTGAAACAGCGTAACGGTGAATTGCAACTTGCACACGTTGACCAAGAAAAATCGCCCGACTACTACCGCAATCTCTTCGATTTCTCCCCTACTAGCTATATCACCTTAACCGATGACGGGATAATCGTTGAATGCAATTATGCGACCGCCAATCTGCTCGGCGTGGAGCATAAAAAACTCGCCAAAAAACGATTTGCCCGATTTGTCGCCGATGAAGACAAGGAGCTTTGGAATTGGCATTGCCTATTAGCTAAACAAAGCCGCAACAATCGAAGCTTTGCATTATCAGTGCTACGGGATGACGGCGTTCCCGTCTACGTTCAGCTCAATTGCATAGTCAAACAAGCGGTTGATGGCTTCCCGCTTTTCCTAGTCACACTTAACGACATTTCCAGCTATAAGCAAGCAGATGAAGCGCTACGCATTGCTGCTGTAGCTTTCGAAACGCAAAACGGCATCGCTGTAACGGATGCCGACAAAGTTATTTTACGGGTGAACGAGGCATTCACACGTATTACAGGCTACATTGCCGAAGATTCCATTAAACAGACCATTTCCATACTTAGTATGGGCCAACATAACCCAAGTTATTACGAATCAGTATGGGTAACGGTTATGAACAACGGGTACTGGCAAGGTGAAACACTGGAAAAACGCAAGAATAGCGAAACATTCCCGGCATGGATCACGCTCACGGCAGTCATTAATAAGGAAGGGGGCGTTAGCCACTATGTTTGTTCCTTAACCGATATTACCGCGCAAAAGCAAGCTGAAAAAATTTTACTTGAGACTCGTCATCGCCTGGAAAACCAAGTGATAACCACGAAAGAGGAACTGGAAAAGGTCAAAAAAGAAACCGCCGACATTAACGCTGCGATAACTGTTCTACTCAAGCACCAGGAGTCAAACAAGGCACAATCCCAACAAGCGCTCTACCGCGAAGTGGAAGAAACCATCTTGCCTTTCCTAAAGAAGTTGAAGGGGGCCAGCACCGGACGGGTACAAGCCTCCGAACTGCTCGGGGTTATTGAAGCCAACTTACTGCAGTTGGTTAGTGCTTACGGGCGCACAGGCACAGCACCCTCTGCCCTCAAACAATTGACGCCGCTGGAAACACAGGTTGCATCAATGGTCAGGCAAGGCTTGCCGACCAAATCGATTGCAAATACCTTAAGGATTAGCGAAGGGACGGTCAGCATCCACCGAAATCATATCCGCAAGAAATTAGGCCTAAACAAAACTTCGGACAACTTGCAAATCTACCTAAAAACATTGCTAGACGACTGAGGCAGGCCTTAGCCAATATGGGTATTAAGAGAACCCCGATTAAGCACTGGTTGTTTTGACCGCAACCACAAATGCGCCCAATTGTCGCATTTTTATTGCGAGCGCTCCGATCTTATCTTCTTAATGTCAAATTCCTTGGTCAAATAGCAATACATGGCTATATACCGCACAGGTTGGCCGCTATCGGGCTCCGTGACTTCAATTGGTTAACCAACAAACAACTACCTTTTTACCTATGGCTTGTTAATAGCCATGTGACAATATTCCACCCTAAGAAGCGCTTCCAACGCAAACCCTCATTCCGCCATAAAAAGGCTTTTCTACGACCGCTTAAACTTAAAATCAATAATATATATTACTTATATATTAAATATGTATTACGTATATGTTTTGTCGTTTTTAGCTTTGTCATTAATTTTTTCAACCACTATTTAATACAGTAAATAATAAATCAAAATAACCCAATAAAGCGACATATATTTATGCATATAAACTCTATATAAATAATATTAATATTGTTTTTTATAAAAAAGTTTAATGTTATTTTTATTATTATTTTACCTTAAATATTAATCAGATAAGAAAAAATACATAGCTTTTATAATCAATACATACACAATATATCACTATTGCAAACCAAATTCTTTAAGCACTTTTCAAACCTCTATCTCTGGGCAATAACTCAATCGACTTAATTGGTAAAAATACCCAATGAAATAGGTATTTGTACGTATATCAATAAACAGGACAAAACCCTAGCATAGTGTCCAGCGGTAAAGACCGTGAATTTTACACCGCAACGATATTAATGGATTTAACCAGCTCATTGACTGTGGGTGAAAACCCGATTGATTTTGGTGTTTTATACCGATTAACCAGTTATTTAATTGTGTTAATTCCGAAAAGGACTTTAAAGGATTTTCGTTTATTTCAAGGAATGAAAGTTGAGTACCAAACAACCTTGCTAGGTTTTGTTTGATTGGCGAATCTACAGAGCAGTCAAGGAATATTTACAGTTATTGTTCAGGAGAACTGAAATGAAACTTACAACCAAAATGGTAACGGCAATCCTTGCCGCTACCTTAGCAACAGGCGTTTACGCCAAAGGCGGGACGGCCAAGTCGCCCGTCAAAGGGGCTCTGGGGCCGTTCAATGTTCCGACGCTACCCGACCCAGTATTAGCGCCAGGAACTACACTGAGCGGGTTTGACGACACAGGTTTTTTGCAAAATGCAACCGTGAGCAGTGCTGGCTGCACGAATCTTGACCCGTCTCTCTGGGGCGGCACAGCCACTATCAACGGCAAAACGATCACAATTCCGTGCAACATGATCATCCAGATGCCGGCAAACACCTTCACCTGGGCCGATATGGTCAACGGCGGGCTTTCGCTGTCTCTTAATAGTGGAGCTTACCCTGGTTATGAACTGAACGTGGTCGGCAACATCGTCAATGGCAAGCACATCGCGGGGCTGATGTACATTTCCCAGCAATCCCTCAACAGTGGCAATGGCATAATTTCTAGGATTGACTACAGCACAGGGATGAGGTAGATACCGGCAATCCGAACAGCCCAGTGGTCCTTCAGATCAACGATCCGGGCCACGACACAGGCTTGCCCCCACCATTCAACAAAGATGGCCGTTTTGGCCGTGCGCAAAGCCCGGACCCACGCTTCAGCGTTGACGACGAGAACCCAACCATCCACGCTGCCACCGGCTATCCCATGTGTGTTCCAAGAACAAACCCAGCTGTAGCCGACGACCCGCTGTGTCCACAGAAAAATCGTCCTAAAGCGAACTTAGGTTGCCGCAACTTTAGCCAAGCAGGTGTTGCACCTCCTGTTAGTGGCGAACTGGGACTTCCTACTGGAACTTATTGCACCCAGTTCGTCATGCGAGCTGTCCCAGGAACAACAGCAAAACCTCCGTTTTTTGCGCCCGACCCAAAAGCCGGCGCCACCGACTTAGTGTATAACATTGCTCAACCAACCGATCCGGACGCAAGGCAACAAGCGCCGCTTGAAGTTGGGGACTACATTTCGTTCTCAGGCACACTCCTGTCGAACGGCATTATCTCCACGCATACGATTGAAGCCAATGTGGGCATCTATACCCAGCCCGGCATCCAACCTAGCTACCTGGCGATTGGTGAGTTTGGTGTCGGTACCGCTGACCCCCTTGCCACCTCAATTAATGGCGTACCTCAGGAAACTCAGGACCGAATCTTTCTGGAAGCTGAAACCACCGATGTCAAAGTCCCTGTTGATATTTACATGGTCGATGTTGGCCCTGATGGTATAGAACATAACCGCTGGGCAACTATGTTCGAGATGACTGGCGAGTGCGATCCATCCGCAACACTTGCAGTTAGTTGTATGGGCGTTGATGGTGGTATCACCACCCAAAATACCGGCCCGCAACCACAACGCGCCAGGATTCGTGCAACCAAGTCGATTACTGGGATTTTGAGCCAACCAAGTCGTAACATCCGCGTAGCGGCACGCTCGTTGTGCAAACCTACCCATGCCGACCTAGATGTCAACACTGGACATTCGGCCAGTTTAGATGCCTGTTTGTCAGCCGCGCCTCTTGCAGCTAACGGTCTTATGGTAGGACAGTATTCGGCACCCGTGTTCGAGTATATTTTCCCTGAAGGTGTAAGGCCAGGTGACTTGGTTGTCCCGAACGACTTCTGGCATTTGCCTTTCCTACGCTTTGGCGATGCCGATGTGGGGCCGCTCACCCCAACACCTTGGTAAGCAATACGTAAGGAGAATCTTAGCTAACTTAGGGTGGTTGTGTTACCGCCACCCTAAATCAAGCCTAGTAAGTAAAAGTTGTTGCCAACAAGATACCCAAACAAGCAGTAAACATAAATAACTAGAGCTTCCTTCAACTAAGGAACCACAGAGTAATTGCAGGTGCAAACCTACTCATTTGTCAAAGGAATGACCAAACAGCGTTTGCCCTCATCTCGCATGCAAACCCCTAACCGTCTTTAGAGAGGATGTTAAAATGTACATAATGAATCACTTTAGCGCTACGGATAGCGCTAAAATAAAACGCAGGGATAAAACCAGTAAGCTTCGAACGCTTTCTTACAACCCATTAAAATTATCCAGCTTGACTATCGCCATTGCTGCGCTGTCTGGATTTTTCGTGTCTTCGTCGCCCGTGCAAGCAAAATTCAATATCCCAACGGACAGCACAGCCAGCCCTTTATGTATCAGCGGCCAGCCGAGATGTGCAGCCCCGTTTACGGCCAAGATGCTGATGTTTGAGGAATTTGGCACACAAGCAATGCCGAACGAGAGCAATGTGGCTACACTGACATCCGGAATGCCAGGTGTAGCGGATTGTCAAAGCACGCCTGTTGGGACGGCCTTAGACACTTTTTTAAATGAGCCAATCCATCCATTTCCTACCCGGAAGGCAAACGACATATTGCCAAACGCCTGGGCCGACAAGATAAAGAAGGACTGCGGTTTGTTGCCAACAAACCTGTCAGGTGTGCTTGAAGGCCGTCCAGGCGGCGAGCAGTTCGCCCATCAACGTTGGGATGAATTTATGCCACAGGCCTATTTCCAAAGCGCCATGACCGGTGCCCGTATCAATGGCGGGCTGCGCGACAAATATCAACGGCATGGCTACAGCATAGGAGAGTTCGGCCCAGGCGGCTTGTACCATCTCGACAATAACTCAACCAAAGGGACAGAAGTCAAGATACACCCTAACTTACCCGCGCAAGACCCACACTCTGTGTGGACTTTTGACGGCACCTTACCACCTAAGCTATTGATGGCGCGTTACGGTGAAGCCGTGTTGTTCCGCCATTACAACGCGCTGCCGATTGATGTATCGGCAAACAACGGCTTTGGTACGCATACCATCAGTACCCACGAACATAACGGGCATGACGGCGCGGAAAACGACGGTTACGCCCATGCCTATTTTTATCCAGGCCAGTTCTATGATTACCATTGGCCAATGATTTTAGCCGGGCATGACAGCATCAACAAAGGCGCAACCGATTTAAGGACAGGCGCACCCGACGGATACGGCGGCATCACGCCAGTCCCTGGCGACTGGCGGGAAACCATGAGCACCCATTGGTTCCATGACCACATGTTAGATTTCACCGCACAGAACGTCTACAAGGGCAATGCCGCGATGATGAACTATTACAGCGCGGTGGATCGTGGACGGGAACCTAAAGACATGAATGAGGCGAGCGGTAATTCGTCTGTAGGTTATGGCTGCCATTATGCCAACCCTAATAATGCTAACCTGTGTTTTCCAAGTGGTTCAGGTATGGACTGGGGCAACCGGGATTATGACGTGAATTTGCTGGTTGCCGATAAGGCATGGGATAACAGCGGCCAACTGAAGTTCAACATCTTCAATACCGACGGTTTCTTGGGTGACCGCATCACCGTCAACTGGGAGTATAAGCCTTACCTGGATGTGCGTACCCGTCGCTACCGTTTCCGCATCTTGAACGGCAGTGTTTCGCGTTATTACAAGATCGCCATCGTGGATGAATCGGGCAATAAAATACCATATCACATGATTGCCAATGATGGTAATATCATGCAATACGCCGTGCCGTTCCCCAATGCAGCATCTGCCGAAGGGGCATTGCCAGAACAAGGCATAGCCGAACGCTATGACATTGTGGTTGACTTCAAAAACTTTACCGGCAAAAAGCTGTACTTCGTGAATTTGCTGGAACACGAAAATGGCTTGGGGCCTAAGCGGGTAGTGCCATTGGTTGATGTCCTCAGCGGCAAATACAAGGCGGATGGTATCAATGGCGACCCGGTAGTCGGTAAGTTCCTCGAGTTTAGGGTGAAAGGCTGCGGATCAAAAGGCACTGACGCTTGCACGGACTTGAGCATGAACCCTGCCGATTATGTGGAAGGCAACAAAGGCGACAAACAAATGATACCTGTCAACAGGCCGACAACCCAAGAACTGCAAGCCGCTGTTAACCGGACTTTCGAGTTTGGCAGGTCTAACGGCACAGACGCCAAACCTTGGGCGATCAAAACCGATGGCGGTATTGGATTGAACATGGACCCGCACCGTTTGTCAGCGGCACCAACTCTGCCCGATGCGCCAGACGGTTTGGGTAAAGTCGAGATATGGCATATCAAGCTCGGCGGCGGTGGTTGGAGCCATCCGGTGCATGTCCATTTTGAGGAAGGCCAAATCCTGTACCGTGGAGGTAAAACACCCACACCCTGGGAAAAATATGCCCGCAAGGACGTGTATCGCATAGGCCCGTTAGCAGACAGTACCTCGAGCGTGGATATGGCAATCCGTTTCAGGGAATTTGCCGGCACCTACATGGAACATTGCCATAACACCCAACATGAGGACAAGACGATGCTGTTACGCTGGGATATCCAGCACCCCGGCGAAACGATTGCGGTACCGACACCGATGCCAGAATGGGATGGGGTGACTTACGACGTTAGCACAACCTTGCCAACCTATAAAATCGGCGATTTGAAGGCAAAGGCGGCATTTGTTTTACCAAAGTAAGAGGTCATAGGACACAAAGACGATGAAAAGGCATGGTGTTGTTGTATATTTGAAAAGTTCGTTTATCTTTACAGTATTCATAAGCGCCATGCTAATCCTTGGCGGCAGCCCCTCCTGGGCCGCCCCTAAGGGTTCACCTTGGAATGAGGATTATTTCCCCAATGTCAAGCTCACCGACCAAGACGGCAAGAGCTTCCGATTTTATGACGACCTTATCAAAGACAAGGTCGTCGCTATCAACTTCATCTACACCCATTGTGGCGACACCTGTCCGGCAGAGACTGCCAGTTTACGCCAGGTGCAACGGTTATTGGGTGACCGTGTCGGCAAGGATATATTCTTTTACTCCATCAGTATTGATCCCGAGCACGACACTCCCAAAGTGCTTAAAGAATATGCAGACAAGTTCCGCATCAATTCAGGTTGGCTTTTCCTGACCGGAAGCAAAGAAGACACCACGCTAATCCGGAAGAAACTAGGGTTGTATAGAGATGGCGTCGAAGCCAACAAACTCAGCGAACATAGCACCAGCTTCATGATCGGTAACGAACGCACCGGGCAATGGATGAAACGCTCTCCTTTTGACGAACCTAAAACCCTGGCGTGGTTGATGGGTTATTCCTTATCGAATATCAAACCCAGCCGAAAACCCAATCAAGTCAATTATTCTGAAGCCAAACAATTGCCGAATATGACTAAGGGTGAAGACTTGTACCGTTTTCGCTGCGCCTCCTGTCATAGCCTGGGCAAGGAAGATGGCCTAGGCCCAGGTTTGCAAGGTGTGGCAAAGGTACGGGAAAAAGCATGGCTAAGACGTTGGATCAAGGAACCCGATAAATTGCTGGCGGAGAAAGATCCCATTGCAATCGACCTCTACAACCGCTACAACAAAATATTGATGCCTAATTTAAGGCTCAACGATGCTGATGTAGAGGCGCTTATTGACTATATAGAAGCAAATGGCAATCCTGCACAATAACACACAGCGTAAGGCATTGAATTTGAATCAATGATACATTGATTACAACTGAGACTGGATGGCCTTAAGCTTGTGCTAACCAGCAATCGAAAAAATATTCTTGTGCTCAAAAATTATTCCCGCAATTTTCGATTAAAATTTGCCTAGTTGTCCGCTGAGACTAAGTGACAGCCCAATACATCGGGCGAATGATCAGAAACCTTACCGCCTAAACCACCATTTGAAACCCTCAAAAACAAATATCAATTATTTTGAACAGAGACATAATTGAATTGTCTTAAAGCCGTAGCCGCATTCCAAAGTTAGTAAATAGTAGCGACATGTTTTTAACATGCCCCCTCGTTTCACTACAGGAGAATACCCATGAACCGAATCCTATTCGTTTTTAGTCGTTTCAAAGTAAATTCGATTGCCATACTTTTATTGTGCCTTACCTCTTCTGCTTACGCTACCGATAAAGACTGCTGGGGCGATTTTTTTGAAGGTACCCAGTATTCAGGTAAACATTTGTTCCTAGAAGGCCAGACCAAGCTTGAAAATTTAAGCAAGGTCAACGGTGACAATTGGGAAAAACGCATTCATAGCCTAAAAGTTGGCCCAAAAGCAAGGGTAACGGTTTACCAGAACCCCCGCTTTGAACTCACGTTAACGGAAATGGCTAAAAAGCCCGACTTTATGAATGCCTGGGGCATCACTGAACAAGATATTTTGGAAGATTCCGAACTTATCTTTAATGAAAATGCAATGATCCATGACCTTGGCGACTTTAATTTTCATAATAAAATCAGATCATTAAAAATAGATTGTTTGTAAGGCAAAAAAATCAAAACAATGCACAGCAGTTTTAAGCTAAGTATCGACATTCTACAGCGTTATGTAGTGTAAATATAACCTGTAGATGTATTCAGTCGGGTTGTCTAATGCTGCCCAAAATTAGCCCGTAACAGGCAACCCCAGTTTTTCTAAAAGAAATTTTTCCCAAAAAACAGTCGGCAGTAATTATTGGCCTTTAAGTTAATTTTAGAGCTTATTGTTTTCGTTAGGGAAAATTACTCGATCTGTTATATAATTGTCGAATAGCTTTAAAGCTAGGTTATTCGTGCCGACAATTGATTCTGCTCCTTCCCCCTGTTATTTGGTAAATGGACTTGAATTCGCCAAGTCTTGGCTGCTCGGCCATAGCCCACTTGAATGATTCGACTGTGTATCATAGCTTATCGCGCCAACGCGCATTCCCCCATTTCCAACAGGTAACTTAATGTCCAACGATGTAACTCCTATGCCTTCCTTCTATGATTTAGAACTGATCGAACCCGTACTCAAAGTACTGGATGATGTCGGCTATGAAACCCCTTCGCCCATCCAGGCTCAAGTCATTCCCCACATGCTGAAAGGCAGGGATGTATTGGGTCAAGCCCAGACCGGAACCGGTAAAACCGCAGCGTTTGCGTTACCCATCTTGTCCCGTATTGACCTCAAGCTGAAAGACCCACAAACCTTAGTGCTTGCACCAACCCGTGAGCTGGCTATCCAGGTGGCCGAAGCGTTCCAGCGTTATGCCGGGCATTTAAAAGGTTTTCACGTCCTGCCGATTTATGGCGGACAGGATTACAGTACACAACTTCGCTCGCTTAAACGCGGAGCTCATGTTGTCGTCGGCACCCCAGGTCGGGTGATGGACCACATGCGCCGTGGCACCCTGATTTTAGACAACCTGACGGTGCTGGTATTGGATGAAGCCGATGAAATGCTGCGTATGGGCTTCATCGACGACGTTGAATGGATATTGGAACAATTGCCGGAAAAGAAGCAAATCGCCCTGTTCTCGGCAACGATGCCATCGGTTATCCGCAAAATAGCCCAGAAATACCTGCACCAACCCGAAGAAGTCACCATCAAGGTCACAACCGCTTCGGCAGAAAATATCCGCCAACGCTATTGGCTGGTCAGCGGTGTCCACAAGCTGGATGCCCTCACCCGCATACTGGAAGCTGAAACTTTTGACGGCATGATTATCTTCGTCAGGACGAAAACATCGACGATTGAACTCGCCGAAAAACTGGAAGCGCGCGGATTTTCTGCGGCGGCAATCAACGGAGATATGTCGCAAACACTGAGAGAACGGTCGATTAACCACCTTAAAAACGGTAAGCTGGATATCTTGGTTGCCACCGATGTCGCGGCCCGTGGGTTGGACGTAGACCGCATCACCCATGTCGTCAACTATGACATCCCTTATGACACAGAATCTTACATTCATCGTATTGGCAGGACAGGCCGAGCCGGACGCACAGGCGATGCGATTTTGTTTATCGCCCCCAGGGAACGGAAGCTGCTGTTCAACATCGAGAAAGCGACCAAAAAACAGGTTGAAGAGATGGGCTTGCCTTCGACAGAAGTCATTAACAACAAGCGCATATCCCGTTTTAAACAAAACATTACCGATACATTGGCTGCTGAAGAATTAAGTTTTTTCAGTCAGTTGATCGAGCAATACCAGCATGAACATAATGTCACTGCACTGGAAATTGCCTCGGCCTTAGCCAAATTGGTGCAAGGTGAAACACCTTTATTAATCCAAAACCTACCTAAAAAGCCCAAAGAAGGGCGGGATGACAGGGAAAGCGGGGACAGTAGACCGTCAAGAGGCGACAGGCCAGACAGATCGGAACGCTTTGAACGCTCGCATGGCGAACGTCGGCCTAGACGCGATTTTGGCGCAAGCAACATCGAAATGGAAACCTTTCGCATTGAAGTCGGTCACGCCCACGGTGTAAAACCTGGCAATATCGTCGGCGCAATCGCCAACGAAACCGGCATCGACGGCGACCACATCGCCCGTATCAAAATCGAACAGGATTACAGCACGGTAGAATTGCCCGCCGGCATGCCCAAAGAATTGTTTAACGAATTGAAAAAAGTCCGGGTTGTCGGGCAAGCGTTGAATATATCGCGACTTGGTGAATCATCAGGCAAGCACCCTAAGTCCGACGATTCATCCCACAAGCCTGACAAAAGTAAAAAAAGGCTGAGCTCACCGTCCAAACGAGCCAAGCCGAAAACAATTGACGCCTAGTCAGTCACGCTTGACCGAATAAATCAAGTCCAATAAAAGCGGTAATGGAGTTAGGTTTCGCCTAACTCCAACCTGCTACAGTTTCATACCCCGATTGCGCGTGATTACGGTGACTATGACATCATGACCATACAATGGTATCCAGGCCACATGCACAAGGCCGGACGGGAGATCAAAGAAACGCTCGTCCATATTGATATGGCGATTGAAATTCTGGATGCACGGATTCCGTTCAGCAGCCAAAACCCCATGTTGGCTAGGTTGCGAGGCGAAAAGCCTTGCATCAAGGTGTTGAATAAATGCGATCTTGCCGATCCCGACATCACGCAACGCTGGCAGGCTTATCTGGAACAGGAAAAAGGTGTAAAAACCTTGGCCTTATCCATAGATCAACCCGATAAAATCAAACAGCTGATTGATCTTTGCCGCAAACTTGCCGCTTCCGACAAAAGCGAAGGTAAACTGACACAAGCCCTAATTATGGGCATCCCCAATGTCGGCAAATCGACGATAATTAATATCTTGGCTGGCAGGGTCATTGCAAAAACGGGCGATGAACCCGCCGTCACCAAACGGCAGCAACGTATCGCTTTGGGAAATGATCTTGTCTTATTGGATACCCCAGGCATGCTCTGGCCGAATGTGGAAAACAAAAACAGCGGTTATCGTTTAGCAGCCACAGGCGCAATCAAAGATACCGCCATTAGCCATGATGAGATTGCTTTCTATCTGCTGGAATATTTATCTGACAACTATCCCGACTTGCTAAAAACACGGTTTCAGATTGATGCACTGCCCGCTAAGGTAGAAGAATTAATCACAGTGATTGGTAAGCAAAGGGGCTGCTTACGCGCAGGTGGCCTAGTCGATGTAGACAGGGTTGCCAAAATCCTCTTGACTGAATTGCGTACCGGCACACTGGGCCGGATAAGCCTGGAAACACCGACAATGATGGAGGCGGAACTGGCAGAACTGTCGCTTATCCAGCAATTGAAAGCCGCGAAAAAACAAGAACGCAAGATTAAACGCGGTTCAAAATAACCCCTGGCGCGTAATCTTTATGGGCTGTCCTGTGTATCCAATGCCGTTAAGTTGAGAATATAGCTTCCTCTCCAGCAGGAAAGGACAAGGGGCAGGAGAATCAGCTGCTTATATACCCTATCCCAACCCTAACTTTAGGTAAAAATTAGCATTTCAACTCAGCCTTGTTGTTATCGGCAAAAAGTCTATAATCGAATCGGTCAATATTCTTTTAGGAACAATGCCATGAGTCAGGTAGAAAGAAGGGAAAATCCTCGGTTTAACCCACATGGGCTAAAAGCCAATATATTTCTTGATACGCCGAACGAGCCGACGAACCTAGAGGGTGAAGTGATCGATATTAGTCATACCGGTGTCAAAATCAAGCTGAATTCCGTCATGCCCGCTAGTATTGACCGCAAGATCAGGATAGAGTTTTTGTTGCCTGAATCGGGCATCCCCTTTTCCATCAGCGGAATCCTTAAGCACCATCAAGTTAATCCCACCGAATTAGGGCTACATTACGTGGATTGCCCCGTCGTGGAAGCATTGGACAGCTTTATGTTTGAGTGCATTAAGCTTTCAAAGCATTGAATTGCTTTAAAATGCACCGACAATATCTCCCTTGATATTCTTACTAAGGGTTCCATATAGATAGTAACTTAAAATGGCTTAACTACCGCCAAAACAACAATCGCAATCAAAAACAACACCGGCACCTCATTCATCCAGCGGTAATAGACATGGCTGTGTTTGTTGCGGTCATATTTAAAATCCAGCAACCATTTTCCGCAGATAACGTGGTAAACGAATAACAAGGCCAGCAAGCCCAGCTTGGCATGGAGCCAGCCGCTGGTTCCGTATACATCCCAGGCATATCCGGCGAGCATCCAGAACCCAAAGGTGAAGGTCAAGACCATACCCGGTGTCATGATGCCGAAATACAGCTTGCGCTCCATCACCTTAAACCGTTCAAGGCTGACTGCATCGTCGCTCATAGCGTGGTACACGAACAAGCGCGGCAAATAAAACAAGCCGGCAAACCAAGTCACCATAAAAATCAAATGTAAGGCTTTTAACCAGGGCATAAGCTTATCCTAATTGATTAGGGTTGTTATCTGCAAGATGAACCCAAACAATAGGATTATAAACCTAGCCCATGTCAAGCTGCTTGCTGATTCTTTGGTGACCCATCACATCCAAGCAAAACCTTGACCCTCGAGCTAAGCGTTGGATAGTTGAAGTTTGCAGTACTTGGCTTAACATGTTTGGGGAAAACCTTATTTCGTTATAAAAGGCGAGAAGCTTTCTTGGCCTTCATGCTGGACGCTTCGGTTATCGCTTTATAGAAAGCCAACCGGAAAAACGTGGGGATACTGTTTTATGGATGAAAACAGGGCGCTATTCAGGCTATTACGCCATAAAATAAAAATATTAGGCAGCATTCGCTGCCTAATAGCGACAAACCCTAGCTACAGGCAACGATAACTTTCGATTTTAACCATGCCCATCCTTTTCGGACGATATTTAAGCTTGGCCCCAACCTACGGTTTGGCATTGCACAATTTCTAGTTTTCTTATCAATCTTCAAAGATTGCATAGCTTAGGTTGCAATCCCCTGGATTTATGTTGCATCAGATTTGAACGACGGTTGCGAAACCATGAAATTGCTGCAAGAACAATTTATGATTTGCGAATCTGAGTATAGAACATGCCTATATTTTGCAAGGTAGATTAGGCAATGAATCGCAAAATTTGTGAACCAGTTCACAAATTTTTTGATTTACCGCAGACGGCTCGGTTTGGATAAAGTGCCTCCGACCCTAATAAACCGCATCTTTATTAGCTTTCATATTGCAAAAATCCGCTGAGTGTAATAACTGAAGCTATGCGACCGAATGCGCTACGCTATTCTTCACTACCTTGTTAAAATAACCCTCAATTTTGGAGGAACTATCATGCTATTTAAAATTAGCCTTACGTCAATCATTCTGGCATTGCTGGTAATGCCGGTATTCTGCCAAGCAGAAACCCAAAATGAAAACGAGTGGAATAACGCCCTAAAAAGTCAGTATTTTTCTGGAAAAACGATAGAAGAATCGAACAATATTATCGAACTGGATGCGCCCATCCGCGCAGAAGACCCTGCCTTGGTGCCGTTAAAGATCAATACCAAAATCAAGCAAACGAACGACAGCTATATCAAAAAAATCCTGGTGCTGGTCGATAAAAACCCCTTCCCTTTCGTCGGCGAGTTTGAGTTCACCCCAGACAGCGGGAAAGCCGACATTGCCATGCGTATCCGCGTCAACACCTACAGTTATATCCGTGCGATTGCCGAAATGAATGACGGTAAACTCTATATGTCCAAGAAATTCGTTAAAGCCAGCGGTGGCTGTTCTGCGCCTGTGGGCACTGATTTAGACGCCGCCATGAAACGCTTGGGTAAAATGAAATTCCGCCTGGATGAAGGCGTTAAGTCCAAAGAACCCACGTTGGTGCAGCTATTGATTAGCCACCCCAACTTAAGCGGTATGCAAATGGATCAAGTCACACGGTTTATCAAAAAATCGCATTTTGTCGAGCAGATGAAAGTCTCTTTTAACGACAAACCGATATTGACGGCAAAAACCGATATCGCGATCAGTTCAGACCCCAACTTCCGATTTTTCTTTATTCCCGAAGGCGCTGGCACATTAAAGACGGAAATCACCGATACCCAATGCGAAAGCCCGACGTCACGGGATGTTTGCAAACAAGGCGATACTTATACGGAAACGTATTCCATTAATCCATGATATTTAAGGCCATGTTAAGCGAATATACCTTGTTTATTGTCGTTGATTTGTTTCTGACTCTTTTTTCAAGCCAGTTTGTTTACTGTGGCCACTCAAAAAATCCTTCGATCGCATTCTTGACCGTCTGCTTTCTAATCTGATGGCGATTTCCCGACAGTTGAAGCCTTTCAACTTTTGCATTCCCGGCTTTGTCCTGCCAAGCGACATAAATCGTTCCCACGGGTTTTTCTTCACTGCCGCCATCAGGCCCCGCTATCCCAGTTACGGCGACAACCCAATCTGCTTCGCTGTTTGCCAACGC
Source organism: Methyloglobulus morosus KoM1 (assembly GCF_000496735.2). Taxonomy (GTDB): domain Bacteria; phylum Pseudomonadota; class Gammaproteobacteria; order Methylococcales; family Methylomonadaceae; genus Methyloglobulus; species Methyloglobulus morosus. The sequence goes on from NZ_AYLO01000100.1 coordinate 74,530, forward strand.
ACCCGATGCCATTTGTAATGCAATTTCCGCGCTAACTGCGCCAAATTGCGCTAAAGTTTGCGGGTTTACGCCCAGCATTTGCACTTTTGCGCTGTTGCTGTAGGTAACAAAGCCCCGGTCAAACCAAGCGGAACTGCCGGACACTTCGGTAATGGCTTGGGCGATCCAGCCGCCTGTACAGGATTCCGCCGTAGCGATTTTGCAGCCTTTGGCTTTTAGGCTTTGGCCCAATCGTTCAGCCAAATCAAATAAGGTATTATCCATGTGTGGACTCCATGGAGTTCATATAAAATAGGCTTATGAGTATAGAGCAAAAAGCCGCCAATCCGCACACCCCGATGATGCAGCAATTTTTACGTATTAAGGCGGAACACCCTGATACCCTGCTGTTTTACCGTATGGGTGATTTTTACGAGCTGTTTTACGATGATGCCAAAAAAGCCTCGCAGATACTCGATATCACCTTGACTAGCCGAGGACAATCGGCAGGTGTGCCGATTGCAATGGCAGGCATCCCTTACCATGCCGCTGAAAGTTATCTCGCCAAATTATTAAGGCATGGCGAATCAGTGGCGATTTGCGAACAAATCGGTGATCCGGCGACTTCCAAGGGGCCGGTCGAACGCAAGGTCGTGCGTATCGTCACGCCCGGCACGGTCACTGACGAAGCCTTATTGGAAGACCGTAAAGATAACTTGTTGGTTGCCGTATGTAACTTCGACGACAAGTACGGGATAGCCAGCCTGGATGTGGCCAGCGGGCGCTTTGTGTTACAACAAGTCGATACCGAAGACCAGTTAATGAGTGAGCTTGGTCGGCTTAAACCCGCTGAACTGTTGTTCAATGAGGACTGGGTACTGCCTTCAAGCTTGAAACAACACGGCGGCTTATGCAGGCGACCGCCTTGGCATTTTGAACCGGAAAGTGCCCGTTTACTGGTCTTGAAACAATTCAACGCGCTGGACCTGAAAGGTTACGGCTGCGACGACCTACCCACAGCCATCGCCGCCGCTGGTGCGTTGTTGCAGTACATAAAAGATACACAGCAGAGCGCATTGCCGCATATCCAGGGAATCAGTACGGAAAACACCACCGACAGCATCGTGTTGGATGCTGCCAGCCGCCGTAATCTGGAGCTGGATTTTCACCCGACGGGACAAGCGGAATTTACCTTATTGGGCGTACTGGACAAAACCGCAACCGCAATGGGTAGCCGTTGCTTAAGGCGTTGGCTTAACCGTCCGTTGCGCGACCATCAAGCCCTCAAACACCGTTATGCCTGTATCGCCAGCCTACTCGAAGGCAAGTTGTATAAGGACGTACAAACTGTCTTGCGGCAAGTGGGCGATATTGAGCGAATCAGCTCGCGGATTGCCCTGAAATCCGCTAGGCCACGCGATTTGCTGGTGTTACGTAATACCTTAGCCGTATTGCCTGACTTGCAGAGTTTACTCACCCCTATTGATAACCCTCATCTCAATCTATTGCTAGGGCACATAGGTGAACACCCTGCCCTGTTGTCCTTATTGCAGCAAGCGATCGTCGAAAATCCGCCTGTCTTGATCCGAGATGGCGGCGTGATGGCGGCAGGTTACAACCAGGAACTGGATGAGCTCAGGAACTTGAGCCAGAATGCCGACCAATACCTGCTGGATATGGAAAGTAGGGAAAGGCTGGCGACAGGCATAAACACGCTTAAGGTCAACTACAATCGCGTGCATGGCTACTATATCGAGATTTCCCACACTCACGCCGATAAAATCCCGGCCCATTATTCCCGCAAGCAAACCTTGAAGGGTGCGGAACGCTATATCACCGAGGAACTGAAAGTTTTTGAAGACAAAGTCCTTAGCGCACGGGAAAAATCGCTCGCTTTCGAGAAAGCCTTGTACGACGAGCTATTGGGCCGGATTGGATTAGACTTGCTGCCTTTGCAGCAGTGCGCCACCGCCCTGGCGGAACTGGACGCACTGGCCAACTTTACCGAGCGTTCATATACGCTGAACCTCTCGCAACCCACGCTCACATCGGACAGGCCGGGCATCCATATCGAAGGCGGACGGCATCTGGTGGTTGAACAGGTGTCGGACACGCCTTTTATCGCCAATGACTTGTCCCTGTCCAACAAACGCCGGATGCTGGTGATTACCGGCCCGAACATGGGCGGTAAATCGACGTATATGCGCCAAGCCGCATTGATCGTCCTGATCGCACATATTGGCTGTTACGTACCCGCCAAAAACCTGATTTGCGGTTCTATCGACAAGATTTTTACCCGTATCGGCGCATCGGACGACCTGGCAAGCGGACGCTCGACCTTCATGGTGGAGATGTCCGAAACCGCCAATATCCTGCACAACGCCACATCCAACAGCCTTATCCTGATGGACGAAATCGGCCGAGGCACCAGTACCTTCGATGGCTTGTCTTTAGCCTGGGCGTGCGCCGATTATCTCGCCAAAGAAACCAAGGCCTTTACCTTGTTCTCCACACATTATTTTGAACTGACGACCTTGGCCGACGAGCAAAAAACGATTGCCAACGTCCATCTGGACGCGATGGAACATGGCGACAAGATCATCTTCCTCCATGCCGTCAAGGACGGCCCCGCCAACCAAAGCTACGGCTTGCAAGTCGCTTCCTTGGCGGGCGTGCCACGCTCGGTAATCGAGAAAGCCAAAACCAAGCTGCGTCACCTGGAAGACAAGGCGTATAGCGAGCAGCAAGCGGAATCGGGCACCAACCAACTGGATTTGTTCGCCAACCAGGGCAGCCATCCGGCTATCAGCTTGCTTGAGGATGTTAATCCTGATGACTTGAGCCCTAAACAGGCTTTGGAGTTGGTTTATAAGCTTAGGGGGTTGGTGTAGGGTGCGTTTTACGCACCAAACCGGCGTTTGATATAAAATTACGGCAATACATTTATCGTTTTTTAGTGCATGGAATGCACACTACCCGACTTGAATAAAAATCAATTTCTATATGGCGGAAGCGAAAAGTTATCCCCCACGAGCGCAATAGTTTTTTCGTTATCCACCATGCTTCTGGGCAATTTTGCAAATTTTTCAATCAACGGTGAAATCTCATCCCATCGTTTGTGACGGTGGTGAGTGAAGCGTAGCTCCATGTTGGCTTGGGCAAACTCGGCCACTATACTGAATTCGACACCTCCACTTTGTGAGTTCTCGGAAGCCTTCACGTACGCCAACTCTAAGGGCATCAGGATATTCATCAGCTTTCCACAATGCAGATGGGTTGTCGGGTTTTCAAAATTTGGGTCTGGCGTCTGCGTGTCATTCAGCATAGCCAGTTTTCCAACGGCATCTGTCAATCTAGCTGCGACATAAGGATGTGTTTGAGACCCTCCGAAGTCATTGACAGTAGTTCCGTCAATCATCATCCGTAGAGTCCAGTACAGATTCATCAAGACAACGCGCTTCAAAAGCAGCGGATTACAAGTTGGATTTTGAGACTGAACGTAGCGATAGAGCGAGGCAACAGAACACAAATCTGCGTCATACTCTAGAGCGTGTTTCGTTGATACCTCATTGCCAAAATGCTTTTCGACGAGTGTATGCCTACGCAAAAAGTGAAAAAGCTCATGAGCGTATGCCCACATCACACCCATCTTGGCAATGCTAAATTTTCCAAATGGTTGAGGAGTTGCGGGTGAATGCTTGATGGTCGATGCTCGAGCATCGACCATCAAGCATTGATCTAGAAGACCATCTGGGGCTGGATATATTGTCCCAATCAATTTCGCTAACGGTTCCAGTCGCTCCAACAAAACAGCATATCTCGTTCGTTGATTCTTGTTCTCTATAGAATTCAAGAACTCGACTGGAGGTAGAGGCCTACGTTCGTTGTCTGGATCTGGCATCAACATAGCCGGCCCTCCCCGGTGTGTCATGCAGAAACAGAACTGCAATCGATTGTTGCTTTAAAACTCAAAAGCTAGTAGGTTCGGTTAGTTAACCCAACCCCACACTTACTATAGGGCAAACGCCGGGTTTCGTACCTCAACCCAGCCTACAAATCCCTTATTGGGAAGTTTTCTCGCCTTGCAAAGCCTGAACCAATTCCTTGGCCGGCAAATAACCCGGATAAATATTGCCATGCTCGGTGACGATCATGGGTGTGCCTTTTACGTCGAATTCGTTAGCCAATTGCATGTGCTTATCGACGGGGTTGTCGCAGGTTTTACGTTCCAGTTTCTGGTCTTTTTTTGCCGCCGTTAACGCCGCATTGCGGTCTTTAGCGCACCAGACCGAGACGGCCTTGTCGTAGGAATCCGACCCCTTGCCTGCCCTGGGGAAAAACAGGTATTGGATGGTGATGCCTTCCGCCAGGTATTGGTCGATTTCGGAATGCAGCTTACGGCAATAGCCGCAATCGATGTCCGTGAAAACATAAACCTTGTACTTGCCTATCTTGGGCTTGAACACGATCATGTTGTCCGTGCCGATTTTATCCAGCGCTGCCTTACGGGTCGCGCCCAGCCTTTGTTCGGTCAAGTCAATGCGGTTTGCGACATCAATCAAACGCCCTTGCAGCAAGTATCTGCCATCTTCAGAAGCGTAGTAAATGCTTGAACCCAACACGACTTCATAAACCCCTTTGACTTCAGAAGGCTTGATGGATTCGATTTTTGCGGTCGGCATGGATTTTCCCAATGCCTGCTTAATCGCCGCTTCATCTGCATTGGCGAAAGGCAAGAACAAGGCAAACAGCAACAGTCCGGCGATCTGGGTGGTTATTTTCATGGGTTTCTCAGGTGAAAAGTGAAATGATTCGAGGGTAGGAGTGATTGACCTAAAATTCGTTCATATCTGACAATAATTTTTTGTGGCCTTCAGTCTAAAAGACCAAAATAAGCCCATTAATCGAACAGGCGCTGCACATCGACAACCATTGCCGTAGCCATCAGCAACAACAACAATGCCATGCCTATCTGTTGGAAAAATAGCTGCGCTTTTTCCGGAACCGGGCTGCCTTTGATCGCCTCAACCCCGAAAAACAGGAGATGCCCGCCATCAAGCACGGGTATCGGCAATAAATTGAGTATGCCTAAGCTCACGCTGACTAATGCCATGAATTTGATGAAATGGACCATTCCCATGCTGGCTGACTGTCCCGCAATTTGGGCAATACTGATAGGCCCGCTTAAATTTTTGACGGAGGCCTTGCCGACGAGCATTTTGCCCATCATTTTCAAGGTCATAATGGAATAATCATAGGTGGTCTTAAACGCTACCGGAATGGCTTCTAGCGGCGGCAATGAATATTCAGCCGTCATGGATTTCATCAAACCCTCAGGCATAAGTACGGAAGCGCCAATTTTGCCTTCCGTTCCCTCACCGACCTGCTCGCTTTTGGGGGTTATCGGCAGTGTCAATCGCATTCCTTGGCGATCAATCGTCAAATTAATGGTAATGTCGGGACGCTTTTTAACGTAGTCTACCCATTGCATCCAATCGGCAATGGCTTTTCCATCCGCACTGATAATTAAATCGTCTTTTTTCAAGCCTGCCGCCAATGCTGCGCCATTAGGAAGCACCTCATTGATGATCGGTTGCAATTTGGGTGACCAAGGTTTAAAACCTAAGCGGTCATAGAGTTTCTCTGAATCTTGTACGTCGCTTTCAGTAAATTTGAGCATTCTATCGTTTTGCTCATCGGCGAGATTCTTCGTCTTGACCTTGATGATTGGCTCGCCATCCATGGCGGAAGCAATTATCATACTCATTGCCTCCGTCCAGGTCTTGGAAGGCTTGTCACCGACGGAGATGATTTCTTCACCTTCAACAAAACCTGCGGTTGCCGCGAGTGTGCCCTGTTTTACTTCGCCCAGTATGGGCCTCAAGCCTGTTTCGCCCAACACTAACACACTCCAAAACAAGGCGATTGCCAACATAATATTAAACGCTGGACCCGCCACAACTATCGCCGTCCTAACCCAAAGCGGTTGACGGTTAAAGGCGAACGGCAGGTCTTCCGGCTTGACTTCGCCCTCGCGTTCATCCACCATCTTGACGTAACCGCCCAAGGGAATTGCCGACAAGACGTATTCGGTATCGTCTGGATTTTTCTGGCGCGACCACAATACCTTGCCAAAACCTACCGAAAATCTAAGGACTTTAACCCCCGTTTTGCGTGCAACCCAGAAGTGCCCGAATTCATGGAATGAAATCAGGATGCCGATGGCGACGACGAAAAAAAACAGGGTGTGCAACATTTCCATTAGTTAAGCCTATCAGCAATTATCTGTTTGGCAACTGTCCTGGCTTGTTGGTCGTGATCCAGGATAACCGCCAAGGTGTCTGCCACGGCGACGGCTATAGCGTCCATACACTGTTCGATAATCACGGGAATATCGGTAAATTTTACACGGCGGTCCAAGAAGGCTTCGACTGCAATTTCGTTAGCGGCATTCAGCACGGTCGGCATCGTCCCGCCCGCATGGATGGCCTTATAAGCAAGGCGTAAGCAGGGAAAACGCTGGAGGTTCGGTTCTTCAAAATCCATCCTGCGGACATCAAAGATATTGAGCGGTTTGGCTCCCGAGTCAAACCGTTCCGGCCACGCCATCGCATGGGCGATGGGTATTCGCATATCGGGATTGCCCATTTGCGCCAACACCGTACCATCGACATAATCGACCATCGAATGGATGACGCTTTGCGGATGGATAACGACCTGTATCTGCTCGGGCGACATGTTGAACAACAGGCAGGCTTCAATCATTTCCAGGCCCTTGTTCATCATGGTGGCCGAATCCACGGAGATTTTTTTGCCCATGTCCCAATTGGGGTGGGCGACCGCTTGTTCTGGTGTAACATCAGCCATCTTCTCAATAGGCATTTCGCGGAACGGCCCACCCGACGCAGTCAACAGGATGCGCCTGACCTGCTTGCCGTCCGTACCCGTCTTATAATGGGCGGGCATGCATTGGAAAATGGCATTGTGTTCGCTATCAATCGGCAGCAAATGTGCGCCCGATGCGGTGACTGCGTCCATGAAAATGTCCCCAGACATGACCAGGGCTTCCTTGTTGGCAAGCAACACGGTTTTTCCGGCTTTTGCGGCGGCAAGGCTAGGCAACAAGCCTGCCGCGCCAACGATTGCTGCCATCACCGAGTCCACTTCATCCAGGGTGGCTACTATTTCCAGAGCTTCCGCACCGGTCAGAACCTTAATGTCGGATACTTGAGAATGGCTGATTTTCTGTTGGAATTCTTGGGATTTGCTTTCGTTTACGACAACAACATACTGGGGATGGTGCGCCAAGCATTGCTGAAATAAGACATCAATATTGGAATTTGCGGTCAAGGCAATGACTTTATAAAGGTGTGGATGCCGCGCCGCGACATCCAAGGTGCTTACCCCAATTGAGCCTGTTGCGCCCAAAATGCATAAGCCTTTCATCCGGCAACACCAGTCGCCTGGGCATCTTCGATTATCCTGTAAATCAGAAAGATACCTGCGTAGAAAAAAGGCGTTGCGGCTATCATACTGTCTATGCGGTCAAGGAGTCCGCCATGCCCAGGCAGTATGGAACCGCTTTCCTTGACTCCGCTTTGGCGTTTGACGACGCTGAAGAACAAGTCGCCATAAATAGAAATCAATACGGTCAATACCGACAGCAAAATAAAGTCCGATGCGTTCATGAGCGGAAATCCATATAAAAGGCTCACCAGCACACCACAAACAATCGCTGAAGCCAATGCACCGTAAAATCCTGCCATCGTTTTGCCTGGGCTGATCTCCGGCGCGAGCTTCGTCTTGCCATACATTTTCCCGACAAAGAACGCGGATATATCTGCCACCCAGATTAGGATCAAGAAATACATCGCCATTTCAGGCCCATAAAGCACCCTGAGACGCACCAAAAACATCCACGCCGCCAATAAGACGAACCAGCCCATCCATGCTTTTTGCCGTGGTTTCAGTTCCAGATTCAATACGCCTGTCGGGGAGTGTTTGATCAACACCATAACCAGCACCCAAAAAATAACCGGCAGGATAACCAACCATTCCAACACGCCCGAATACAACCTAACATCAGGTATATTCAAGTATTCCATAAATGAACTGATGGATATCCAACCCACTTTCTTGGCGTGTTGGTACAAGTCTTGTTGCGCTGTTTCTATCACATATTGCAGGCCTTCCAAGAATTGCGTCCAAAACTGTATCCATAGCATGGGTAAAAGAAGGCCCAATAAGAATAAATATTTTCGGGATGGCGCATTGATGCCGATAAGATGAGTCCATTCCCATGCGGCCACCAGGATAATCAGCCCTAAAATTAAAGAAAAATAATCGCCGGGCAATTTAAAAACTGCCGTCACCACCAAGGCCGCTAAGATGGTGGCCGTAATTACGCGTTGTTGTAACATTTTTGTTATTGTCTTAAAGTTAAAGTGAAGCCGATTTGTTGAGTATTTGCTCGCCAGTATACCCAAAGCGCCGTTGTCGGCCTTTGAAACTGTTGATAGCATCGTCCAATGAGTCCTGGTCAAAGTCTGGCCAGAGTGTCGTCGTAAAATAAAGTTCGGTATAAGCCAGTTGCCATAACAAAAAATTGCTGACCCGTTCTTCACCACCCGTCCTGATAAAAAGGTCGGGGTCTGGTAAACCTGCTGTCGATAAATGTTCCTGGATAAGCTCTGGACTGATAACTTGCCGGCTTAATCCGTCCGTAGCCATTTTATCGATAACTTTTTGGAACGCTTGGCATATATCCCAATGTCCACCGTAATTAGCGGCTATGACCAGGGTTAAGGCTTTATTGTCTTTAGTTTGCTCTTCCCCCACTCGCATCTTATCTTGCAAGACATCGGGGAAAGCCGTCCTGTCGCCGATAAAGCGTAAGCGCACACCATTTTTATCCAGCGTATCGATTTCCCTTTGCAGGGTTTCGACAAACAACGACATCAATAAGGAAACTTCCTCTTTAGGTCGCCGCCAATTCTCGCTACTAAAAGCGAACAAAGTCAGCACTTCAACACCTAAATTCCCTGCGTGTTCAACGATCTTCCTGACCGCCTTGACACCCGCTTGATGACCGAAAGCACGTGGCATAAACCGTTTTTCAGCCCAACGCCCATTCCCATCCATGATAATCGCGATGTGGCGCGGAATACCGTTTTCGCTTACCATAATATCGTTGTCACCAGTAGCCATAGGGATTCCTTGCTAAATTGACAATAGGTCGGCTTCTTTAGTTTCCAGCAATTTTTCGACTTCTTTAATGTACTGATCAGTTATCTTCTGAATTTTTTCTTCTGCACTATGCGCTTCATCTTCGGAAATTAACTTTTCTTTCAGTGCTTCCTTAATTTCCGCATTGGCATCGCGGCGAATATTCCGAATGGCGACCCGACCATTTTCGGCTTCATTTTTGACAACTTTGACCAAACTACGGCGGCGTTCTTCCGTAAGCGAAGGCAATGGAATACGGATCACCATGCCATTAGTGGCAGGATTCAAGCCCAGGTCGGACTTCAAAATGGCTTTTTCGATGACCTGAACCATCGCTTTTTCCCATGGTGTAATAGTCAAGGTCCGAGCATCTTCCACAGCGATATTGGCAACCTGCGACAAGGAGGATTCATTACCGTAATAAGAAACGGTGATTTGGTCCAGCAGGCTGGGATGCGCGCGCCCTGTCCTGATCTTGGAGAATTCGTGTTTCAGGGATTCGATACTTTTGCCCATGCGGGTAGCTGCACCTTGTTGAATATCGCTAATCATGTTACGTTCCTCGCTCAATAAGGGAGCCGATTTCTTCGCCCAGCATCAATCTTTTAATGGCCCCTTGTTCAAATATGTTCATTACCCTCATGGGGACGTTGTTATCCCGGCATAATACCAGCGCGGTCGTATCCATGACATTCAGGCGTTGGTCCAAGGCTTCGTCATAAGTTAAGCGCGGATAAAAAATCGCATCCTTGGCTTTTTCAGGATCGGCAGAATACACGCCTTTAACTTTAGTGGCTTTAATCATCAATTCTGCATTGATCTCAATTGCCCGAAGACTGGCGGCGGAATCAGTGGTGAAAAACGGGTTTCCCGTCCCCGCCGCAAATACGACCACCCGACCTTTCTCCAAATGCCTGACGGCACGGCGACGGATATAGTCTTCACAAACTTGGTTGATTTTCAAGGCGGACATCACCCTGACTGGCTGCCCCAACTTTTCCAGCGCATCCTGCATTGCCAAAGCATTGATGACCGTCGCCAACATGCCCATCTGGTCGCCTGTCACCCGATCTAAGCCTTCCGCCGCTTTTTGGGCGCCACGCAAAATATTGCCGCCCCCAATGACCAAACCCACCTGAATGCCCATGCCGCATAATTCGATGATTTCCGTTGCTAATCTTTTGAGGATGTCAGCATCAATGCTGCCTCCGGCATCGCTCATTAAAGCTTCACCGCTCAATTTCAGCAATATTCTTTGGCAAATTGTGTTGGTCATAGTGGATTAATTTTTGTTTGTCCTGGGCTTAACTTAAAGGATACTGGCATAAGCTCTGAGACAAGTACCACTCGGTAAGCCCGACGAACGGGCCTGTAGATCCGTCCGTATTGAGCTCGCTGATTCCGCCGTGGCAAACCTATCTAACCACGAACGAAAACAGCTAGTTCAAAGCTTCATTGCTAATACTAGCTGCCCCTTACCTGCGCCATCACTTCTTCGGCAAAGTTTTCTTCTTTCTTTTCTATGCCTTCGCCAACTTCAAAGCGGGTAAAGCGCACGACGCCATTATTTTTAGATGCCGCCAATTTGCCCACAGTCAACTTATCATCCTTAATGAATGACTGGCCTAGCAATGTAACTTCGGCAAAAAACTTGCTGATGCGACCGGTCACCATTTTTTCGATAATATCGGCGGGCTTGCCGCTTTCAGCCGCTTGCGCCCGGAAAATGTCTTTTTCCTTTTCGATGGTTTCCGCAGAAACTTGGTCTTCGGACACACAGATCGGCTTGCTTGCAGCGATGTGCATGGCGATGTCTTTGCCTAGTTCAGGATTGGCTGCTGTCAATTCGACTATCACCCCTATCCTGCTGCCATGTAAGTAACAGGCGGTGCCGCCTGTTTCAGTCTGGTATTTTTGGAAACGTCGAACGGCAATGTTTTCACCTAACTTGGCAATCAAATTCCTGCGCAATTCGTCGACCGTTTGCCCGTCACCCAGCTTCATAACCAGCAATTCTTCGTCATTTGTAACGGTTTCGGCCAATAACGATGTGCTGATACTGTTGACGAATCTCACGAAATCATCAGCTTTAGCAACGAAATCTGTTTCGCAATTGACATCCACCATAGCGACGGTTTTGCCATCTGCACTCACCTTAACGCCAATAATGCCTTCTGCTGCAATACGGCCTGATTTTTTGTCCGCCTTGGCAAGGCCGGATTTACGCATGTTCTCAATAGCCAATTCCATATCGCCATTGGCTTCCACCAAGGCTTTCTTGCATTCCATCATGCCAGAACTTGTGCGCTCACGCAGTTCCTTGACCATTGCCGCGCTAATTGTTTCGCTCATACTCTAATCTCTTGTGTGTTTACTCTATAAAAACGCCCCCATTAAGGAGGCGCTTATCGACCAATGTCAGTGCCTGCGCCGATAGAGGCGGGCTAAACTAGCCTAGTCGGCTTGTGATTCTATTGCGGTTTCTTCAACAAAATCATCCGCCTTTGCGGACATGCCCAAAGCAGCAGATTTGGCATCAATGACCGCCGCCGCAACGCCTTCACAATAGAGCTTTACTGCCCTTATCGAATCATCGTTGCCGGGTATGATGTAATCAACATTTTCTGGTGAGTTGTTGGAGTCAACAACACCGACCACGGGAATACCCAGCTTTTTGGCTTCCCCAATGGCATTTTTTTCGTATCCGACATCCATTACGAAAATCACATCAGGAACGCCTTTCATGTCTTTAATGCCGCCCAAGCTTCGTTCCAGCTTTTCGAGTTCACGTTCCATACCCAATGCTTCTTTTTTGCCGAAACGTTGGTATAACGTGCCATCCGTTTTCATGGCTTCCAGCTCTTTTAGGCGAGAAACCGATTTTTTGATGGTCTTAAAATTGGTCAACATGCCGCCTAACCAGCGATGATTGACATAAGGCATCCCGCAACGCAAGGCTTCTTCCGCAACGGCCTTACGTGCCGATTTCTTTGTGCCCACAAACAGTACGGTGCCTTTGTTTGCTGCCATCTGACCCAAATAGTTCATCGCGTCATTGTACATGGGAAGCGTTTTTTCCAAATTAATGATATGGATCTTGTTACGGGAACCGAACAGGTAATTAGCCATTTTGGGATTCCAATAACGGGTCTGGTGTCCAAAGTGGACGCCCGCTTCTAGCATTTGACGCATGGTTACTGCCGACATTCATTACTCCTAAAGATTGTATTTCCGAAACCTATGTTTCGGGTTGGGTTAAGCCTCCGCTTATCCCGCCTGGTAACCAGCCTTAAGTTTTAAAAGCCAGCACCCTACCAAGCGTGACGATAGGCGTGAGTATTTGTTGTGTAAATCAACTCGTCTTTATACCATAATCAGCTTTTTACAACAAGCCGAAGTCTGTTAAACTCATGAGATTATTGGCACAAGGATCAGGGTGCGAGGTTCAAAACTGTGTGTTTTTTTGCCTCAGCCCCTTATCTTTGCACCCCGATCCTTGTACATTGAACCCGTTCCATGCCTATTATCATCAAAACCGAAATTGAAATTGAAAAAATGCGGATTGCCGGGAAACTGGCCGCCGACGTATTGGAAATGATCGAGCCGCATGTTAGGCCGGGAATCACCACGGAGGAGCTGAACAGCATCTGCCATGACTATATCGTGAACGTCCAAGGGACAATACCAGCCCCCCTCAACTATCGCGGCTTCCCCAAATCCATCTGCACATCCGTTAACCATACCGTATGCCACGGCATTCCCAGCGATAAAAAACTTAAATCCGGCGATATTGTAAATATTGACATCACTATCATAAAAGATGGCTATCATGGCGACACCAGTAAAATGTTCTGTGTCGGTGAAGTCGGCCCCCATGCAAAGCGCCTCATTAAAATCACCCAAGAAGCCATGTATCTGGGCATTCAGCAAATCAAACATGGCGCGACATTGGGCGACATCGGCCACGCCATACAAAAATTTGCCGAAAGCAACCGCTATTCCGTGGTCAGGGAGTTTTGCGGGCACGGCATAGGCAAAAACTTCCATGAAGACCCACACGTCCTGCATTTCGGAAAGGCTGGTGAGGGCGAAGCCCTTGAAGCAGGTATGATCATTACCGTTGAACCCATGCTCAACCAAGGTAAACGGCACGTCAAAGTGCTGTCAGACGGTTGGACGGCAGTCACCAAAGACCACAGCCTGTCAGCACAATGGGAACATACGGTGCTGGTCACTGAAAATGGTTACGAAATCCTTACCTTGCGCCAGGAAGAACAGGGCTTGGCATGAGCAAACCGACCACTGACGCTTGGTTTTCAATCAAGACAAAAGTGCAGGAATTCAAGCAGCTTATCAAACAAAAAGACCTTGATCTGCAACAAAAATTTGATCCGCACCAATCCGTCAAAGACCTGCTCAATGATAATTCCGATTTTATCGACGGGATACTGGCCGCAAGTTGGCGGCATTTTCTCGGCAACCACGCTGAAAACCTCTGCCTAATTGCCGTTGGCGGTTACGGGAGGCGGGAGCTATTCCCACATTCTGATATCGATCTTGTCATTCTTTTGGATAGCGGAAATGTTTCCGAGTATCAAGAAATCCTGACAAATTTCCTGACGTTTCTTTGGGATATAGGCCTTAAACCAGGGCAAAGCGTACGCTCGGTCGAACAAACGGTATTGGAAGCCCAATCCGACCAGACTATCATGACCAGCATCATGGAAAACCGCCTGATTATTGGTAGTGCCGCACTTTACCAAAAACTGAAGGATGAAATAACACCCGACAAAATCTGGCCTTCCGACCAGTTTTTTGCGGCAAAGATGCAGGAACAACAACTACGCCACGCCAAATACCACAACACGGCCTACAACCTGGAGCCCAATATCAAAGAAGGCCCTGGCGGATTACGTGACATGCAAGTCATCACCTGGGTGTTCAAGCGGCACTACAATTCCAAGACCTTGCGGGAATTGATCCAATACGGTTTTTTGCCGGAGTCCGAATACAATCAACTCATCGCCGCCCTGCACGTCTTGTGGCGAATACGCTTTGCCCTGCATCTTCTGACCGGGCGCAGTGAAGATCGGCTGATTTTCGATTACCAGCGCGACCTGGCCCGCCAATTCGGCTTCAGCGCGGGAAATCCGCTGTATAACGAAGATGTCGAGCAATTCATGCAGTTTTATTTCAAGACCATCCTTGAACTGCAAAGACTTAACGAAATGTTGTTGCAGTTGTTCAACGAACGCTTTGTCATTGGCGATAATAGCAAGGAGGAAGCAGAACCGCTCAACCATCATTTTGTCGTCATCAACCAGCACATCGAGGCCATAGACAACAAGGTTTTTGAACGCCAACCCTTGGCCCTGCTTGAGATTTTTCTAATCCTCCAAAAAAATACAACCCTAAAAGGGATCCGGGCCACGACCATCCGACTTATCCGAAAAAACCTGTACCTTATTGACGATTCATTTCGGACAAACAAGGCGGCAAACCACTTGTTTATGGAGATTTTCCGGCAACCGCACGGTATCACCACGCAATTGAGGCGGATGAACCGTTACGGCGTATTAGCGGCCTACCTGCCCAGCTTTGCCAATATCGTTGCCCGCATGCAGTACGACCTGTTCCATATTTACACGGTGGATGAGCATACGCTGTTCGTTATCCGTAACCTACGCCGCTTCTCGCTTGAAAAGCACCAGCACGAATTGCCTTTTTGTAGCGACGTGTTTACTTTAATCAATAAGCAGGAAATCTTATTTATTTCGGCGCTATTCCATGACATAGCCAAAGGGCTGAAAGGTGATCATTCCGCAATAGGCGAGGAAATCGCCAAAGGCTTCTGTAAGCAACACGATTTTTCCGCGCATGACACAAAGCTCGTCACCTGGCTGGTACGCAATCATCTGGCAATGTCGATGACCGCACAACGTAAAGACATCAGCGACCCGGACATAATCCACGAATTTGCCCAAAAGGTTGGCAGCATCGAATACCTTAACCATATCTATCTGCTGACCGTTGCGGACATCAGGGCGACTAACCCGGAACTTTGGAACGCCTGGAAAGATTCGCTGCTTAAGGAGCTTTACTCGGCAACGCACAGCGCATTACGCAAAGGGTTACAAAACCCGCTCGCCCTGAAAGACCGAAGCCTGGAGCACAAAAAAGAAGCGACTGATGAACTTATTGCACAAGGGTTCACCGAACCCGAGCTCGAAAAAATATGGCAACATCATGTAAGCGGCGACTATTTCTTGCGTTATTCCACCGATGAAATAGTTTGGCAAACGTCCGCCATAGCAAAGGCTAGCGAAACCGATTTACCTTTAGTTATCCTGCGCTCGCAAACCCGCCGAGGTAGTGCGGAAATCTTTGTTTATGCCAAGAATGTGGGGGCCATATTTTCCCTAAGCACGGCGACCCTGGATCAATTGGGGTTGACCATCCTGGATGCACGAATCATGACCACTAACGACAATTACGTCCTCAACACCTTCCAAGTGCTTGAACAATCAGGGGAACCCATCAACGACAAATATCGCGTCACCCATATCTGCAATGCCTTACGCAACAACTTATTGCACCAGACAGTGAAAGAACACCGCAATATCCACCGTCTTTCCAGGCAAGCCAAGCACTTTCCTATCCCCACCCACATCAAGTTCCATCCCGATCCTTTGAACAAACAGACTATCCTTGAGCTTATTACAACCGACAGGTCAGGGCTACTCTCCCAAGTCGGCAGGGTTTTTAACAAGAACGACATCAACCTGCATAGCGCAAGAATAACTACGATAGGAAGCCGGGTCGAAGATATGTTCCATATTACTGACTTACAATCGCAACCCCTCTCTGACCCCGACAGACAAGAACGACTGCGGGATGAACTCATCTATGTTTTGGATAACATAAAGCCAAAAAAAACAACGTATGCGGTCAAATAATCGGCGTCCCTTTCGCCAGCTTGGGGAGTTTGCCTTCCAACCCCATCGCCATCCGCATCATCTTATGCTTTGCCGGCAAAACCCGTTCCGCCAGCCCCAACCCCAGATTCCTTAAAAATTTCACGGGCAAGACTTCGTTGCTGAAAACCTGATAGAACACATCCATAACCGTCATCATTTTCAGGTTCTCGTTGCGGCGCATTTTTTCGTACTGCCTTAACACCTTTAGGTCACTGGGATCAACACCCTGCTTGACGGCATCGACCAACACTTCGCCCAAAGCGGCGGCATCCAGCAGCCCAATATTAACCCCTTGCCCCGCCAAAGGGTTAATCATATGAGCGGCATCCCCCACCAACACCAAGCCGGGCTTGACGTAAGCTTGCGCGTGTTGGCGCTTTAAGGGGAAACTTGCCGTCGCCAATACGGTTTTTACTTGTCCCAACGCTTCTGGAAATGCCGCCATTAATTCATTTTTCAGATCGTTGAGCGGCAACGCTTTCAACCGGCTCACTTCATCCGGCGAGTGGTACCAGACGATTGAGCCATAATGCCCAGTCAATGGCAAGAAAGCCTGCGGCCCCGTCGGCACAAACCGTTGCCAGGTAATATCTTGCTGGCCGTATTCCGTCTCAATGTAAATCACCAGGGCATGTTGCTTATAATCCCAACTGGTCACCCCCAAACCGACCGCCTGCCTGACGCGGGATTGCCCGCCATCTGCGGCAACCAGGATTTTTGTCGATAGCACGCGACCATCATCCAAAGTCAGTTCTGATGGTTGACCTATTGAATAACGTATCTTATTGATGACAGCCGGAGAAATCAGGGTGATGTTGTCAAAATCAGCCAAACGCTCAAGCAAAGCCAATTGAATTACCCTGTTTTCTACGATGTAACCCAGTTGCGGATAGTTAATGTCATCGCTGCAAAATTCGGTATCCCCTGCTGCTTCCCACACGCGCATCCGGCGGAATGGGCAAACCCTACGACTTTCTATGCCTTGCCAAGCCCCGACCGTTTCAAGTATTTTTTTGGACGCAATACTCAATGCGGAAACGCGTAGATCATGGGGTTGGTCCGGTGAAAAGGGCGGCGGCGGCGCATTCTCAATCACTGCCACTTGCAGCGAACTGCCGCCCAAGCTACAAGCCACCGCAGCACCCACCATGCCGCCACCGACAATGACTACATCAAATATTTGGTTCATGATTTACAGATAACAGGGCTTAATGTAAATATTAATTGGGCTAAAGATATCACAGAACTGTCTTCAAGAATAAAAGCGCTTTCCCAGTACCTATACCGCATAAGTCATGGAGACTACATACAACAAAAGACTGCGTGACAAAAATCCATGAAATCTGTACAATTTAGTGGTTTTGCCGCATATTGCCCTTTGGAAAAACTACCAAAATGGTTTGCAGCACAAGGGTTTAC